>JBDLIJ010000049.1:0-16825 GCA_039714935.1 Bacteroidota bacterium | reverse complement strand
GGTTTCTGTCCCTGCTGTAATAATTTTTGTGGTACCCGGAGAAAGGCATAACCCATGAGGTCACCGTATTTATCCACCAGGCTGGCATTAAATGACAGAGAGGAACCATCTTTTCCTTCTACAATCCACTTTTTTACAAGGGTATCCCGGGGATTTTTAAATGTCAGCAGATATTGATCATCAAGGTAAAGCTTATAGGAAAACGAATTCACATTTACATCAATACCAAATATCCAGACAAAGGTAAACTCACTGCAATCAGTGCCTGCCGGAACTACATCCATCTCCCATTCAATGTATTTTGCAGCGTCATGGTTTCGGATGAGCAGGGATGTTGTCGCATCGGGATGGGGTGCATGGTAGGTGAGTATTTCGCCTGATACATCGCCGGTATATCCTTTGAGCCAGTTGCCGGGTTGGGCGGAAATAGCGGGAGCAAGAAAAAGTGCAAATATGAATATGGTGTAATATCTCATGGAGTAAAGGTATGGGAAATTTATGCACCTCAACCCCCAACCCCTTTTCCTCAGGGATGAGGTGCTAGTTTCTATCCCCCACAGAATAAATCTCTTTCAATATATGATCATATTTAGTATAAAGCTCTTTCCTTTTCAGCTTTAGGGTGGGAGAGAGATCGCCACTTTCCGGTGTCCAGCTGTCGCATACCATACGGAAGCGTTTGATCTGTTCAACCTGTCCAAGGCGTTTATTCACTTTGTTGATCTCCTTTTGCATGCGATTGATCACAACTTTTTGCCGGACAAGGTCTTTGTTCTCTCTGTAATGTATTTTGTGCTTGCTTGCCCAGAAGTGGAGGTAATCAAAATTAGGGGATATGAGTGCTGAAGCGAATTTTTCATTTTCACCTACTACCATGGCCTGCTCAATGAGCGATGATTCTTTCATGATATTTTCAATCACCTGCGGGGCGATATATTTGCCGGCAGAGTTTTTGAAGATCTCTTTTTTTCTGTCGGTGATCCTCAGGAATAATTCATCTTCCAGCACGCCTATATCGCCTGTATGCAACCAGCCTTCTTCATTGATGGTTTCTTTTGTCTGTGCTTCATCCTTATAATATCCCATCATAATGCTGGGTCCTTTACAAAGGATCTCGCCGTCGTCAGCGATCTTTACCTCCAGGTTTTCCAGTATGGGTCCGACCGTACCAAAGCGGACCCTGTCATATGACCTCGGGTCGTTGACCGCGATCACGGGTGATGTTTCTGTGAGCCCATATCCTTCGTAAACACGCAGGCCGGCAGCCCAGAAAATTCTGATCAACCTTTCTTGCAGGGCAGATCCCCCTGAGGTGATAATTTTGATATTACCACCCAATCCTGCACGCCAGTGTTTGAATATTAACTTATCAGCAAGGCCCTGTTTTTTTTCATACCACCAGCTGTTCTTCCCGGGTTTTTTGTATTGATGGGCTACTTTAACGGCCCAGAAATATATGATCTTTTTTACGCCTGTGAGGTCTTTCCCTTTTTTAATGAAGTTATCGTAGATCTTTTCAAGCAGGCGTGGTACTGTATTGAACATCTGTGGCTTTACCTCCCTTACGTAATCACCTATTTTAGCGAGGTTTTCCACGTAGTAGATGCCAATACCGTTTACCTGGTAAATGTAGTTCACCATGCGCTCATAAACGTGGCAGAGGGGCAGGAAGCTAATAGCTTTTTCGGGGTGTTTGATGGGAAGCCTTGGACGAGACATCAGGGTATTGCTCAGCATGTTATGATGCGACAGCATAACTCCCTTTGGGTTTCCTGTTGTGCCGGAAGTGTAGATAATGGTCAGCAGGTCTTCTGGTTTGGTGGCCTGCTGAATGTCGTTGAGGGTCTGTTGATGTTTCTCTGCAACACTTTTTCCCAGGGCAATCAGCTCCAGCCATTGCTTTTCACTATCCACTTCATTATACGTATAAACTGCTTTTAATGATGGAATCTGTTCCAGCACAGGCTTCACCTGTTTCATGAGCATGGCATCAGAAACGCAGAGCACTTTGGCTTCACAATGGTTTAGTATGTACGCCTGTTCAGCTGAGCTGATGGTAGGGTATATAGGCACGTGCACGAGTCCGGCCTGGGCAATGCCCATGTCCATCATATTCCATTCGGGGCGGTTTTGTGAGATCGTAGCTACGCGATCACCTTTTTCAAGGCCAAGTTCAAGGAGGCCATAACTCACGTTTGTGCATAGGTCAATATATTCTTCAGAAGAATATTTAATCCATGTGCCGTCTACATTTTTAGCAAAGGCATCGTCCTTACCAGCATATTCAGTACGGTACAATTCGAGAATGTCAAAGAGTCGGGTTAATTCCATATTGTTAGTTTTTGGTAAAACATATTCAGTCCCTGGCGGGATGATAGGGAACAAATATAAGGAAAGATGTTTAAGTTTTAGGTTTTAGGTGATAGGTGCTGGGTTGTGACTTGGAAACTGTGAGACCATGAAACACTGAAGCACTGAAGCACTGAACTTTGTACCTATTTCGGATAAACCTTAAACACCCACGCATACTTGGCAGGTGGTGTGATCTGTACTTTCTGCGGAACATTGAGAATAAATCCTTCTCCATCTTTTTCCCACTTCAACAATCCGTCAAGCCCTACCATGGTGATCGCTGCACCCTCAGGCGGTGACCAGCCGGTCATGCTGATAACGGGAGGTGGAGCGTCTTCTCCTTCCTCACCAAGGTAGATGATGAATGTGCTGCCATCTTTTCCTCCGGTCAGGCAAACGCTGCCTTCCTTGTATGGGGCTACGGGTCGGGTGCCATAAATGCATTCGTTATTCACTTCCATCCAATCGCCTATTTCGGCAAGAAGTTCATAAGCCTCATCATGCCATGTACCGTCAGGACCGGGGGCGATATTGAAAAGGAGGTTGCCGCCTTTGCTGACAATATCAACCAGCAGATGGATGGCTTCACGGCCTGATTTGTATTTCGCATCGGGCACCCACGACCAGCCACCACCGGCAATAATGCAGGATTCCCAGGGATATGGAAGTGTCTTATCCGGAACACGGTTTTCGGGGGTGAGGTAGTTCTGGTTTGGGCCGGGAACAGCTCTGTCAACAACGATCAGTCCGGGCTGCTTTTCACGGGCTTTCAGTTTCAGTTCGTCCATGCGGATATCCTGGTCCTGGAAGTGGATAAACTTATAGTCTGGCTTGTTTATCCTTTCCTTGAGATTTTCATTGCTCATGGGTGCAACCCATCCGCCATCAAGCCATAGTATGTCCATTTTGCCGTAGTCCGTCATCAGCTCCATGATCTGATTGTGGGTGAACTGTATATAGTTTTCCCAACGATCAGGGTATTTCTTAATATCATAATTAACATTCCTGTCGGGAGTGGCAAAATTCGGCCACCAGTAGTCATCACAATGCCAGTCGGGCTTGGAAAAATAGGCTCCTGCCCACATGCCCTCTTCACGGAAGGCATCAAAGATTTCCAGAGCAACATTCGACTTTTCATTTGTACTGTACGGACAGCCGGGATCGGTAATCTTATAGTCAGTATATTTTGAATCAAACATGCAAAAACCATCATGGTGTTTGCTTGTGAAAACAACATATTTCATCCCTGCATCTCTGGCTGCTGAAGCCCATTTTTCAGGATCAAACTCCACCGGATTAAAAGTGGTTTTCAGGTTTTCATATTCTTTTTTGTATTCAGTATAATTGTCGGATTTACGACGGCACCAGTTTTCGTCTTCTGCACAGATCGACCATGACTCAACAATGCCCCACTGGCTGTATGCACCCCAGTGCATGAGCAATCCGAATTTCATGTCCTGCCATTGCTCGAGCTTTTCAAGCACCAGGGGGTCGGTTTCAGGATAATATTTCTGATCACCATGCTGCGCCGAGAGAGGGCAAAAGGCAGAGGGCAAAAGGAAAAAGGAAAAGGAAAAAAGGACAAGGAACAAGGTAAAGGTTTTCGCTATCATGTTGTGTGGTATTATTTGTAAAGATCGATTTCTGCATCTAGCAGGACTGATATTACCGTTAGCTGTGGATCAAGTACTTCCTCTGGAATATCAATATAAAGTATGCCTGGCTTCTCGCTCCAGTATTGTTTCATTTTAATGTCATAATTAAGTTTTGTGCCATTGCCCACAACCCAGATCCGGTTTACTTTATTTTTCAATCCCTTTAACATGACAGGGCCGCTGGGCTTGCCATCGAGGAAAAGATATAGTGTTTTTTTGTCGGCTGAAAGAGCAGAGGGACCGTAAAAATATTCGTGCGGGATGCCTGCTATTGTTCCATAGATGGCTTCACTGTGTTTATGTGTCCATCGACCAAGCTCCTGGAGGATCTCCACCTGTTCTTCGGCAATTGTCCCATCATCTTTTGGGCCAATATCCAGCAGCAGGTTTCCTCCCATGCTGATACAATCCACAAAGATGCGGATGATCTGGTTGGGTGATTTGTAGTTGTTATCGTTATGCTGGTATCCCCATGAGTCGTTCATGGTCATGCATAGTTCCCAGTAAGCATCTTCCGGCTTTTTTATCGGCAGGCCCTGTTCCGGGGTGGCATAATCACCATGTCCCTGCAGGCGGGAATTGATGATGGCACCGGGACTATGAGAAAGGATGGTCTCTCTTACGAGCGGAGCTTTCCATTTTTCAGCACTTTGCTCCCAGTCGCCGTCAAACCACCAGAGGTCGGGATCATACTTGTTGAGGATCTCCTCTATCTGGCAGAAGTTGAATGTTACGAAATTATTCCAGCGAACTGAGTCTTCCTCATAACGCTTCACCTCACGGGTAAAATTCGGGTAATCGGGATGTGACCAGTCGAGCAGTGAGAAATACAGGCCGGCCTTTAGCCCTTTATCTCTAATGGCTTTCATGAATGGCTTAACATAATCTTTGTTAAAGTGAAGCTCATTGCATTTTGTGGGCCACAGTGCCACCCCATCATGATGTTTGGAAGTTAAGACTGCATATTTAGCTCCACTTTCTTTGATGAGCTCTGCCCAGTATTCAGGATCATATTTTTTAGCTTTGAAGCCATCCATCTGTTTCATATAATCCTCGTGGGAGATATATCCATTAAAGAACGACCACGATTCATCAATACCATTCACGGCATATATTCCCCAATGGATGAATATGCCGAGTTTAGCCTCAGCAAACCATTGCATGCGTGTTTCTTTTTGCTCAGGTGTTTCTTCTTTTTGGGCAGAAATTTCAAATGGCAAGATAAAGACAGACAATAGTAAAACGAGAAGGATATTTTTCATGATCTGTGATTTGTACCAAAGATAAGAATTTGGTTGAACTGGTTGAATTGGTTGAATTGGTTGAACTGGTTGAATTGGTTGAACTGGTTGAGTTAGTTGAATTGGGAAAGGGGAAAGGGAAAAGGGAAAAGGTTAAATGATGCTGTTCGACATCGTTCACTGTTTGTACGAATGTTCACTTTTTATACTGTATGAATTATCCGAAATATATTGTAAGAGTTTGATTTACAGTATTAAGTGAAATATGGCACAATTATTTATGTATTGTAGTCACAGCAGCGCAGACAGCCTGCTGCATTAATAAAAATATTAAAGACACTTCCTGTAAATTTTCTCAGGTTGTTAATCAGGGTTATCTGGGGGCCGGGACATATACCGGCCCCTTTTTGGTATTGGAGGGATGAATTGGAAATTTGAAAGTTTTGATGCATGAGGGATGCAGGACGATAATTTTGTGCAATTTACTAATTTATGTCTTCAGTTTATATGTCATCTGAGTTTGAGATAGGTTCGGGGTACAGGGTGCCGGGTGCCAGGGAATGACGATTGGTTATTTTCTTCTACTGGTCATTCCGCTTTGCGCACCGAAGCCTTGACGAAGGTGAGATTCGACCGAAGGGAGGAAGGACCTTCATCGAGTTTCTCCTATATTAGCATACTCTTTCTGCAAGTAATTTGTATAAAGACCTCCGTGTTATTATCTTTACTCAACAACCCAAGCGATCATGAGAGTAAAGATTCTCATACTTTATACCTTCTTTTTGTTGCCTTTGCTATCCTATTCACAGTTTTTTAAAGAAATAGATAACATCAATGCCGACAGTCTGAGATCTGTCCTTCCCCAATTGACTGGTGCAGAAAAAATTGATGCAATGAATAAGATAGCACTGGATATGAGTAAATCTGATCCTGATAGCAGCATAGATTTAGTGAATAAGGCAAGAATACTTGCAGAAACAATGGATTATCAAAAAGGAATTGCTGATGCCTTCTTTATTAATGGAAGAAACTTTTTGTACAAAGACAGTTTGAAAATAGCGTTTTCAAATTTCCTCACTGCCCTGAGGATTTATGAAAATCTTCCTCCCTGTGTAGAGATGGGTATGACTCTCGATTGTCTCAGCTTCACGAATATGCATGTAGGCAGATTTGACAAAGCAATAGCCTACGCGAAACAGGAACTGAAAGTTTTTAAACAACTTTCAAACCGTAGGAATGAAATCTTTGCAATTATCAATACCGGTCTATTCTATTCACAGATTGAGAAATATGATTCTGCCTTTTTTTATCAGTACATGGCTCTCGATCTTCTCAGTCAATACCCAGATGCAACCCATTTAATAGCTGCAAACTCTAATATATTGGCTTTCTCTATTAAGCAACTTAACCAGGATCCCGCATACAGGGAATTGGTTAGCCAGAATATTAAACATGGACTAAGAGCGATTGAAATATTTGAATCCATACAGTCTCCAAAACCTGATCATCTGCACCTGGGGTTGGGAGCATACATTATTCTTGCAGATGCTTATTCACGAATATCCTCATCAAAAGATAGCTTGAAGATGGCTCTTGAGTACATGGAGTCTGCCAGTAGATTAGCAGACTCGCAAAATCATTATAGTGGCAAGATTAGGATTTATTATCTTAAGGGCGAAGAGATGTATAGGGCCGGAGACTATTCGGGATCAATTCATACGTTTAAAAAAGGCCTGCAGGAAGCTGAGGAATCCTATAACCAACAATCAATTCTATATAATGACCCCATAACCTTAAGAATCAATATATATAACTATAAGTTATTCAAAAAGTGGACCTGCTATTATTTATACCACATATACAATGAGCTAGGGGATTATCACAAAGCATTGCAATATTACATCTTGCAGGAGAAAGCAACCAGTGAACTCTTCCGGGAGGATAATAAAACTATGCTTGCCATGCTCGAAGCGGAGTCAGAAGATGAGAAAACAGCTAATCGGATTTCCCTGCTGGCTAAAGAAAATGAAGTAAAGGACCTGCGGCTTAACCGATCAGAAATATTCGTTTATGGTCTTGGTGGATTATTAGTGATATTGCTATTATTGGGAGTTCTTTTTATCAGGCAAAGAAGGATCAGAACGACGCTTAAAGAGCAAAAATTAACGCATGACCTTGAACTGAATAAGCTTGAATCGGATAAGTTAAAAGAGCTCGATAAAATGAAATCCCGCTTCTTTGCCAATATCTCACATGAATTCCGTACTCCATTAACCCTGATACTTGGACCACTTGAGGAACTGAGATCATTCATTAAAGATGAAGAACCAGAAAAGAATCTGGACATGATTCAACGGAATGCAAGACGATTGCAAAACTTGATCAACCAATTGCTAAGTCTTTCAAAGCTTGAATCGGGAAAGATGAAACTAAAGGTAAAGGAAGAAGATATTGTTGCTCTTAGTAAAGGCTATACCCAGTCGTTTGAATCACTGGCTAAACAAAGGAACATCAAACTTGAATTTAAATCTAAGGAAGAAAGTCTCCAGGCACATATAGATAAGGACAAGTATGAAAAGATACTCTTTAACCTGATCTCAAATGCATTTATGCATACGGGAGAAGGGGGGAAGATAGAGATATGTATAGATTTACCTTCCCTTGATCCCCCCCTGCCAGTATGGGGGAAAGGCGAAGCCGAGGGGGTACAAATTTTTGTTTGCGACACTGGCTCTGGGATCCCACCCGAAAAACTCTCTCGCATCTTCGAGCGTTTCTACCAGGCTGATGACGATAGTAACAATTACCAGGAAGGAACCGGAATAGGCCTTGCATTGACAAAGGAACTCGTTGAGTTGCATCATGGAAGAATAATTGTTGAAAGTGAAGTTGAAAAGGGAACTACCTTCAGAGTCTATATACCTTTAGGCAGGGAACATTTTAGTGATGAGGAGATTGATTCCGGCGAACAGATAGAAGATGTTGGCAGTATACAGTTGACAATTGATAGTAGTCAAAATATGATTTTGGAATCTGATGTCACTATCGAGGGAGCAAGTAGCCAGCAACCAGCAGCCAGTAATGATCTCCCACACCTGCTCATCGTTGAGGACAACAAAGATATGCGCCATTATATCCGTTCCAACATATCTAGTGATTTCCAGCTAACGGAAGCTGGAGATGGCAAGCAGGGTTTTGCGAAAGCCATTGATAAAATACCCGACCTGATAATCAGCGACGTGATGATGCCAGTAATGGATGGTATAGAGCTCTGCGGAAAATTAAAATCTGATGAACGTACCAGCCATATTCCGGTAATCCTGTTAACGGCTAAAGCAGCAATTGAAGACCGGCTAGAAGGATTAGAAACGGGTGCCGATGATTTTCTCACAAAACCCTTTGATCAACAGGAGTTGTATATCCGCATAAATAACCTCATCTCCCAAAGAAAAAAGTTACGGGAAAGGTTTACTCAGAATGCCAGACAGCTGGGTTTATCACAGGTATTGAATCTGCCTGAATGCGGGTTAACTTCAATGGATCAAAATTTCCTGAATAGAGCTGTTGATATTGTAAATAATCATATGGATGATGAAGGATTCACCATTGAAGTCTTGAGGGAAGAACTTGCCATGAGCAAAACACAACTTCATCGGAAACTTAAATCGTTGTTGAACCAGTCGGCAAGCTTATTTATCAGGTCCATAAAATTGAGAAAAGCTGCTGAATTACTAAAAGAGAAAGCAGGAAATGTTACTGAAATAGCTTTTCAAGTTGGTTTCAACAATCCTGCGTACTTCTCTAAGTGTTTTAAGGAAGAATTCGGCATGCTACCTTCTGAGTTTGATTCATAGTTCAGAAAATCAGATAATTACATTCTTTTTCTTTTGTTTTTTCTTAAGCTATTGGAACATAATTGCGGAATTTTGGAACATAGCTGGTGGCATACTGGTGACTCCTCTTTCTAATTTTGAAGGTATGAAAATATGAATAAGCTTATTTCAAAATTAATAACAATGAAAGGAGTACTTTATGAGAAAAAATCTACAAGTAATAAAAATGATCTCAGTACCTGGAATAGTTCTATTTTGTTCAATTCTGGCTATTGCTCAACCAAATGATTGGACCAAATATGAAGAGAATCCGGTTTTATCATCTCCACTTTGGGGGGAAGGTGCATTTTATTCGGCAGTTTTATATGAAGACAATATATACAAGATCTGGTACTCAAGTGTAGATGGAAGTTCGACTTCAGTGGCATATGCTGAATCGGACGATGGTATTAACTGGGTAATTAGTTTAAAAAAAGAAATTGAAGGCAATGAAGGGGGATCTTGGCAAACTTATAAAGGGCCAGGGACCGTGTTACGGGTTAACGATACTCTTAGAATGTGGTATACAGGCTCTTCCGATGGATTCAATATTGATATGGCAGTAGGATATGCTTATTATGATGAATCTTTAGAGGATTGGATTGTCGCCGAAGATCCGGTGCTAGAAGGAACTAGCGGTACCTGGGATGCCCAGGGAGTAGTAGGACCTGCTGTTTATTTTAATGACGGTGTATACCATATGTGGTTTCATGGCTTTGAAGGTCCTTCACTGTATGCAGATTGTGGCATAGGCCATGCCACATCAACTAATGGTGTAGATTGGGAAAAAGACCCCTTGCCTGTGATGAATACTGGCCCATCAGGGAGCTTTTATAACACGTGGAACATTTCTGATTGTGTACAGTACTTGTGCGATGAAGATGGCATCTGTCAATATTATTTGTGGTTTTCTGGCTGGGACGGAATTCAATCCCCATTTAACTTTAGAATTGGTTACGCAACTTCTCCTGACGGCATCAACTGGACTGTGGGAAATGATGATTTATGTGTCCTGGATATAGGCCAGGCAGGCAGTTGGGATAGTCGTGAGGTAAGGATGGCAGCTGTGCATAGTGTTAATGATACATTAAGAATGTTTTATAGCGGTATCAATAACACATCAGGATGGAACAATTATGAAATTGGCTATGCCTGGTGTTATTTTCCAGATATAAATCCCTGGACTGTAGAATATAGGAATACAGAAGTCATAGATACTTATGTTGCTCCCAATCCTTGCACAAATACAACCTTTATAAATTATACGCTTAAAGAACCAGCTTCTATAAAAATAGGAATATTCAACTACCTTGGTCAGGAAATAGAAACAATAGAGGAAGGATACACTACTGCCGGCACCCATAGGCTTAGCTGGAATGCTGAAGGCCTACCATCGGGAATATATTATTATCGGCTCATAGCAGAAGAAAATAATGCTACTGGAAAGATTATTAAGCAGTAGGTACAATTAAAGAAATGTGATGAGATCCGATTAGTTTCGGGTCTCATTTTTTTTTGAATTGTTGAAATTTTTTAATTGACTTTCTTTATATCTTCTTTGACATTCGGCCCCGGCATTTTTAGGACACGTTTTCTGAAACCATTGCTAATAAAGGGATAGGAGAGGAGGTGAAATTTTGATGCATGAAAATCAGGTGCATGGTGCCAGGTGCCTAGGAGGTGAATGATTAATCATTAGGATATCATCATTCAAGCCACTTGGCACCAAGATCTTTGCTACCACATGCCTGGAGATGCAAACTTGCCAGGTTTTCAAGGTCAAACATTGCACTGAATTAACCTCCGTTCTCAGTATCTCAATTTGACAAACCACGATATATTCACTATATTTACATCAGAGCAGAGAATTGAAGTGTTTCATCCTACCAAATTATTTCTTAATTAACTGTTGGTTCAATACCAGTTTGAGTACAGTAATTGTTATTCCTGGTATGAGTGATTAACGTGATAATGTTCCTGATATATTCAGGATATCAATAAATTAATTAAACCCAAAAAAGAAAAAATTATGAAAAGACTAAATTTAATTTTACTGATGCTTGGAGCAACCATGATATTTATTGGTTGCCAGAAAGACAAGTTAACCGACACTGAACAACTTAAGCAGCAGGAGGTCTATTTAAAAGCAGAACCTGTTGAATTTGCAGGTGTTTCCACACCGGTTGCAACGATCAACCCGGGAATCGTAACTGTTTTACCTAATGGTATGGTGCGAATAAGCGGGATGATTGCCGAATGGTATGAAAACCCTGATCCGGATGATCCTTATTATACCGGCCAATCAATCTGGTATGAAACCTGGTTGATTGATCCAGATGGAAAGACAGCAAAAGTTTGGGGAAAAACTGACCTGAATCTGGATGGTGACATTGGAACGTGGAAAATGTCATGGCATGGATATATATATGCCTATGAAGGGTATGATCTTAGAGATGGACTGGTACCCTGTACAGCAGAAGCACTGGTCCTCGGACAGGGGAAATCAGGTGTTGTGAAAGGAATGGTATCCAGGGCAAATTATGAAATGGATTTCAATGGAGATTTATCAACATTTTTTTGGTCTTTTAGCGGAACATATCATTAACCAAAAAATAAATACAACCTCACAGGTCCCCAACCTGTGAGGTCATTTATATTTTCATCTTTCATTTATTTAAAATAAATTCGCTAATATTTATTTTACTGATGTCTGAAAGATATACTAACCGACTGAGTGAAACATGGCTGCAGGCTGCTGTAGTTGGAAGCTTATGGGCTTCTTTTGAGATTATAATCGGGAGCTTTCTTCATAACCTGCGCGTTCCTTTTGCAGGTACCATGCTCTCATTTGCCAGTGTGGGGCTTATCATTGCTTTTGTGCAGGTATGGAAAAGCAAAGGCCTGGTTTGGCGGGCAGGCCTGATCGCTGCGCTGCTGAAATCTATCTCACCCAGCGCCATCATCCTCGGGCCGATGGTCGGGATTTTTACCGAAGCTATCATCATCGAACTGTTTATCATCCTTTTGGGCAGAAATATCCTGGGATACCTGGTAGGAGGAGCCCTGGCGGTACTCAGCGCCCTATTACACAAGATCGTAAGCCTGCTGATCACATATGGTTTTGACCTGGTGATCATTGTGGAGCAACTATATTTATATATTATTCGAAAACTGGGAATGACGGAAGGAGATCCTGTTCTGCTGATAAGCATCATCATGCTGGCGTATGTAGTGGTAGGATTGCTTGGAGCTGTTCTTGGGTACCTGGGAGGTAAAAAAGCAATCCGGATCAAGACAGAGGCCGGACATGATATCCTCCCTGATAAAACAGCATCATTTTTTAAACAATCAGATGAGAAAAAGTCCTCTCCCTGGTTATTATTAGTTCATATTATTTGTATAGTAGGATGCCTCTATCTGATAAATATTCTACCATTTTTATATTCACTGATTCCTTCACTTGCCTATGCCAGCTATTGCCTCTATGCTTATAAGGGAGGGATGCGTTCTTTCCGAAAACCATCATTCTGGATCTGGTTCATGGCCATTACCATTCTTGCTGCTGTGTTCTGGAATGGCCTTTCTAAAGGCAACCTGTGGGATGCAGAGGGATTGATAGTTGGCTTAAAGATGAACCTCAGGGCCATTGTGATACTTACCGGCTTTGCTGCTTTCAGCCGGGAATTGCGTAATCCTATCATCCGGACAGTATTGTATCACCATGGATTTGCAAATGTCTATCATTCCGTAGGCCTGGCATTTTCTGTACTGCCGGGCATCATCGATTCATTGCCCGGACTCAGAAAACTTGTGGCAAAACCAATCGAGTCTCTTGGCTTCATAGTAAGGAAGGCAGCGGATGTTTATCCTGCATTAAAAAATGAGTTAAATAACCAAACGAGTGTTGTCATCCTTACCGGTGAGGTTCAGGAAGGGAAGACTGGCTTTTTATTGCAACTTATATCTCTTCTAAAAGCAAAGAATTTATCCATGAGTGGGTTGATTGCCAAAGGAGTGCATGATGATACAGGTAGAACAGGCTACGATCTCACCGATCTCAATTCGGGAGATACTATTCAATATATACGCAATAAAAAACTACCTGACAGCTACCGCTACGGGAAGTATTATTTTAGCGCTGAGGGACAAAGATTTGGAGAAAAAGTCTTAAATAATATTGATGCGGCAAACACACAACTGATCGTAATTGATGAGATCGGGCCGGTAGAATTAAAGGGGAAAGGATGGGCGCAAGAGATTGAGCGACTGGTGAATAACTTCGGCGTACCGCATTTATGGGTAGTACGAAAACAGATATTAAAAAAAGCCATCCGCCAATGGAATGTTGGGGAGGTGATGCTTATCGATATTCGTAATGATGATGTGGAAGAAAGTGCCGAAGAAATACTTGCATTCCTTTCCAGGGAGCAATCATAAAGCTGTAATTATTTTGATTCAACACTGGCATCTTTGACACAGCGGACAGAAAGACTAACAGATTTTGTAATGATCTGTCTGTCAACACCATCTTTTGTTTTTTCCATCACCCGCGACCAGGCATTCTCCTGATCCAATTCAGTGGAGGTCCAGAAATATGCATGTGTTTCCATGTAGGAGTCGCTTATTTTTGGATTTCTGATACCGGCAAAATCAGCGTCAAATCCATGGCCTCCATCCATTTTTAATAATTTCCCTACCGTACCCGTATTCCTGTTATATCGTTTGTCAAGATCAGCCTCTTCCATGCCAACAAAAGATTCAAGTGCTTTCCAGTCATCATCACTTGGTAGCCGGTACCCTTGCGGACATGCCTTTTTTGCTGCTTCAAAGGTGTACCATCTTCCTTTAAGCATGCAATTGTTTTCATCATCTTCATAGCAGGAAGATCCTTCTCCGACATCATATTTGAGATTCTGACACATCCACCAATGATTACCGAATTTCTGTATAAGATAGATGTTATTATCCCGTTCATCAAGTAAAAAGTCGGAGTCCTGGGCAGAAAGAACAGGGACTATAAGAACTGCTATTAAAAAAAAGATGAAATATTTAAGCCTTTTCATAATATTTAAAATTTCACATTACAAATAAAGTGATTTTATCAGAATTGTAGCCAGCCATTATCTCAAAACATTAGCTTGATTGGTATCGGCTTTGCTAATTAATTTGATTGAAACTCTTTTTTCCACCTTTTTACCACAGACCTGTCTATGTATACCATCACATTGTAATAACTCCTTGCCCAGTAATTGCGAATTCCAAACCCGCCGGGCTTACCACCGAAATGTTCGGTATGTAACACTTCTTTTGTTGCAATGTCAAAGAAAGTAACCCATATATAGCCTTGTTCATCATATTTGTTGAAACTTTCCATGATGAAAACAAGCCCTATTCCTTCATTACCTGCTGTATTATATTCAGCAATAATTGACTTAACTTTTTCTTTGTCAAAAGAATAACTGTTTTCAACCACCAACTCATCCACATCAGGTAATTCATTTCGTTCTGATACAATGCTGATATCATTCTTCACTGAGTTCAGGTGAAAGAATTTAGCAACATTATATTTATCGGGCTCTGACATAAACAATCCATTCCAGGCTTTAAAGAAACGATACTTAATATCTGAAGGATTGGTAAAGCCTGCTGATCCGACTAGTTTTACATTTGAAAAATCGAGTCCGTACCATGTTACATGATCCGCTTTATAAATATCTGAGGCAGTGTTTTGAGTGTTGCCGGCAAATGACAATGCCAGGATAATTCCGCTTAATAGAAGTAATTTTTTCATGACGCTCTTATTGGGTATTGATTAATACTATTTGATTCAATATAATTTCACAAAGAAGATGCCAGATTTTACGGTGATTACTTATTTCGTTTATCAATAAAATTTATGGCTTTTCTGTTTTCCTCGGGGAATCTTATTTTTTCAATATGCTCTGCCGTGTCGAAAATAATGCCGGGTGCAACACGTAATTTTGCCCTGAAACGATCTTTTAGTTTTGCTGTAAACTGATCATGATCTTTTTCTGTGTTCACTCTGACCAGTATATCATCTGTTCCAAGCTCATTGGTAAATACTTCAACAACATAGTTCCCGATGTCCTCAATATTATCGAGTATGTTAAATAAGGCCGGCGGATATAGGGTTGTGCCCTTGAATTTTATCATCTGTTTTTTGCGCCCGATAACAGGCCCAAGCCGTGTGGTGGTCCTGCCACATGCGCATGCTTCCGAATAATGATAACAGATGTCTCCTGTTTTAAACCTCAGCAACGGCATTCCTTCTACCCCCAAAGTTGTTACTGTAACCTCACCAGCCTCATTTTCCCCAACGGGCATATTGTTTTCATCCAGAAATTCTGTAATAATAAGCTCGGGATGCTGATGCCCGCCCACAGCATGAGAACATTCTGTAAAAGCAGTGCTCATTTCAGTGGAAGCATAAGTGGAATAGAGTTCTATATCCCACTTTTTAAGAATTTTTTCACTCAGGGTTGTCAGGGAGAAATCCGGATTCCTCAGGGGCTCACCAATACAAATGGCTTTCTGAACACCGCTGTTACGGTAGTTAATATTATGTTGTTCGGCATATTCAATCAGCTTTAGCAGGAATGAAGGTACCACAATAAAGGCTGTTGGTTTCATTCGCAGTATGGTGTCCCACTGCAGTTCGGGCATGCCGTTACCCACCCTGATGATACCGGCGCCCAGGCGTCGTGCACCCAGGAAATATGCCAGGCCTGCCATAAACCGACGGTCGATGGTGGTCATCAGCTGAAAGATATCCCTTTCATCCGTTCCGGCACAGGATAATGAAAGGGATTCATTATAAGCCAGCCTGTCGAGATCTTTATCGGTCATGGCAAAGGTTACCGGATCGCCAAGCGTACCTGAAGTGGTGATCATATCAATGATCTTTTCCTGTGGCACGCAGATAAATTCATCATTATATTTTTGAAGGTCATCTTTGTTCGTAAGGGGGAGGCCCGGAAGATCATCCAGGCTGTTAATCGTAGTAATATCAATGCCCCGCTCTCTGAAAATCCTGGAATAATAGGGCGAATGGGTGCTGATATACTGCAGGAATTCCTTCAGTTGTCTGCCCTGAAAAGCCCTGATCTTTTCCTGGGGAAGGGTTTCTATGTGAGGAATGTGTTTCATGTGATCATTCATCAATACATTCTTCCATTCTCTGCCTGATGTTCTCTCGTTCTGTTTTTGATGCTACCTCTTTTGATACTGCTAAGGTATAATATTTTGCAGCAGTTTCTTGATCACCCTGGTCTTGAAAATACCGGCCGATGGTATAATATACCTGGAAGAAATCAGGATTTGAGGCGATAAATTTTTCTCTTGTGCTTTCTTCGTCTGGTATTGGCTTTCCCTTTTTAACGGCATCCTGATAGATGCCGAGTAGTTTTTTGAATTGCAGAAAGTCCTGATATTCCTTTGTTGAGAGAAATGGATCTTCAGGGATCTGCATATCTTTCAGATAGATCTCTCTTCGGTCTTTTCTGCTTGCTGAAGCCTGAAAAATACTGTCAAGGTCGTAGCACAGATAGGCTCCCACTTGCCATGGAGCGGTGCTGATCCACAGCCGAAGCTTATCGGGTTCAAAAATGATAGAGTGATGGGCAATCAGCTGATTAATTGCTTTTTCATTTCCATTCCCAATATTTTCACCCTTACTGCCTTTCCT
>JBDLIJ010000048.1:0-16850 GCA_039714935.1 Bacteroidota bacterium | reverse complement strand
ATTAACACCTTTTGAGGCATGGAACGGACAGGATTATTCAGGCCTGAACCTCCTGATAAAAGCCAAAGGAAAATGTACTACCGACCATATCTCCATGGCAGGTCCATGGCTGCGTTATCGTGGTCATCTTGATAACATATCCAATAATATGCTGATAGGTGCCGTAAATGCATACAGCGACAAAACGAACGAGCTTAAGAACCAGGAAACCGGTGAATACGATACCGTGCCGGATACAGCCAGATATTATAAAGCCAATGGCCCGGGCAGCGTGGTTGTTGGTGATGAGAACTATGGTGAAGGATCTTCCAGGGAGCATGCCGCCATGGAACCCCGCAACCTGGGCGTGAAAGCAGTGCTGGTTAAATCATTTGCAAGGATACACGAAACCAACCTTAAAAAGCAGGGGATGCTTGGCCTCACCTTTGTCGATAAATCAGATTACGACAAGGTGCAGGAAGCTGACAGTATCGACATCAACGGACTAACGGATTTTCGCCCCGGCAAAGCCCTCAGCGTGACGCTGAATCATGCCGATGGCTCATCCGACACATTCCCGGTTAACCACAGCTATAACGAAAACCAGATTGAGTGGTTTAAAGCGGGAAGTGCATTGAATCTGATCAGGAACAGAGATTAATGATTAACGATATCTGATATCAGATTCCGTCTTCTTTTTCGTACTTTTGGACATCTTTTCAGAACTTTTCCCGTCTGCTAAGAAATAATATACTGCGATAAGCGTTTCTTAATAATATTATATAATATCTAAGCCTCTTCAAGTGAAAAACAGATATCTTTTATTAGCGATCCTGGCTTTATTTCTTTTTCTCACATCCACCACACATGCACAGATCGGAGGTGAAAGCACGTATGAATTTCTGAATCTTCCTGTCTCGGCACGTATTGCTGCCATGGGAGGGGAGTACCTGGCCATTTATGATGATGACATCACGCTGAGCCTGGCAAATCCTTCTTTGATAAGCGAACAGATGCATCATAAGCTTGGTTTTAGCTTTGTTGATTATTATACTGATATTAACTACGGATATGCCCAGTATGGACGGCATTTTGAAAAGCTTGGTTCTTTTGTGGCGACGATGCAGTTTATCAATTATGGGAAGTTTGACCGTGCAGATGAGACCGGGCAGCGTAATGGCACATTTTCTGCCGGTGAGTACGCTCTGAATATAGGGTGGGGGAGAAGATTAAATCCACATTGGAGCATAGGGGCCAACTTCAAGGGCATTTATTCTTCTTTCGAAGCATACAGCTCATTTGGCATTGCCGTGGATGTTGCAGGCTCCTACATTCATGAAGAAAGAAAATTTGTTGCTTCAATGATTGCCAGAAATATCGGGCTGATGTTAAAGGGCTATTATAGCGGGCAGTCACATCCATTGCCCATGGAACTGCAGCTTGGGATGTCGAAAGGGCTGGCCCACCTGCCACTGAAGTTCTCTTTCCTCTATCATAATATGGAAAGGTGGAATCTTACTTATGAAGATCCGTTGGTGCAGGCACAAAACACTGACCCTATCACGGGTGAGGTGCAGGAGCAAAGTGGTGTTGCCGGATTTGCCGATAATTTTATGATGCATATCGTGATGGGTGCCGAGCTCAATATTACAGATTTCCTCAGCCTCAGAGGAGGATATAATTACGGGCGGCGTCAGGATAATGGTGTGCAGACAAAGATGTCAACAGTAGGTTTTTCATGGGGTGTAGGCCTCAGGATATCCAAATTTCATTTCAGCTACGCTCGCTCAAGATATCACCTGGCGGGATCACCAAACCACATTACGCTCACCCTGAACCTTAATGAGTTTAAAACAAAGCGTACTGCCGGAGAAACTATGTGATAATAGATATTCCCCGCTATTCTATTTTGCTTATTGGATGATAATCCGCTTCGTGATTATTCCTTTGTCTGATTCTATTTTGAACAGGTAGATTCCGGGATTATAGTGAGCAGTATTTATCTGAACACGTCTTTTATCCACTTGCTCGTAAGCAAGAATCTGTCCGTTATAGCTGTAAACGGAAATCTCAGTGATAAGGTGATCTGATTTTACGTTGACTAAATCTGTGGCTGGGTTTGGATAAATTTCTGTTTGATATAAAAAGTTTTCACATTCGCCGACTGAGCCGGTGATTTGCACATAATAGTCTTCTGCTTCACCAAAATCATAGATGTCACAGGGCTCGTTGCACCCATTGTTAAATCTTGTCCGGGCTCTCATATGATGTAATCCGGGGTTTGCATCATAGGGGATGGTAAATTGTGCGTGGCACAATACACCAGTGTCCTGAAAGACAAAGTTTGAAATTATTTTTTCATAGTCACTTAAAATCATATCATCATTAAAGTCGATCCAGATTGTTGCATAATTAAGTGTATAATGTGTTTTCATTGAAACAGTGTAGGTTTCACCCGGCTCCAGGGTAGCAGGCCCCAGATCAAAGTACTCACTCCAGCCAGGCCCTGCATTATTTTCACAGCCTGTTTCTAAATTGACAATCTCTTCCATGATGAAGTCATCAAATCCATCGCCATATTCACATCCTGTTGTATAAACAGGTTCACAAAGTGAAGCACTATCTCCATAATACACGATCAGATAAGGGATATTGGCTTCATTCCACCCATCGAATTTCAGGAAGAAAAAGGGATCGTTGTCCCTGCTGGCAATGCCAACTGCAAACCAATCATTTGCCACTGCATTGTTAATATCTGTAAGAACGCCGTTTCCCAGTTGATATGCATGCCATCCGGGAGAGAAAGTTGCATTTTCATTGTTGTATGAGTATGCGATTTGGGAGCTAAGCCCGGCCTGGATTTCTGTAAACAGATCCGGTGCGGACGTTGATAGAGGGTCACTGAGCAATGGAGAGATGCTCCAGAACGGGAAGAGGGTTTCATTTACATACCCCACAAAAGTAACGGCAGTGATTGGTTCATCATCAGGCACTTCAGAAAGATCAAACTTCATCCAACCCACTTCTGTTGGCCCACCCAGGCAATGCACTAAACTGTTTTGTGTTTTAGTAACACTATCTGTAGTTCCTGTCCAATACTCTTTGTCGTCAGGGAAGACTGCCATGCCCTGAGCGTTTTCAATAGTCTCAGTATTGCAATCGTTATCCGGATTATCATCATTGGCCAGCATAGTACAAGCTTCCAGAACGTGATCGCCAAATGTGGAAAAGCTTGCTGTTTGAGTAAAGGTGTATTCAAAGATTGTATTGGCAAATACTGTATCACTAACAGTTTCTGTTACTACTGTCACACTGTCAAGGGTATAGCTAACATCAAAGCCACTCTGGTCATTATTTCCGTAATTGCCAATTCTGACAGTAACCTCTTCAACATTCATTCCATAACCGGAAGTGGGTGCGAGAATTTTGGCAATGGCCAGATCATTATCATCCTGGGGGCCAAAGGAGCCGTTAATAATGAATGGGAATCCCTGTGGTGTTTCCAGTCCACCATCCAGGATTTCTACCCAATCCCCATTATTATTTTGAAGTGCGTTTCCTGTTGTGGTCTCTCCCAGAATAGTAATAACATTGGCCCAGGGGCCTGAGTTGCCTGAGCCTCCTGCCTGCCATTCAATCCAATACACACCGGGGAGAAGTTCAAGGCCGCTGGCATCAGCAACGATCTCCATGATGGGGCGGTTTTCAACAGGGTCCGACTCCTGAACACGCCAAACATTCGTCCAGCTGCTGGAAATCAGTCTATTATTTGTCATATCGCCATATATTATGGTGCCACCTGCACTGGGGTCGTCATCGTAGATCTGGAAACGAATCTCATTGATGGTTGAAGGGGGACCGGATTCTGTTTGATAACCATAGAATGTAATTGTTGAAACAATCCAATTTCCTGTTACGATGAAGTCATCGGCAAGTCTGTTCTGAGAACCTATCTGCATTCCAAAGCCGAAGGTGATCAATCCCAGAGAGTTATCCTGAACCTGACTATAGTCAGATCCTCCTGAGCCGGCACCGGGGTGGGTGATAAAAGGTCCATTTTCGTAAAGGATGCCCTTTGTGGCATCAGAAGTCACAAGCCGAGTATAATCAAACTCAGGCTGGCCCGTAATACTAACGGGAGTGATACCAGGCTCTACGTCCTGCAGTGATGCAATATGCTTCGTCAGGATATCTTTCTTTTGCAGATCAGACGACTTTGGTTGACCATATACTGCGGTTGATAGCAGGATTAAAACTAAGATTGAATTGAAGGTGCTGAAAGTCCTTTTCATAGCAGTTTTGTAATATGTAAATTGTTTATTGTCGCTGACCTATTGGATGATTATACGTCTGGATATATATCCTGATACTGTTTCTATTCTTAGCAGATAAATGCCCGGATCATATTGGGAAACATTAATTTGTTTTTGTTTATCCATAAGCTGTTCGGTAGCTATCAGCTGTCCGGTTTGATTATAAATGCCAATCGTTTTGATAATTGACGCTGCCTCTATGTTAACTACATCCTTTGCAGGATTAGGGAATACCGTAAGTACAGGAGGGGCATTTTCTTTAATGGCTACGTCATCTTCATAATCTACTACGATATAAGGAATATTATTTTCATCCCATCCGTGCATTTTTACAGGAAAATATTGATTCCCAGCCATATTGTAAAAGCCAAGCGCAAACCAATCTTGTGATACAGCATTTGTAAAGTCTGCAATTGCGGATATACCAAGTTCCCAGGCATGCCAGCCGGATGAAAAAGATACGCTTTCTTCATTATAAAGATAAGCTGGCCCAATTCCGGAACCAGCTTGAATTTCATTCCATAATTCAGCAGCGCTACCTGTTACAGGATCTTTTGTCAGTGGTGTAATACTCCATTCGGGCCATCTGGTATCATAGATAAAGCCGAATAAAGTAATATTGTTTATGGTGGCACCGTCGGGAACAGATGAAATGTCGAATTTCATCCACCCCGCTTCTGTGTTGCCTCCCGAAGCATGAGCCAGACTGGTCTCTGTTTTTGTATTACTGTTGGTGCTTCCTGTCCAGTAATCAGCCATCTGCGGATATACAGTAATGCCATGTATGTTTGTTACATTTTTAGAGGTGCAATCATTGGCGGGGTCTTCATCACCAGCCAGTATGGTACAAGCTTCTAAGCTGTAATTATCAAACTCAGAAAGGTCTGCTGTGGCAGCAAAAGTAAATACCAATGAACCATTTGGCGGGACTGTTTCATTAACAGTTTCAATAATTGGGTCTCCACCATTAATGGTGTAAGAAACATCAAAACCACTTTGGTTGTCAGTACCGTAGTTGTAGATCATTATGCTAAGCTCTTCCTGTCCAAGTCCATAGGCACTCACCGGAGAGATAATGTCTGATGCGGTTAAGTCGTTGGTAGCCAGTGATCCTGAAGCACCTTCAAACATAAATGCAAGTCCTTGTGAGTCATCATTTCCCGATGTAGTGTTTTGCCAGCTTGAAGTAACTGAGGTATATTGTATGGCATTACCTGTTGTAGCCTGTCCCAGGATGCTTACAGGAGGTGCATAAACAAAATTATGGGAGGCGTTATTGCCATACCCCCATCCCTGCCACTCAATCCAATATGTTCCCGGAGAAAGTACGAGGCCGCTTGCATCAGCTATGATTTCCATTATGGGGCGGTTTTCTTCCGGTGCTGATTCCAGGGTACGCCAAACATTCATCCAATGGGTGGTGATAAGTTTGTTGGTAATAAAGTCACCGAAAATTATCGTGCTGATGCTATCACGTGGATCACCATCATAAATCCTGTATCGAACATCAGTGAAGCTTGAGGGCGGGCCAACGGAAGTCTGGTAACCATAAAATGTAATTGTGGAAACAAGCCAATTCTCAGTCACCTCAAAATCATCGGCAAGGGAATGATTGATAAATTCGTTTCCCTTTCTAAAAGCAAAGCCATAAGCGCTTAAGCCTAATGTAATATCCTGTACTTCGCTATAGTCTGAGCCGCCAGATCCGGCTCCAGGATGCGTAGTAATAGGACCATTTTCATATAATATACTGGCTGATTTGTCAGATGTGGCAGCTTGTTTGTGATTATAATCAGATTGAACAGCAGTTACGACTGGCTCAACACCTGCTTTTACATCTTTAGATAATTTTTTATGCAACAATTGAACTTGCTGGTGATCGTTTAAAGTCACTGATTGCCCGCTTACAAGGGTAGAGACCAGCATGATAGCTGTTATCGAATGGAATACTTTGGTGATACTTTTCATAATGACTTTTATTAATAATCTTTCATTTTTATCGGGTTAAGATACAAATATTAACATAATAATTATATCCTGAGCCACCCTTTTGGGTAGTTTTTGCATAAATGGATTTTTAATGGAAGGATGTATTACAAGAGTGTGTTGTGGTGATCTTAATATGGTGTGAGCTTAAATGCTTTTGAGTTTATTTAAAGCTTCGATTTTATTTTTCACATCAAGTTTTAAATAGATGTTCTTAATATGATACTTTACGGTGTTTGTTGAAACGAATATGTTGTTGGCAATCCTTGCATATGATGTCCCATGGCATAAAAGTTCTAAAACCTCAGTTTCCCGTTCAGTAAGATCATATTTTTCTGCTAGTCGTTGAGACTCTGATTCAGAGGCATCATTGTAATTTTTGATCAGGAGCATATATTTCTGAAGTTCATTTTCCATTTGATGCAAGCGTTGTTTTGCTTTTTGTCTTAAAGAATATGCAAACCCAATAATGATAACAAATAATAATGTAAGTGATAGTAATAAGTAATTATGGGCTCTGATCTTTTGCTGCTTTGTTCTGTTTTCTTCTTCAAGCAGTTTGATCTGTTGTTTTTGCTTTTCTGTTTTATATTTTGTGGTCATTTCCTGAATAACCATAGTTTTTTCTTCTTTAAACAGGCTGTCCAGTGTAGCGATATAAATGTCAGCATAGTCAACTGCAAGTTTATATTTACCAATTCTGGTATAAACATCCATAAGAATATTTGCAGCATGGTTTTTTTGTTGGAAAGCATTGATCTCATCAGCAAGCGTCATTGATTTTTTTCCGTATTCAATAGCTTTAGAAAAGTTGTTCTGCCTTTGGACCTCAGTTATTCCACTCAATCCGGCAAGTTTAATATTAAGAGAGGCAATATTAACATAGGTAAAAGATGTTGAGCTTTTATCGTCAATTTCAGTTGAAATACATAGCGATTTATTATAATATTCAATTGCCTTGTTGTACATGATTTCTTTAAGCTCTGAGTTTTCCTTTTCTGTTCCTAAGTTTTCATAAACCTGGCCCATGTTATTATAACATGATAATATAATGCGTTTATTACCAATTTCTTCTGCAATACCCAGGGACTTTAAGAAATATTCAATAACCTTATTGTATTTATTGGTTTTTTCCTTTACGTCTTTAACAGAAGCACCATCATCATAATATACGGTTCCAATATTATTATAACATGAAGCTATTCCCGGCTTATTGGAAAGTTCTTTATTTATTTCCAGTGATTTCAGATAATATTCAATTGCATTATCGAAAAAACCCTGGTCGTGGAAAATGATGCCCAGATTGTTGTAACAGTTTGCTATCAGGCTCTTATCGCCAAGTTCTTCAGCAATTGAAAGAGATTTAAAAAAATAATCAGATGACTTATTATATAATCCCAGGTACCCATATGCAATGCCAAGGATGTTGAAACAACTTGCAATGCCTCCTTTATCATCCAGTTCCTCTGATATTTTAAGAGATTTTAAACAGAATTCTATTGTTTTGTCATTAAAACCCTGATAATGGTAAATTGTCCCTATCTTTCTGTAACATTGGGAGATAAAATCATTATTGTCACAATTAACAGCTATACTAAGGGCTTCCTGATAATAAAATAAGGCCGTGTCGGGTACGGTGTTTTCATACTGAGCCCCTAATTCCAGCAATGACTGTATTGTGATAGTATCATGCCTGGATGAATTAATTGCTTGTTTTAGGGAGTCAGACCTGTGTTGTGCCTGTGAAGATCCATTACAACAAATGAAGATGCTTAGCAGGAGAATGAATTGTTTAATATGCAAAAAGTAAGATTTTTTCATTGTAAATGTGATAGAATTTCCAACCCCATTAAAACAATAAAACATATATACCCCAATGACTCTTTTATACAAATATACACATAACTATCTATGAAATTATTTAACATGAGTAAATCTGCTGATGTTTATGTGCTGATTCAGATCGAATATAAGGCAATAATAGAAAATACTTAGGCGAAAACTACCCGAACGGGTGGCAGAAGTATGGAATATTATTTAAAAATTTGTGTAAAATATATTTATTTGGATCGTTGACAAAATTTACATTATGAAAAAATTTACCCTGGTGTTATTATGCATCCTGATGGCTTCAGCCTCAAGCTTTGCACAAAAAGGATTTATTTTCGGTTATTCTACTGCGGAGTTTCACAGGGTTAACCTTGCTACTTCCGTTACCAATTACCTGGGGGCTTCTCTGACAAGTATAGGCGGGATGGATTTTGGTGATAATAGTATCTTGTATGCTGTCAATTCCAGTTCCGACAATTTCTATCAGGTGGATACAAGCAATGGGGTGACCACCACCATAAGTAATATGTCGCCGGCTCTGTTTAATCATATCTGGACAGGCATGGCATATGACCCGGCTACAGGAATAATGTATGGCATTAGTTGTAATGATGGTGTGGAAAGCGCATTGCATAGTATTGACTGTAGTATCGGATCAAGTACACTTATTGGTACAATGGATACTGCATCGAGTATTGCCTGCATTGCTATTGATAGTAGCGGACAGTTATACGGAATGAACCGCTCAGGCTCAAATGCATCGATATATTTAATTGATAAAGCTACCGGAGCTGCAACATTATTGGGTTACACAGGGCAGAATGCCTCAGGAGAAGGACATGGTATGGATTTTTGTCCGGTAAATAATACAATGTATCTAACAACGCATTACCCTGCAACAAGTCAGAACCAGTTGTGTACTGTAGACCTGAATACAGGGACTATTTCAATTGTGGGTTACCAGGCAAACATAAAAAGCGCACTTGCTGTGAGGCCTTATTTGCAGGCCGCGTTCTCGTCTGACAATACAATTGTATGTCAGGGCGATACAGTTAATTTTACAGCTCCGTCAAATGGAGCCACAGCATGGTCCTGGTCATTTGAAGGGGGTACGCCAGCAACATCAACAGTTCAGAACCCGTCTGTAGTTTATACCACTCAGGGTACATATGACGTATCACTTACTGTATCCAATGCGTCATATGCAGCATCAGATACGGTAACTGATATGATTACTGTAAATCAATTTCCTGTACAAGCTACAACTCCAACAGGAGAAGTATCATGCTGTTCCAACGTAGATTATACATATACTACGCTTAGTGTTCCTACTGCCACCGACTATATATGGGAAGTGTTGCCCGCGGATGCTGGAACAATTACAGGAACAGACACATCAGCTTTGTTTGTTCCGTCAGAAACATGGAATGGGGCTTATACGATAAAAGTGAAGGCTGAAAATAATTGTGGGATTGGCCCCTGGTCACCTGAACTTAGCTGTACACTCTATACAGCGCCAGAGCCTTTCTATATGGAAGGAGGAGGCTCATACTGCCAGGACAGTACCGGTAGTGAAGTTACCCTGGCTGGATCTGAAACTGGTGTGGATTATGAACTATATCTTGATGATGTTACAACAGGAACAATCATAGCAGGAACAGGAAGTCCTATTAGCTTTGGCTATCAAACTGGTGAAGGATTCTACTCATCAGTAGGATCTTTAGCAAACTGTTCTGCAGAAATGCTTGGTGAAGCATATGTTTTTGTAGTTACAGCACCAGGACAGGGAACACAACCCAGCGGACCGGAAGATGTTTGTACCGGCACAACCACTGACTATCAAACTGATCCGGTAACGGATGCAGATACTTTAATTTGGATGCTAAATCCTGAGGAAAGCGGGGTGATAAGTGGAAGCGGTGAAAATATTAGTATTACCTGGTCAGGAGGGAATAAAGGGTCTGCTTTATTATCTGTTTATGGCTCAAATGAATGTGGAGAAGGCTTACCTTCAGATGAACTGGAGATCGTTATATCCACTACTCCCACACCGGAAGTTAGCGGTGATACTTTGGTTTGCGAAGACGAACAGCATATTTATTCAACTTTAAATACACCAGACCATACTTACTATTGGGCTGTTGCAGGTGGCGATATCGTTGCCGGCACAGGCACCAGCGAGATCGACATATTATGGATAATTCCCGGAAATGGGTATGTTGTTGTTACTGAAATATCTGCTGATGATTGTGAAGCAACTTCAGATACACTTGAAGTAATTATTGATGAGTGTATTGGCATTGATGAAA
Source organism: Bacteroidota bacterium (assembly GCA_039714935.1). GTDB lineage: Bacteria > Bacteroidota > Bacteroidia > Bacteroidales > B18-G4 > B18-G4. Next base: position 6,433 of record JBDLIJ010000048.1, on the reverse strand, counting down.
TCAGTAAACGTGAGCTTTCTGTTTATCCGAACCCTGCCAGCGAAACCATTACGATTAGTTTGGAGAGTGCTATTGCCATAGAAGGTGTAATGCGGATTTATAATATGCTTGGGCAAGTAGTCTGCCAGACAAATTTAAACCTTAATAAAGGTAACATGTCTGAAAAGATAAACATTGCTTCATTAAAAGCCGGATCATACATATTAACCATAACAGCTTCTGATAATTACCTTAAACGGATGAACCTGCAAGTGTACTAGATGTGCTGGCGGTCACCTGGCCGTCAGTTGAATAGTACTTCTTAAATACGTTTCAAATTGCAATTTAATCACTCAAGAACTGAAGATTAATCCCTGTAAGTATCTGTAATTGAGGCTGTGTTCCATAGTGTAGCACAGAATATTGAGATTCAACGAATAGATTGAACATGGTGTTATCCATCTTTACTACTTTGCCAATACCCAGAGCCAGGGGCATATGGAAATTTTCGTTCTGGATGTCGAAGGCCCAGATTGGTGCACCCCTTAAGTAGGTGCCTTTTCCAAGCTGCCAGAAATAAAATGGTTGTACTGCCGCCATATTTGTTTCTGCCCTGTCTTCATCGCCGGCAACAGATGTTTGCCAGGTGACCAATCCGCCAAACTGAAATACGGGCGATTTTACAATAAACGCTACAAAGGCTAATCCAGCCTGCCATTTTCCGCTTCCCAGCACAGTTTCGGTTGCTGTTGGCGCTGCAATCAGTGGTCCAATGCCAACAGTTGCATTGGGCTTTGAAATAAAGTTATATGAAACAAAGGCATTCACATCACCTAAACCATTATAAGAAGTAACTCCTCCTGCATTGCCCGGGATAGCCATTGTATTGATGGGAGCTGAAACACGCAACAATAACCTGCCCTTTGCAAATGGCTTTGCAAAACGTACCCAGGCATTGTTCATATACATATCGTCAGGCGCATCCGTCATCTTGGGAATGTAATAGTTGTGGAAATTGAGGGCGGTCATGTTTGCCAGCGGATTGTTGGCTTGTGCAGCGGATCCGCTATTCTCGCCGGAAGACTCTTCAGATTGTGCAACTATATGCCCAATGCCCCAAATAAGTGCAAAGAGGATTATGATTACTTTTTTCATAATTTTTTAGTTTATTATCAATACGTATTCAAACGTATTTATTCACTAAATGTTCATCTTTAGTCGATTAATTTGTAAAATTGTCGTGATGAATGTGGTAGATGAATGAAGAAGTATTACACCCGGTACCCGCTACCTTTTTACTACCTTTGCATCCCTATGACCATCAACATCGATACAGCAGCCGGATTTTGCCCCGGCGTGAAGCGGGCTATTCGTAAAGCGGAAAAGGAGCTTTCGGCAGAAAGCGGGTTTTGCAGCCTGGGATCATTGTTGCATAACGAGCAGGAAATGGGACGTCTGGAAGGAATGGGCCTGAAGGTGGTGAAGGTAGCGGATATTACTCGACTAGGCGGCAATAAGCTGCTCTTCCGTGCGCATGGCGAACCACCTGAAAATTTTGAGCTTACCCGCAAGCATGGCGTGGAGGTGGTTGATGCCACCTGTGGTATCGTCAGGCGTCTGCAAAAGCAGGTGAGTTCAGCTGCAGCGGAAATGGAGAAAGTGAACGGCCAGGTGATCATCTACGGAAAAAAGGATCATCCTGAAGTAATTGGACTCTTAGGGCATTCAAAAGGCCTTGGAATAGTCATCAGCGCAGCTCAGGATCTTGCTAAGGTCGACATGGCCAGACCAATGCGTTTGTTCTCTCAAACAACCATGGATGCGGTGAGCTTTCAGTTGATCTCAGATTCCATGAAGGTACAGGTAAGAAAAAAATCTTCATCCCCTGACTTCAGGAGTCATAATACCATATGCCGGCATGTGCTTGACCGTGTTCCCGCACTGAAGAAATTTGCTTCTGCACATGAGCTTATTATCTTTGTGAGCGGGAGAGAGAGCTCGAATGGAAACAAATTATTTAATATCAGTGCCAGGGTGAATCCACGAACATATTTTATTACAGAGGCCGGAGAGCTGAAGCGGGAATGGTTTGCAGATGTTGATTCTGTAGGGATCAGCGGAGCTGCTTCTACCCCGCAGTGGCTGATGGAGGATGTTGCAGAAAAGATAAAGGAGATGAGTTAATGTACCTGCAAAATTTAAATATCACGAATTTTAAGAATTATGAGGGAGCCTCGCCCTCATTCTCACCCAAGATAAATTGCTTTACGGGCGACAATGGCACCGGCAAGACCAACCTGCTGGATGCCATTCACTATCTTTCGTTTTGTAAAAGCTATTTCAACCCTGTCGACACCCAGAATATCAGGCATGGGGAAAGTTTTTTCTCTATTCACGGAATGTTTGAGCGCAATGGCGACACTTCCGACAAGGTGAGCTGTATTCAGAAGGCAGGCGAGCGAAAACTGTTTAAATTGAACGATAAGACTTACGACCGGCTTGCTGATCACATCGGCACATTTCCGCTGGTGATGATCTCGCCCTACGACCGTGACCTGATCAACGATGGAAGTGATGTCAGGCGAAAGCTTATCGACATGGTCATCGCCCAGTTTGATAAAGTATACCTCGACGACCTGATCAACTATAACAAGGCCTTACAGCAAAGAAACTCTCTGCTGAAGCAGTTCCATCAGCGGAGCTTCTTTGATCCTTCCATGCTTGAGATATGGGATGAGCAACTTTGCCGCCTGGGAACAGGTATCTTTGATCGACGCAAAGTTTTTATTGAACGCTTTATCCCTATTTTTCAGAAGTATTTCGATTTTATTTCAGAGGGCAGGGAAAAGGTGTCGATAGCATATGAATCACAACTTTTTGAGGCTGACCCGCAGGAATTATTGAATCGCTCGCTGGACAAGGACCTTATACTTAAGTACACCACCACAGGCGTGCATAAAGATGACCTGCGTTTTCGTATTTTCGATCATCCGGTGAAGAAATTTGGCTCGCAGGGACAGCAAAAGTCCTTTGTGATCGCCATCAAACTGGCCCAGTTTGATTATACAAAGGAAGAAAAAGGCTATAAACCAATTTTGTTGTTCGATGATATCTTTGATAAACTCGATGAACACCGCGTACAACAACTTGTTAAGCTCGTGAGCGAAAATAACTTCGGACAGGTATTTATTACAGACACCCAGCGTTCGAGGATCGAAAATATCTTCAGCACTATAGATATCGACCACAGGATATTTAATGTAGTGGATGGCAAACTGTCTGAAGACGAAAATTAACAAAATGGCAAGAGGAAGAAATGATCAGACATTGGGAGATGTGATCAGGGAACTGCTTTCAACATACAGGCTTGAAGGCAAAGTTAAACAGGCACGCATTATCGAGGCCTGGCCCGAGGTTGCCGGAGAGATGATCACCAATCACACACGCGACATTTACTTCAAAGGAAGCAAGCTCTTTGTAAAACTCGACTCTCCGGCACTAAAAACGGAGCTTGGCTATTCAAAAACCAGGATTATAGATTCTCTTAATGATTTTGTTGGCGAAAAGGTAGTTGTTGATATCGTTTTTACTTGATATGGCATTTTAACATTAGCCGATCACCAATATACGCTTCCAGCTTATCCCCGATCTTTACGGGTCCGACTCCCGCAGGGGTCCCTGTAAAAATGAGATCACCGGTTTTGAGTGTAAAAAACTTCGACAGGTAAACAATGAGCTCATCAAAATCGAAGATCATATCCGATGAATTGCCATCCTGTACCCTCTCTCCGTTTTTATCCAGGTGGAAGCTGATATTGTTCAGGGCCTGAAATTCGTCTTTCCTGATAAAATCCATGCTGAGCGGAGCCGAAGCATCAAAGGCCTTGGCGATTTCCCAGGGAAGCCCTTTCTTTTTTGAATGGCTCTGCAGGTCACGGGCAGTGAAATCAATGCCGACACCTATCTCATCATAATAGGTGTGAGCAAACTTTTTCTGAATATTCTTTCCCAGTTTGTTGATCTTTACGACCAGCTCACATTCGTAATGAATATCTTCTGAGAAGTCGGGGTAGTAAAAGGGCTTGTTTCTCCGGAGGAGGGCAGTGTCGGGTTTGAGGAAGAATACCGGTTTCTCCGGAACAGGGTTATTCAGCTCTTTGGCATGATCAATATAATTTCTGCCTATACAGATGATCTTCATAAATGGTAAGGATAAGATGAACTAAAATGATTTGTGGTCGATAAACCTTTTTTTGATAGCAGAGATCACCTTCTTGGTAGACAGAGGAAATTCGGCTTTCATCATCCAGTCAAAATACTGAGGTTCTTTTTTAAACACATCTTCAACTTTTCTGCCTTTATGCTTACCGAAATTAAATACTTCTTCCTGTCTGGCATTAAAAACAATATGCCCGATCAGGTCAACAAATTTGGTGTTATATGAAAAGTCGTGAAGAGCTTTCATGTCATTTTTTATGGGGATGCTGACATTCCCGTCATCATCGTTATATTCAGTGTCTTTATACCGTTCTATTTGTGCCTGGAGGATCTCGAATGTTGCCGTAGTATCAGCTTCGGCAGAATGTGCATCTATCAGCTCCTTATCGCAATAAAACTTATAAGCGGCCCGAAGGTTTCGGGGCTCCATCCTGTGAAAGATATTTTGTACATCGATGAAATAACGATCCCTGAGGTCGAAATCAACATCAGCTCTCAGGAATTCTTCAACGAGCAGTGGGATGTCGAACCTATTTGAATTATAACCGGAGAGATCGCAGTCTTTAAAAAACTCATGAAGCTCTGCTGATAATTCCTTAAATGTAGGTTCGTCTTTTACATCCTCATCTGAAATGCCATGGATCAATGTAGCATCCAGCGGTATGGGCACTCCCGGATTTACCCGTAATGTTTTTACCTGTGAGCTGTTGTCTGTTTCTACCCTGATGATGCTGATCTCGACAATACGGTCGGTGGCAACCCTGATACCAGTCGTTTCAAGGTCAAATATGGCCAGTGGCCGGCTTAAATTTAATTCCATGAATTTTATATTTGATTTTGTTTAATGCGAAAATAATGGATTTTATGGCTGCCTCCGCATTATTTATCAGATATTCCTGCCGGCATCAAAATTTTCCAGCAGTTCGGTCACCCTTTTCAGGTACATACCGCCCAGGGCGCCGTCCACAATGCGATGGTCATAGGCCAGTGAAAGGATCATCATATGCCTGATGCCGATCATATCACCCTGTGGAGTCTCAATTACAACTGGCTTTTTACGTATGGCCCCGATACCCAGGATGGCAACCTGAGGCTGGTTAATGATGGGTGTGCCGGTAATACTGGCAAATGAACCAAAATTGGTGATGGTGAAGGTGCCGCCTTGAATCTCGTCAGGCAGCAGCTTATTTGTGCGGGCACGCCCCGCCAGGTCGTTTACATCTTTTGCCAGGCCCAGCAGGCTTTTCTGATCAGCATTTTTTATGACAGGTACGATGAGATCCCCAGCTGCTAAGGCCGCTGCCATGCCGATATTGATATTTTTGCGGATGATGATGTTATTTCCGTCAACAGAGGCATTCACGCCGGGATAATCCTTAATGGCCTGTGCCGCAGCTTCAATCAGGATAGGAGTGAAGGTGAGCTTCTCACCATCTCTTTTCATGACTATATCCTTCATCTTATTTCTCCAGTTCACCACATTGGTCATATCAACCTCAATAAAGGAGGTGACGTGAGGGGATACCTGCTTCGACATGAGCATGTGATCAGCGATTATCTTTCGCATGCGGTTCATCTCAATGATCTCATCTCCCTGTGTTCTTTCAACTACCGGTAAAGAAAGGGGAGGGGAAGCTGCTTTGTGTGCAGGATCAGAGGCTGCTGGTTTTTTCTTGAGAAAATCAAGGATATCTTTCTTGGTCACACGGCCTTCTTTTCCGGATCCGGTGATACCTTGAAGCTCAGCCATAGTAATACCTTCTGTCCTGGCAATATTTTTTACCAATGGGGAATAGAAACGATTTTCCTTTACCTCAATAACTTGTTCCATAGGTGGCGAAACCGGTGACGGCTCTTCTGCTGCCGGTGTCACAACGATTTCTTCTTCTTCAGCATGTTTATTTTCTGCGGTAGCGACATCTTCCCCTGCAGTTTCAATGATCGCAATTACCTTACCCACTTCCACAACATCTCCCTCCTCAAAAAGCAGTTCCTTGAGTATGCCCTCAACAGGTGAAGGGATCTCTGAATCAACCTTGTCGGTAGCGATTTCTGCAATGGAATCATCCTCTTCAACAGGCTTGCCGGGTGATATTAACCATCTGGTAATGGTAGCCTCAATGATGCTTTCGCCCAGTTTGGGCATTACGACCTGAAAATCAGCCATATTTTTTGTTATTAATAATTATAGATATCTACACCCTTCATCCCGTGCCCTGCCAATATAATACAAACA
>JBDLIJ010000047.1:0-17022 GCA_039714935.1 Bacteroidota bacterium | reverse complement strand
AATTCTGCGCCAATACCTCAACGCATGGCTTTTGGGCAGGCCTACACTTCCATAACATATGCTATAGCGCATGAGATAATTTTGTAATTTTATGCAAACGAATAAATATACGCGCCATAGCTGAGGACGTTATAGACAAGGCTAGAGCTACTCCAAAATACAACATTCAGTTTATGAATAATAAATTGCTAATAAAATCAGGACTTTTAATTCCAATAATATTTTGGATGACAACGATTATATGTGGATTTATAATGACAGATTATAATCATGCCACAAGAATGGTAAGTGAATTAGGAGAAATTGGAACAGAAACTCAATACATTTTTACAGTTGGACTTGTTTTGGCTTCATTTTTTAGTGTACTGTTTATTATTGGACTGTATAAAACTTGCAAACAAATCGGACTAAATACTATTCCGATAATAATCCTTCTAACTTTTTCTTTCTCGATATTTGGAGCAGCCATATTTCCATTTCCACTCAGATTGCATGGACTATTAGGAATGCCTTCAATACTATTGTTTTTATCGCCACTCATGACCTTGATTTTATGGAAATCTGAAATAATTTCAAATATTAAAATAATTTCACTTTTGATTTTTGTAATAATGTCGCTTGGATTTTTAATATTCGTCCCTAACTTATTGGCTGATTATTTTGGATTAAAGCAGCGACTTTTTCATTTTGGTTGGTCTGTTTGGTTTTTATATTTGACCATTATATTTGCTAAATTAGACAAGAATATAGAAAAGAGATAGAAAGCCCAGCCACTAACACGCAATATAAAAAGTTGGGCAGAATGTAATAAATATGGACATTTTAACGCTAAAAAACTAAATAAAACGCTAAAAAAGACAAGATTTTCAGAGACATTGGTCAGAATTATAAGAAAACCGTACCTTTGCATTTTAATTTATAACTTTTTATTATGAGTAAAGGAACAGTAAAATTCTTCAACAATTCTAAAGGATTTGGATTCATCACTCCAGAAGATGGTGACAAAGATGTATTTGTACATGTAAATGGACTAATTGACGAAATCAATGAAGGGGACAAAGTAAGCTTCGATGTAGAAGAAACCCCCAAAGGATTAAACGCAATAAATGTGAAAGTCGATTAATCAATTATTTTAAACTTATTTGTATTGGAAAAGCTTATCATAACTGATAGGCTTTTTTTTTGTGACATTAAATATTATGTGATCTTTACCAATGATGAATTGGAACTTTCACTCCAACACCCAACACCTAAAACCTAAGCTCCGTTCCAATCCCCCTCTCCACCGCCTTATCATACACCAGCTTGGCAGTAGCGGCATCCTGTATGGCCAGTCCGTTGGATTTGAATATGGTGATCTCGGAGTCGTCCAGCCGTGCATCTTTTCTACCAGTAACAAGCTCTCCAAGCTCAGCATAGAAATGCGATTCTGCTACTTCACCCGCATCAACCGGAATAATGATGTCGCCCGCTTCATTGAAGCACGCCTCCCGCGAATCTCCGATAAATTTTGAGCGTTTGATGACCACCGTGTCCAGCTCTCTTGCGTTGGGAGTATGGCTGCCGATGCCGTTGATATGTGTTCCTTCTTTCACCATTGATCCGTCGAAGATGGGCGTAGGGGAGGAGGTGGCTGTACAGATGATGTCGGCATTAAGCACTTCTTCAGCAGAGCTGGCTACGACGACTTCAATGCCAAGTTTTTCCTTCATCAAAGCGGCAAACTTTTCAGCAGCTGCGGTATTGATGTCATATGCCAGGGCTTTGGTGATATCCCTGACCTCACATATTGCCCATAACTGCATCTGTGCCTGCACACCTGTGCCGAAGATACCTGCTGTCATGCCTTTTTCATCACGGGCAAGGTATTTGGTCGCAACACCGCTGGCAGCACCCGTACGCATGGCTGTCAGAAATCCACCGTCCATGACACAAATAACATCGCCGCTTTCAGGATCCTGAAGCAAAACCTTGCCAATGGTGGTGGGCAGGTCGTGCTTCTCCGGATTATCTTTATACACTGTAACAACCTTACAGGCCAGTGCTTTCATCTCTTTGAGATATGCCGGCATATACAGCGACAAGCCACCCGGTGGTTTGATGTTCGACCGCATGGGCATATCGGAGGTGCCATTGGCAAGCTCGGCAAATGCCGCTTCAACAATATCAATACAATCCTTCATGTTCAGGACTGTTGCTACTTCATCTCGGTTTAATATTAACGTCATGATCAAAATGGTTTTTTGGTTGGGATGATAAATGTAGTAAAAAACCTTAAATTTGCCATTCCCCCATAAGTATAAAGTGTTAATAATGGACATATTATGAAAAAGACCGTCAATATTTCCGATGCACCCAGGCCCATTGCACCCTATAGCCAGGCTGTCCTGGCCGGGGATACCCTGTATGTGTCGGGCCAGATAGCCATCGATCCTTATACGGGCAAGCTGGTTGAAGGTGGCGTTGCTGAGCAAACGAAGAGAGTAATGGAGAACATCCGTGCGATACTAAATGAAGAAGACATGGATTTCACACATGTGGTAAAATGCGCTATCTTTATGTCAGACATGTCTCTTTACAAAGATGTAAATGAAGTTTACGGAAGCTACTTCAAGGTGGACCCTCCGGCCCGCGAAGCCATCGCTGCCAGAGGATTGCCAATGGGGGTGGATGTGGAGATATCCTGCATCGCTGTGCGATGAAGTACGAATAACGAACAATATCCGGAATCTAATTTTAAAACCATGAAACATATTATTCTATCTCTGATATTAATCTTCAGCATCACCCTTTCCCGTGCCGATGAGGGCATGTGGATCCCGCTTCTGCTGGAGCAGCTTAACGAAAAGGAAATGCAGGAAATGGGCTTTAAGCTCACAGCTGAAGATATCTATAGTATCAACCAGAGCTCAATGAAAGATGGCATTGTGATCTTTGGGGGCGGGTGTACGGCTGAGCTTGTCTCAGACCAGGGGCTGCTGCTTACCAACCATCATTGTGGTTATGGCTCTATACAGCGACATAGTTCACTTGAGCACGATTACCTTACCGATGGCTTCTGGGCCATGAGCCAGGAAGAAGAACTTCCCAACCCGGGGCTCAGTGTGACCTTCCTGGTTCGCATGGAAGACGTGACCGACAAAATGCTTGAAGGCATCCGTGATGATATGACAGAAGCGGAACGAGATGAAAAACTCAAACAAAATGCCGATACCCTGGAGGCAGCAGCAATAGAAGGGACACACTATAAAGCGCGTATAAAGCCATTCTATTATGGGAATGAATACTATTTGTTTATCACAGAAGTATTCACAGATGTGAGACTGGTTGGCGCACCACCCTCTAATATTGGGAAATTTGGCGGAGATACCGATAACTGGATGTGGCCAAGGCATACCGGCGACTTCTCGGTGTTCAGGATCTATGCCGACTCCAATAACCAGCCGGCAGCGTACTCCGAAAACAACATCCCCTATAAGCCTGGATTCCATTTTCCGATCAACATCCAGGGAGTGGAAGAGGATGACTTCACCTTCGTATTTGGCTATCCCGGAGCAACACAGCAGTATATCCCTTCTTGCCGGGTTGAGCACATTGCAGGGGTGATAAATCCAATCAGGATAAGCCTTCGCGATCAGCGTCTCAATATCATTCATAAGTATATTGAACGTGACGACCTGGTGCGGATTCAATATTCGGCTAAAGCTGCTGGCATAGCCAATGGATGGAAGAAGTGGATAGGCGAAAATAAGGGGATCGCACGCACGGGCATTGTTGAAAAAAAGCACCGGCATGAAAAGGAATTTACCTGGTGGGTAAACACCAGCGAAGAAAGAAAAGATGAGTATGGCGGAATCGTTAAAAACTTTAATAAACTCTACGACAGAATCTCGCCGGTGGAAACGGAAATGGCCTGTATCTCTGAATCTGTACTTACAATAGAGATCCTCCGCATGGGAAGATATTTCGCCCGCCTGAGCAGGGTGTGCGAAGATAAGGAGCATAGTGAGGAAGATATTGAGAAAGCGGTAAGCAGCCTCAGGAAGACGGCGGCCTCATTTTTTAAGAACTATCATCAGCCCCTGGATAAAGAAACCTTCATTGCGATGATAAATGCCTACCTTGATCTCGCTGACCCCGCATATCGCCCGGAAGAACTTGAAATCATTGACAAAAAATATAAAGGCGATATTTCGGCTTATGCTGACCATATCTTTGAGAAGTCGTTCCTGGCCACAGAGGAAAGTGTGAATGAGTTTCTCGACAATTTCAAATGCAAACATCATAAGAAAATATTGAAAGATCCCGCTTATAGCCTTGCAAATGCTTTTGTTGAAACATACAATCAGGATATGCGCCCACTGCTGCTCAAGTATTATGCAGAAGATGACAGTCTGCAACGGATATATATGAAGGGCCTGATGGAATTTCAACCCGACAGGAGATTTTATCCTGATGCCAACTTTACACTGAGGGTGACATATGGTAAGGTGAAGGGCTATCAGCCGAGAGATGCAGTGAGTTATAAGCATTTTACGACACTCGAAGGCATCATGGAAAAAGAAGATCCTGCCATATATGATTATGTTGTGGAGGACCGATTAAAAGAACTTTATGAAAGCAAGGACTATGGACGCTATGCTGACAAGGACGGAAGCCTGCATGTTTGCTTTATTGCTACCAACCATACCTCAGGTGGTAACTCCGGCAGCCCGCTCCTGAACGATATGGGTGAACTCATAGGGATTAACTTCGACCGATGCTGGGAAGGGACCATGAGCGACATCGTGTATGATCCGGAACAATGCAGGAACATTTCAATCGATATCCGATACTGCCTCTTCATTATCGATAAATTTGCAGGCGCCGGCCACCTGGTGGAGGAAATGACCTTGATAGATTAGGCGATTGTTGATTGTTGATTTTTATTTTGAGAATAAACTGCTTAAGTGTTGAATTATGAGCGAGAAAGACAATAATGAAAAGCTCTTTAAGGCGTTTCCCCCGATTAGCACAAAGGAATGGGAGAAGGTGATTGAGAAAGACCTTAAAGGTGCTGATTATAATAAAAAGCTGGTTTGGAAGACGGAACAGGGGTTTTCGGTGAACCCCTATTATCGCGAAGAAGATATGGATGAACTGGCTGTAAAAGATGTTTTGCCCGGCGATTTTCCCTTTGTAAGAGGGAATAAAGTCAAAGGGAACGACTGGTATATTCGTCAGAATATTCGGGTAAATAAAATTGAAGCAGCCAACAAAGAAGCCCTTAACATCCTGATGAAGGGAGTAGATTCCCTGGGATTTGTACTCGACGACAACAAAGAATACAGCCGGGCGGATATTGATGGCTTATGCCGAAATATTTTTGCCGAGATCGTTGAATTGAATTTTGTTTGTGGCCAGCAGGCAGGAAATATTGCAGGCATCTTTTATGACCTTGTAGAGCAATATAATCGTGATTTTGGGAAGGTGCACGGAAGCGTCAATTTTGATCCTCTTGGGAGGCTGATCATCAAAGGGAATTATTATGATTCCCTGGAAGACGATTTTGCCCAATGCAAGCAGATGATCAACAAAACATTGAATCTTCCGCATTTTACAGTGATCACCGTAAATGGAAGAAATTTTCATCATGCCGGATCTTCTATCGTACAGGAACTGGCATTCAGTCTTTCATCCGGTGCTGAATATCTTACGCAATTGACCGAACGGGGTCTTTCAGTCGACGGCATCGCTCCTGCCATGCGCTTTAATTTTTCTGTCGGGCCTGATTATTTCATGGAAATGGCAAAAATACGGGCTGCCCGGCAGCTGTGGGCAAATATCGTGAAAGCATATGGTCCAAGCAGTGAAAATATGGGGCGTATGAGCATACACACCGAAACAGCCTCCTGGAATATTACCGTTTACGACCCTTATGTGAACATGCTGCGTACAACGACTGAATCCATGTCGTCAGCGATTGCAGGAGTTGACTCGCACATCGTTAAACCTTTCGACAGTGCTTATTCAAGGCCAGATGAATTCAGTGAACGTATCGCTCGCAATCAACAGCTTTTGCTAAAGGAAGAAGTCTACCTTGACAGAGTTGCTGACCCTGCTGCCGGTTCCTATTATATTGAATCCCTCACTGCCTTTATGGTGGAAGAAGCATGGAAGCTCTTTCTGGAGGTAGAAGAACAGGGAGGATATATTGAAGCCCTTAAATCAGGATTTATTCAGCAAAAGATAAAAGAGAATGCTGAAATGCTTGATATAGCTGTCGCTATGCGGAAAAACAGCCTCCTGGGAACCAACCAGTTTCCGAATCGTACTGAGAAAATTGAAAAATATATTCCGGCTGATGTTTTCAGGCCAACGGATTTTACGGAAGACGGAGCCATCGTGGAGACACTTAAACCTTATCGAGGGGCACAGCAGTTTGAAAAACTTCGCAAGAAAACCGATGACCATGCAAGAGAAAACAAACGGCCGTCAGTATTTATGTTTACATATGGTAATCTTACCATGCGCATCGCCCGGGCTCAGTTTGCAAGTAACTTTTTTGCTGTGGCCGGCTTTGAGCTGATCGACAACCTCGGCTTTAAGAGTGTGGATGAAGGAGTGAAGGCTGCACTTGAAAGCAAAGCAGAGATCGTGGTCATATGCAGCGCCGACGATGAATATGCTGATATTGCTCCACCGATTTATGATGCCCTGAAGGGAAAGGCTATTGTGGTGGTGGCAGCTTATCCGAAAGATGAGATCGAGGAGTTGAAGGAAGCCGGGTTAGAGCATTTCATCCATATGCGTTCCAACGTACTGGAAAACCTGAAAACATTTCAGAAGGCACTCAGAATATAAATGCTATCATCAATCATTGAACAATTAGGACATGAAACCGAACTTCAGTCAGATAGATATTAAGAGAAAGCAGGCAGCGGAGCATGACATCCCCGCCTGGGAGCATAAAAACCATATCGAAAAGGATTGGGATACTCCGGAAAAGATAGCTGTTAAACCTGTTTATACTGCTGCCGACCTTAAAGATATGGAGCATCTGCAATATGCTGCCGGCCTTCCGCCATTTCTACGCGGGCCATATTCCGGTATGTATGTAATGCGGCCATGGACCATCAGGCAATATGCAGGCTTCAGCACCGCCGAAGAGTCCAATGCTTTTTACCGCCGCAATCTGGCAGCAGGACAGAAAGGGCTTTCTATCGCTTTCGACCTTGCAACCCATCGAGGATATGATTCAGACCATGAACGTGTGGAAGGTGATGTTGGCAAAGCCGGCGTCGCCGTCGACTCCATCCTTGATATGGAAATGCTCTTCGACCAGATCCCCCTGGATAAAATGTCGGTTTCCATGACCATGAACGGGGCTGTATTGCCTGTGATGGCCTTTTATATCGTGGCCGGGCTGGAGCAGGGTGCAAGCCTGGAGCAGCTGAGCGGAACCATACAGAACGATATCCTGAAGGAGTTCATGGTGAGGAATACCTATATCTATCCACCACTGCCTTCAATGCGTATCATTGCCGACATATTTGAGTATACTTCGAAGAATATGCCCCGCTTCAACTCTATCAGCATCAGCGGATATCATATGCAGGAAGCAGGCGCCACAGCAGACATAGAACTGGCTTATACACTGGCCGACGGACTTGAATACCTCAAGGCTGGTATTGAAGCAGGCATGGACATTGATAGCTTTGCGCCCCGCCTGTCATTTTTCTGGGGCATCGGGATGAACCACTTTATGGAAATAGCAAAGATGCGTGCTGCCAGGATGCTATGGGCAAAAATTGTCAGGGAGTTCAAGCCGAAAAATCCAAAGTCAATGGCTTTGCGTACACACTGCCAGACGTCAGGATGGAGCCTTACCGAACAGGATCCTTTCAATAATGTTGCCAGAACATGTGTGGAAGCAATGGGTGCCGTACTGGGCCATACACAGTCATTGCATACGAACGCATTGGATGAGGCCATCGCCTTACCTACCGACTTTTCTGCAAGGATAGCCAGGAATACGCAGATATATATCCAGGAGGAGACCAATGTTACGCGCAGCGTCGACCCCTGGGCAGGGTCCTACTATGTGGAAAGCCTTACACATGAAATTGCCGGACGTGCATGGGAACATATTCAGGAGATCCAGAAACTTGGTGGCATGGCAAAGGCCATAGAAACAGGCATACCCAAAATGCGCATTGAAGAAGCTGCAGCCCGAAAACAGGCCCGTATCGATTCACATAAGGATACCATCGTGGGCGTAAACAAATACCGTCTTGAGAAAGAAGATCCCATCGAAACCCTTGAGGTAGATAATACGGCTGTTCGTGAGTCGCAGATAAAGAGATTGAAAAAACTCCGTGACGGACGTGATGAAACTACTGTTAAAAAAGCCCTGGAGGCCATCACGAATGCCTGTGAGACAGGCAAAGGAAACCTTCTGGAACTGGCTGTAGATGCTGCTCAAAAACGGGCCAGCCTGGGTGAGATCTCCTATGCCTGCGAAAAGGTGTTTGGCAGGTACAAGGCTGTGATCAGATCTATTTCAGGCGTTTACTCTTCCGAGTCAAGGGGGGATGCAAGCTTCCAGAAGGCCTGTGAACTGGCCGACACCTTTGCTGAGCTGGAAGGCCGCCGGCCAAGGATCATGGTAGCTAAAATGGGACAGGACGGACACGATCGTGGCGAAAAGGTCGTGGCAACGGGTTTTGCCGACATCGGATTTGATGTAGATGTAGGCCCGCTATTCCAGACACCGGTAGAAACTGCCAGGCAGGCAGCTGAAAATGATGTGCATATTGTGGGAGTCTCCAGCCTCGCCGCCGGACATAAAACACTTGTTCCGCAACTAATTGATGAGCTGAAGAAACAAGGCAGGGATGACATCATGGTTATTGTGGGTGGCGTCATTCCGCCACAAGATTATGATTTCCTGTACAAGGCTGGCACAGTAGCCATCTTCGGCCCCGGTACCGTGATATCTGATGCAGGGATCAAACTTCTGGAAATATTGGTGTCAAGCAGGGATAAGTAAAATGATTCCACGGTGAACAGACCACCTCCAATATTTTATTAATTTTACTTAATGAACATATCCAAAAGCTTTACCAGGTCGGGGCAAATCGTCGATATTGTCAATAAAAAGATCTTTCCGGGAACGATTGTTGTCAAAAATGGACGTATTGCAATGATAAAAGAATCGGATATAGCAGAGGAGTGCTTTATCATTCCGGGCTTTATTGATGCGCATATACATATTGAGAGCTCCATGCTTATCCCCAGCGAATTTGCACGTCTGGCTGTCACACATGGCACTGTAGCAACGGTGTCTGACCCACATGAGATTGCAAATGTGATGGGAGTGGAGGGAGTAAAATATATGATCGAAAACGGCAGGAAAGTTCCATTCAAGTTTTATTTTGGCGCTCCGTCCTGTGTGCCTGCAACGCCTTTTGAAACAGCAGGTGCCAGCATTGGGCCCGATGAAATAGATGAACTGCTGAAAATGGATGAAGTTAAATACCTGTCGGAGATGATGAACTTTCCGGGTGTGCTTTCAGGCGATGCTGATGTGGAAGCGAAACTTGCTGTGGCAGATAAATATAATAAACCTGTTGACGGGCACGCTCCGGGACTTAAAGGTGATGACGCGGCAAACTATATCAATGCCGGTATCAGCACCGATCACGAATGCTTCACCCTGGAAGAAGCCCTTGATAAGGCAGTTAACGGCATGTACGTCCAGATCAGGGAAGGCAGCGCAGCGAAGAACTTTAATGAGTTGATTCCTCTATTTGATAAATACCCTGACAGGATCATGTTTTGCAGTGACGATCGTCATCCCAACGATCTGGCGGTAAATCATATCAATGATCATGTAATTAGGGCGGTGGCCAGAGGATGTGATCCCCTTGATGTGCTGCGGGCCTGCACCTTGCATCCTGTTCAACATTATGGACTCGATGTAGGATTGCTCAGGGAAAATGATCCGGCTGATTTTCTTGTGGTAGATAATCTGACCGATTTCAAAGTGTGGGAAACATTTATTGATGGCCGGCTTGTTGCAGCAAAAGGTGAAACTAAAATTAATTCCGTTAAGGAAAAGGCGATTAATAAATTCAACACCAAAAACCTTTTCCCGGCTGACATAAAAGTTCCGGTAACAGGAAATCAGTTGTCGGTGATCAGGGCACTGGACGGACAGCTCATTACCGAGAAAGTTGACGGGAAAATACTGCATCGTGATGGAATGCTTGCGAGCAGTGTGGCTACGGATATCCTAAAGCTTGTCGTTTATAACCGCTACGAACATACAAAGCCTGCTGTCGCATTCATAAATCACTTCGGATTACGTAGTGGAGCCATAGCTTCAACGGTGGCCCACGACAGCCATAACATCATTGCAGTGGGTACTACTGATGAAGAGATATGCAGGGCCATTAACCTTCTTGTTGAAAGCAAGGGAGGTGTTTCACTGGTGGATGCTGACAAAGAAATGCGATTGCCTTTGCCTGTTGCCGGATTGATGTCGAACAGGGATGCTTATGAAGTTGCAGCCACATATGATGAACTGGACAAAGAGGCGAAAAAACTTGGATCAAAACTGCGAGCACCTTATATGACACTATCATTCATGGCCTTGCTGGTCATCCCCGACATAAAACTGAGTGATAAGGGATTGTTTGACGGACAAAAGTTCGAATTTATCCCACTTATGAGCTAAATGCCGGTACCCTGTACCCGGCATCCGGCATCCTGTATCTGGTATCCGGCACCCTTCACCCGCATACTTATCTATTGCTAATTTCTGCAAAGAATTCAACCAGCATCCTCACCCCAAATCCGGTTCCGCCGGCAGGGATATAGTGATCTTTTTTATCAACAAATGCAGGTCCGGCTATATCAAGATGGATGAAAGGATAATCGGTAAATTTTTCAAGGAACTTACCGGCGGTGATCATGCCTGCCTCCGTTCCGCCTATATTTTTGATGTCTGCCACATTAGATTTGATCAGATCAGCATATTCATTCCAGAAAGGGAATTCTGCTATACGTTCATGAACAGAGAACCCGGCTTCTTTGAGCTTGCTCATAGCCTTGTCTGCATCAGATTGCATGGCTACGATACCATATTTGCCGATTGCACGTGCGGCAGCTCCGGTAAGGGTTGCTGCATTGATCACCAGTTGCGGCTCATATTTCTGGGCGTAACTCAAGGCATCAGCAAGGATCATCCTGCCTTCGGCATCGGTGTTGATCACCTCTACGGTCATGCCATTATGCATGGTGATAACATCCCCGCTTACATAAGCATTATTGTTTAAACGGTTATCTGTTGCAGGGAGCAATGCGATCACGTGAACATTCAAGCGGGCCATGGCAATGGCATAAAGAGCAGAAGCCATGGTGGCAGCGCCGGCCATATCAGATTTCATGTTCTCCATAAAGTTGCCGGTCTTGATATTCAGGCCGCCTGTATCGTAAACAACCCCTTTGCCAACAAGCACATATGGCTTCTCATTAATGGGTTCAATGGGTTTCCATTCCATGATGGTAAATGTAGGAAGGTCAACACTGCCTTTGTTCACTGCCAGAAGGCCTCCCATTTTTAGTGATTCGATCTTTTTCTTACCCATCACCTCAACACGGGCTCCGCAAGCATTACCCATCTCTTTTACTGTTGCTGCCAGCTTTTCGGCATTTAATTCCGCCACCGGCTCATTCACCATATCACGGCACTTAAATACAGCATCCATGGTGATGTTAATATCCCTGACCTCTTCTTTTTTAACTGTATGGGCGGAGATCTTTATTTCATTCAAATTAAATTCTTCCTTTTCTTTCTTGCTCTTATATTTGAGAAACTGATAGGATGCCAGCCCCATACCTTCAGCAAATGCAAGAACAAGTTTGCCTTTGCTTGTGAAGTCGATAATGGTTGCACTCTCTACCTTTGTCTCTGCAAGCCACTCAAAGATCTTAGCACCCGCTTTGCGCTCCTCTTCATAACGATTATGATCGGGCTTTTTCTTGTTAACCATATGGATAAATATCCATTGATTTAGCCTGTTAATGGCGAGAAATTCTTTCTTGTGCTTCTTTACCTGTTTCCTGATGTAATCCTGCTCTTTTTCATTGAGCTTGCTGCGGTTCAGGTCATTCACGCTGCTTAACAGATATACAAGATTATCCCCTGAGGAGATACGGTTTACTTTTTTGATCAATACAGTCATTTTGATAACGTTATAGATTGAATATGATTGCGAATGTACGAAATATTCGTGATGGCTTGGTGATAATTTGTAAATCTTCCAGCTACAATCTTTGATTATTTTGAATAGGTTCTGATTAAAATATATTTACCATATTATGTGTATATTTTTATACTTTCGCAGCTTCATGAAAGATATTATGCAAAATATCCTCAAAAAGATACTGGCCTGGTTACTTGTCCTTTCCATGGGGATGCTAATAGTCAATAAAGCGGTATATCTTCATGTGCATAAATTGGAAAATGGCACGATCGTTGCCCATGCCCACCCTTTCGACAAATCAAATGATGCCGAACCATTTAAGAAACATCATCACAGTGATGCTGAATGGATTTCTTTAAGTCAGATAGATACACTCTTCTTTTTGTTAGTATTAATAGGGGTATTGCTTTCTGCCAACTCAATACCAATCTTATATCATTATTTCCCAAAAGTTTTCATCCCCGCTGTTATTTCTGGGAGCAGAGGCAGAGCTCCACCTGTTATTTAGCCCCTCTTTATTTAGCTGTTCATTTTTATTTATGCATTTGAATCGTGGTTTTGATCCACTATTCATTACTATCCCTTAAGCCAAATTATATTTATCAGATTCAAGATGAAAAGACCAAAAATATTATCCGTAATCATACTGTGCTTTATTGTGTTGCAAGCACAGACTCAAAAGACTAAAACAGATGCCAATATAATAGGGCATGTTGTAAATCATATGGGGGAGCATATCCCTTTTGCAACTGTCAGCCTGGTGGGAACCACGATTGGGACTACAACAGATAAAACCGGACATTTTCAATTGATTAATCTCCCGGAAGGAATACTTTTAGTGAAAGCGCAATTCCTGGGTTATAAATCTCAGATTCAGGAAGTGACAATAAAAGCAAAACATACCCTGGAAATAAAATTCGTTTTACAGGAAGATATGCTTGGATTGGAAGAGGTCGTTGTAACAGGAGACCGCAGTGAAACAAACCGCAAAGGATCTTCTACTATTGTGAATACGATTTCCCCTAAACAATTTAACATGATCCAATCGGTAACATTGAGCGAGGGCCTGAATTTTACCCCGGGTTTGAGAATGGAGGCCAATTGTCAGAATTGTGGATTTTCACAGCTAAGGATGAACGGTATGGAAGGCCCCTATTCACAGATCCTTATCAACAGCCGTCCGGTTTTTTCAGGCCTGGCTGGTGTTTACGGGCTGGAACTCATCCCATCTAATATGATAGAAAGAGTAGAGGTGATACGCGGAGGAGGATCAGCCTTATATGGTAGTAATGCTATCGCGGGCACCGTCAATCTTATACTTAAGGATCCGATCAATAATACTTTCGAGTTCGGCGCCAATAGCGGACTGATCGGGGTCGGAATAGATGGTGCAGACAAAGCTGCCTGGGATCATAATCTCACATTTAACAGCTCGCTGACAACAGCAGATCATAAAGGAGGCATGGCTCTATACGGCTTTTATCGTAACAGGCAGCCTTTTGATGCAAATCAGGATATGTTTTCCGAGCTAACACGCATTAAAAATATTACATTGGGAAGCCGTCTTTTCCACAGGATCGGAACACGGGCAAAGCTGGTGGCTGATGTATTTAATGTAAATGAATCACGCAGGGGTGGCGATAAAATGGACTACCTGCCACATATGAGTGGTATCACCGAAGCCCTTGATCATAATATCCTCAGTGGCGCACTAACATACGAAATGTTCTTTCGGGATATAGACCTGCTGTCAGTTTATTTTTCAGGACAGGGTGTAAAAAGAAAATCGTATTATGGAGCAAACAGGTCGCTTAATGACTATGGCAGAACAAATGATCTGTCATATACTGTGGGAGCACAATACAATGCACTTTTTGCCCATAGCAAACTCATTTTTGGAATAGAAAACACTGGCTCATGGCTGAATGATGAAAAGCTGGGCTACCCTGATCTCGAAAATGTTACCTGGAATCCATCAGACTCCTCTTTTATTATACCCTATACAGACAACATGGCTATTGCTGATCAATCAATAATTACCACTGGCATCTTTGCCCAATATGAGATCAAAATACGAAATTTTCAAGCCTCAGCAGGAGCTCGTTTTGATCATTATAATATTAAAGATAAAGTAAATAAAATGCCCGACAATAAGGGCGACATATTAAGCCCAAGGTTAACATTAAAATATGATGTTTGGGATTATCTTCAGCTACGGCTGAGTTATTCACAGGGCTATCGTGCCCCACAGATCTTTGATGAAGACCTGCATATTGAATCTTCCGGCTCCCGCCGCGTAATACATGAGAATGATCCGCATCTCCAACAGGAAACCAGCCATAGCTTCATGGCTTCCATAGACTTTAACAAGAGATTAAAAAACAGTGATTTTGGATTTTTACTGGAAGCCTTTTATACGAGGCTTAACGATGCTTTTGTGAATGAAATCGGTATGCCGGATATGGATGGCACGGTGGTCTATTTAAGAACCAATGCCATAGGAGGCGCTGTGGTAAAGGGCATAAACATGGAGTTGAACTGGATACCAATGTCTGAATTATCGCTTAAAAGTGGTTTTACCTTTCAGGAAAGCAGTTATGCAGAGCCTCAGGATTTTGATGAAAGGCGTTTTTTTCGAACACCACATGATTATGGTTATTTTGCTATAGACTGGATACCGTATCAGAATTTTGGTATTTCATCATCAGCAAGCTATACAGGGAAAATGCTGATCCCATATTTTGGAGCCGGCCTGCCTGACCCTACAGCAGGCGAGTTAAGGGAATCACAGGCATTCCTGGACCTGGGACTGAAACTCCGGTACACTATCCAGATCAATGGAACTTCTTTCCAATTGTTTACTGGCGTAAAGAATATCTTTAATTCATACCAGAGTGACTTTGACCAGGGTATTGACCGTGATCCGGGCTATATTTATGGCCCGCTACAGCCCCGGACCATATACTTCGGCTTTAGGTTTGGGAATGCCATTCTATAATGCCTTCACCCCCGTCCCCCGCCCCTCGTCCCCATTCACCATGCCCAATTAGTTAATAAGTTATACTTTTGCCCTCATCACAGATATCATAAATGACAAGCAATGGATAGAACAGAGATATTAAAAAGGCTAATCGCCGGCAATGAAAAATTTATTACGGATAAATTATCCTCCCACAATCAGGATTCGAACAGGAGGGAAACAGTGACTAAAGGACAGGATCCTTTTGCGATCATTCTTAGCTGTGCTGACAGCCGTGTGGTCCCGGAGTTGATATTTGACACAGGCATCGGAGAATTATTTGTGGTGCGGGTGGCCGGAAATGTTGCCAACACATCATCCCTTGCCAGTATTGAATATGCAGTGGCTCACCTGGGCACCAAAGTGATTGTTGTGCTCAGCCATGAAGATTGTGGGGCAGTGACGGCTGCAGTCAGGGGAGGAGATAATGGTAACAACATTAAACATCTGCTTTCACATATTACTCCGGCCATTCAGGCTACAGTGAATAAGACCAATGTGAATGAAATTGCACAGAAAAATGCTTTGCTCACAGCAGAGGATCTGATCAAAAAATCTACTATTATCTCTGATGCCGTGAATTCGGGGAAACTACATATAGTTCCGGCTTATTATCATCTCCGGACGGGCGGCGTAGATTTTCTGAAATAATGCTGAATGCGGTGACCGGCTGTTTGATTTTCAATCTGCCGGGTTATAGATAAGGTGATAATCCATCCATGATTTTTTGTGTCGCTCCGGTACTTTCCAGCATATATTGCTTAGATACCCTACAGGCCGACTGATACTTGTTTTCATCACTGAGTAATACATTCACAATATCAATCAACTCTTTCTCAGTATTGATCGAAAAGGCCCCGCCTTTTTCAACAAGCCCGATCGCTTCACTGAATTTATGATATTTCGGACCAAAGATCACAGGGATCCCATTTACAGCCGGCTCCTGGATATTATGTAATCCGGTAGCAAAGGCACCACCGATATAGGCCAGGTCAGCATAACGATAAATTGAAGATAAGATCCCAATTGTATCGATGATAAGAAGCTGTTTATCCTGCCAGCTTTCTGCAGCATCCTGCGTGTATCTGGCTGCATCTACATTCAGTGTGTTGAGCAGTTGAGCAATCCTTTCTTCTTTTATTTCATGCGGAGCGATGATTAGTTTCAGGGCCGGGTTTGCTTTTAGCAATGCCGTAAGAATATTTTCGTCAGGTGGCCAGGTGCTGCCTGCCACCACTACTTTATTCCCATGGCAGAATTCCTCAATGTGCTGGTTCGTTGGCTTGCTTTTCAGAATGTCGGCAACGCGGTCGAATCGTGTGTCCCCGCTGACTGTATGCTGATCAATGCCAATACTTTTTAACAATTCCGCTGAAGGCTTATCCTGGACAAAGAAATGATCTATTGACTGAAGTTTCTTCCTGAACCATCCACCATACCACCTGAAGAAAACCTGTTTCTCCCTGAACAGGGATGAGATGAAAACTGTTGGGATGTTATTCTCCCTGAGTGCTGCCAGGTAATTGTACCAGAACTCATACTTAATAAAAATTGCAATGGAAGGGCGGAGGGCATTGACGAAATATTTCGCATTGGCCGGGCAATCCGGAGGCAGGTACATAACCTTATCTGCCAGCTCATAGTCTTTCTTCTGCTGATAACCCGAAGGAGAAAAAAAGCTTAGCAGTATCTTATACTCAGGATGTTCCTTTTTAAGGGATTCAATGAGGGGACGTCCTTGCTCAAACTCCC
>JBDLIJ010000046.1:0-17257 GCA_039714935.1 Bacteroidota bacterium | reverse complement strand
CTTGATGTATTCTGTCCTACAAGGCTCCAGGGTGATGGATTTCTGTCCGGAAAAGATCAAAATCGGGATACTAATGCCAAACCCAATACCTCCAGCCATTACAACAGATTTATAAGTATCCATATTAAAGGTGCCTTCTTTATAATTAATGCTGACCAGAGGAGCCACCACGGCAGCCGTAACAAACGAAGCCCAGGCAAGATAGATGCCTATTTCCGAGAAAAACCTGCCGGATCTGTTTTGGTATCTAATGCTGCACATGTCGGAAACTGCATAAGATTCTGTTTTAAATGTTTGTGCAGGCCATTTCCCGGTTGAAATAGTGATTTGCTTAGTAAGTACTGAATCCAATTTGATTCCTGTATGCATCTTTTCCACCTCCATATTTATGGAATCATTCTTAGCAAAATTCAGTATGCCTGAGACATATTTTTTCACTTCCAAAGAATCCAGGGTAAACGGTTCTTGCGTAAAACTGATCCACGCTCCGGGTTTTATTTTTACCGTGCGATGCTTATCCGGCAGTTTAAAAAAAAGCAAATCTTTATTCTGTGCATACACTGAAAAACATATTGATAAGCTGAAGATTAATACAAATATTTTTTTCATAGTTCTGCTGTTTGGAGGTTCTTATCTCCTGTAAATATAGTAAATCACAGGGCTATAGTCAAGAGGTATGATTATGGATGGGGGGCGAGGGACGAGGCGCGCGGTGGAGTTATGCCTGCTGCCTACCGTCAACTGTCAACTGTCAACCGCCTACTGCCTACTGCATACTGCCTACCGCCCCATAAATCTCAACGCAAAATTAAAAAACCTTGATTTCCCCCTCTTTATTTATTAAATTAGCTAGTCACAAAAGCATTATGGCATAATATATATCATTATGAATTCCAAGAATGTAGATCAGGAATCTTTTGAGGAAACCAAAAAGCGTGTATTAAATAAAATATGGCATGCTGTTCCACGGAAATTGCGAGTTCCTATTGTGATTGCCCTGTTGATTATTACAGCCCTGGCTTCCACTCATTCCTATTGGAAGCCCCTGCTGTTCGACAGGCCTCCGCCTGAAAGATGTATCTTAATGGGGCATATATTCATGAATTCAGAGCCGATTGCCATGCCCATTCAACTTCATACGGAAGACAAAAATTATAAAGCTCAGTCGGATGAAGAAGGCCTCGTTGTTTTCAATATAGAAAAAAGCCAGCGAATACTTAAACTGGTATACGTACATGATGAGGAAATGACAGAAGTGCAAGTAGATAATAATGCGTTAAAGTCAAGTGAAAAATTTCAGCTTGAAGTAAACGAAGGTAAATTGTTATATGATGAATAAATTATTAGTAATAGCCTTTTTAATCTTGCTAAACACTCTTCAGTGTACGGCGCAGGTAATTGATGGATATGTTACTACCCTGACAGCTGCGCCTATCCCCGAAGTGAATGTTATCCTGTCTACAAGCCTCGGTAGCCAGGGACCGGAAATCATTGCAGAAACAAATGATGAAGGCTATTTTAACATTCAAATCCCGCAGGCAGTTATAGATGAAGCCAATCAGGCAGGAGCTACATGGAAACTAATTGCTGATAAATATGGATATAAAAAAGCTAAAAGAAATATTTTCATAACAAGGGATTTAATTGAACCGGATAATATCTCGTTTATGCTTGAATCCGATCCATACAGCCCAAATTATGCTATGGTAGATAATTGCATCAATACAGATGATGAGGTGGTCACAATATATCTGTTTGATCTGCAGTCGGAAAACAGAGAGTTTGATATTTCCACACTGCTCAACACCTTGATCTTTAAAGTGAAGCGAGAGGTAGTCAATCATATTGAAGCCTACAATCTCAGTGGTGACCTGAAGCTGGAGATCACCAGATGTTCGGGTTTTGAAGTGCATGATGAACGTTATGCTGTTCATTATGGAGAACGATTACAGGCGGAAGGAATTATTTGGGGCTTTTCGCAAATACTTGACTCAATAAATACCGTTATCTCGCTTACATACATTGACACTACCACGTTGACAGGACTTACAAGCATATCCTACAGCAATAATATACAGGAAGTGGTTGAAGTGTCACAACCCATTTCAAATGAGTATCTGGCGTTTTCATCATATATCTTAGGGAAAGTTCATTTACAAAAAGGAAACGATGCCTACGCGAAGCGGTGTTTTCAGGACGCAAAAGCAATGAATGCTTTACCTGAAGAATATTCCCGGTCTCTTGCAGATCTTCTAGATGAGATGAATGCAGGGAATATCGCAAGTGGACTTGGACCAATTAATGATTGAGTTATGCAGAATTATATCCTTAAAGGTTTTATAGTATTTCTGATGCTTAGCTTCTATCAGAACGTGACGGGTGGTGGTATTGGTAAAATTGGAGATAAAACCATTCTGAAGAATGTGAAGCATAAGATACTGGTTCTGGAATACGATAACCCGGAAGACCAAACGTGGGGCAAAGATATTTCCCAGATGATTGCCCAGGAGTTTCTTGGCACGATGAATGGCGTTTTTAATATGGGGGTGGTACACCTGGAGCAAAAAGAGGATTCGTTGGTTGAGTACACACCTGAAAATATTCTTAAAATTTCCAATCAACAGGAAGTGCTGATCACCATTTGGGGTGAGTTCTATGTCGAGGGAAATGATGTATATGTGTACTCACATCTGAGAATCATTCCAAGAGAAGATTTCCCTGAAGATGCATTTGGCATAAGCATGAGGTTGGAAATCAACGACAGTATTCTTAAAGCGGGTCCCGCGACGCTTCAGGTCAATTTCAAGCCCATTAAATTATCCATTGAAACGCTTGAAAGAATGCATGATTTTTATAATAAGACCATTCAGATCAGAAAAGACCCGAATGAAAGCGCCGAAATCAAGAAAGCCTTAAAAGCCGGCGACACCTATTATGTATTGAAAAGGGAAAATGATTGGATGAAAATCATTACGAAGAATGCTACTTCAGGATGGATAAAATACCAGAACCTGGCAGAGCAGCATGAACTCAATGAAGTGGCGTCGGTACTCAGGCTTGGACAGGGTATATTACAATATATGGCAGGAAATTATGCCGTTTCGACAAACACCTTAAGAAGATATATAGAAGAAAATAGTATTACCCAGGATCACATGAACAGATGTTTTAGCCATATTCTGCTGGGTAATTCAATGCTACATCATAAAAAATACACATACAATATTCCTGATAATGAGCAAATATCAGTCCAATACAGAGAGGCATTGAAAGCATTTCCAAATAATGCCTCAGCTGTTAACCATCTCGCCATAGTGACGATATTAAAGGATTTTTATAAAAGAGAAGATTCCTATGAATCTTTCAGTGCCGTTGAAAAACTTCTGATACATGCGATACAAGCTGAGAACAATAAAAATGCAATCAGAAATCTGGAAGCACTATACATCGTCTCCAGAAAATTTGGAAATCTGCGCCACGGTCAGGACAGAGAAACTTACGATCAATTAATAGAAGAACGATTGGAATTGCTTCATGCTATTGAAGTGAGGCAGGATTGATAAGGGGGACGAGGGACATAGCCTACTGCATACTGCATACATACTTCCCTCAAAACTTCATTAATATCAAAAATATTTTGACTTTAATAAAAAAATAAGCGATATTTGGAATCACTAACCTAATGTAACGAACATAATTATTAACTAAAATTTAGAAAACTATGAGAAAATTTACTCATTTCATCACTACGATAGCGGCTGTGATGCTTGTAACTGTACTGGCATTTGGTAGCTCAAAGAGTGATGATCAACAACAGCAGGAACCACTAACAACACAATCTGTACTCATGGATTGTGAAGACTTTGATGCACTCACTCCGGGCGGCTATGTGGCAGGGCAGCTGGGCGGATACTGGACCACATGGGGCGGAGCTCCGGGTGGCGCTGACGATGCCTTTGTCACTGACGCAAACTCAAACAGCCCCAGCAACTCATTCGCTGTGGATGCCGGTGCCGTTGACCTCATCTATCAACTTGGCGACGCTCCTTTAGCGAGCGGTATGTGGATGTATTCACACTACATGTTTGTGCCCGCAGGATTCTCAGGTTACTTCAATGTTCAGACTGAACCAACTCCTGGTGTGGGCTGGAACCTTGACCTGTATTTTGATGATGGTGGCACAGGCCATTTTGACGGGCAAAGCACTGAGCTATTCGACTATACACAGGATGTATGGTTCATGGTTGAGATACTGTATGACCTTGACGGAGGAATGGGATACGTATACTTTGATGGTGTACAGGTCCTTGAGTTCGTAAATGCCGAAACCATTGGTGGCATCGACTACTACGGTGCTGATGCTGGTGGTGCTCCAGGTGCGTATTACGACGACGTATGCTTCGGCGAATACACCCCACCACCACCATGTGAAAACTTTGACGCATTAGAAGCCGGCGGTTATGTAGCCGGACAGCTGGGCGGATACTGGACCACATGGGGCGGAGCTCCGGGTGGCGCTGACGATGCCTTTGTTACTGATGTAAACTCAAACAGCCCCGACAACTCATTTGTTGTGGATGCCGGCGCCGTTGACCTCATTTTGCAACTTGGTGACGACCCGATAGCAAGCGGTATGTGGATGTATTCACATTACATGTTTGTACCATCAGGATTTTCAGGTTACTTCAATGTACAGACTGAGCCAACTCCTGGCGTAGGCTGGAACCTTGACCTGTATTTTGATGATGGTGGCACAGGCCATTTTGACGGACAAAGCACTGAGCTATTCGACTATACACAGGATGTATGGTTCATGGTTGAGATACTGTATGACCTTGACGGAGGAATGGGATACGTATACTTTGATGGTGTAAAGGTCCTTGAGTTCGTAAATGGCGAAACCATTGGTGGCATCGACTACTACGGTGCTGATGCTGGTGGTGCTCCAGGTGCGTACTACGATGACGTTTGTTTCGGCGAATACACACCTCCACCACCATGTGAAGACTTCGACGCATTAGAAGTTGGTGGTTATGTAGCCGGACAATTAGGCGGATACTGGACCACATGGGGCGGAACCCCGGGTGGCGCTGATGATGCCTTTGTTACTGACGTATTCTCAAACAGCCCAAGCAACTCATTTGTTGTGGATGCAGGCGCTGTTGACCTTATCCTGCAACTCGGTGACGAACCAATTGCAACAGGCCAATGGTTATATTCAAACTATATTTATGTGCCAACAGGATTCTCTGGTTACTTCAATGTTCAGGAAGATCCGGAACCTGGTGTAGGCTGGAACCTGGAACTGAATTTTGCTGATGACGGAACCGGATATTTTGAGCAGGCAAGCACAGAAACCTTTGAGTACGACATGGACACCTGGTTCCTTGTCGAGATCAACTATGATTTCGATGCAGGATTGGGTGGTGTATGGTTCGATGGTGAACTGATCACCATATTTGAAAACACTGAAACCATTGGTGGTATTGATTATTACGGTTCTGATGGCAATGGTACACCAGGCGCTTATTACGACGATGTATGTTTTGGTCCTGGTTGGATAATGGATGATGTTGTAGAGCACTTCGCTGACAATACAAGCGTTTATCCTAACCCTGCAAGGGACATGGTAAATATCGTAACCGAATCAAAAATCGAGCTGGTTCATATTTACAACAATGCCGGACAGATCGTAGCCTCTGAACAAGGCAACGCTAAACATTTACAAGTTAATATTTCTCAATATAACCCAGGCATCTACCTTCTCAGGATACAAACCGAAGACGGTGTGAGCACCAGACGGATTGTTGTGGAATAAATAAACTTTTAACTGCTTAAGGGCTTGTTGGTCCTTGACATAAAGGCTGAAATTCGAATTTGCGAATTTCAGCCTTTTTTTGTTATTATTTTACCCACCACCTGGCCCCCATGGCCCCTTTCCAAAAAGGAATTCCGTCCCCAATCAAATTCCCTTCATCCCAAGATACACCCTCGGATTGTCAACAGCTATCCGCTTAAAATTGTCCTCGCCTATGGCAGCGCGCAAAGCAATGCTGAATTTAAACTCCTGCCCTTCTATCCTGGCCATATAAAAATCAGAGCCGAAAAGAATTTTATTGCTGAGCTTAGGATCCGTCAGCAGCAATTTCAACATGGGAAGGAGTGCCTCATCCGACAGCGCATAAGATACGTCGGCATAAACATTGGGGTGTTGCAATATAAGCTTCTTAATTTGATAAAACCAGCTGCTCTTATATGCTTCCTCTGATGTATGCCCGTAATACTTTATCCATTCACTGGAACCGCCGAAATGGCCAAAGCAGATCTTCAACTCCGGAAATTTCCGCAATACTTCCTTATAGTTATCCGGGTGGGTCCAGTTATCGGCAAACTTTTTATTTTTTTCCTTCTTTAGCAGCTCACCTGTCAGGGGATGGATCCGCATTTTCTTACGTATTTTACCCTTATAAAATACCACCGGATGCGAGCAGTGTGTCATGATCGGAATCTGCTTTTCCTCTGCATACGCAAATACTTCATCCAGCCTGTCATCAAAAGGATAATAGCCCAATGGCGGATAGATCTTGATACCTGAAAATCCATGCTCGCCGATGTATTCTTTTACATGTTCTGTAATTCCCGGCCGGGATGGATGTGCAAACACAAATGGCCTTAAGATCTCAGCATATTGCTGTTTGCGCTTCAGCTCGAGCAGATCTTTCATTTGCTCCGGATAGCGGATATGTGGCAGTCCAGCACCCATATATTCCATGTCCATTGGGAGCACAACAAATTGTGTCCCTTCAGGATAAAACCTTATCAGGCTTTCAAGGATATCTTGTTGGGACTTCTCATATCCCTGGCTGACGAAGCTTGCAAAACGATCGAGTACATCTTTGTCACTCAAAGGCCACAGGCTGTTCAGAAACCTTGCCAGCTTCGCCGACCTGCGTTTCTTTGCCAGGTACCTGACCAGGCCGAAGGGCAGAAATTTGCGTGGGACGTGGTCGAAGGTGAAAATGTGGGTGTGGGTGTTGATAATGTGTTTCATGGTGAGGGGGGTTAGGAATTAGTATTGAGTATTGAGTATTGAGTATTGAGTACTGAGTATTGAGTACTGAGTATTGAGTATTGAGTGCTGGGGGCGGGAGGCGTTCTAATCATGTCAATTGCTGTTAGTAATTAAAGAAATACCTTCTTTTGCCAGTTCGATGCTGCATGGCAGATATCCGGCCGGGTCTCCGTCAAACTCCACTTCAACAGCCATATCATCGCTATTCAGGAAGATCGTCTCAGCCAACTTCAATTGCAGGTAACTTGTATTTTCAATCTTACCCGAATAGATTTGTTTGACCAGGCCGGGAAGCTTGCTCAGTGACAGGCCGGAGGCGATAAGCAGATAAAAGTGCTCTTCGTCTATGATGTTGCCGGCATCTACCTTTATGCCTGATGCAATGTATGGTGTTCTGCCGACCGAAATATTTACCAGGCGTTCGATGCGATCACATTCGCGATCTGCTTCAATAAATATCTTTTTAGACTTATATGTTATCAGGTTCTTCAGCAAGGCTATGAAGGTACCGCCCAGGTCGCCGGCATATTTTCTGATGTAGTTGGCATCCCGGGCTATGCCTGCACCAATGCCTATGTTAGCACAACAGGCAAAATAACGTGTTTCCCGGCCATGGCTTTGGCCATTAAGCTGCAGGTTGATACTGCCAGGCCGTATCTTTTTCACAAAACCCGCCGACAGACACTCTATGGCTTCCTGATGATCCAGTGGGATGTTATAACTTTTACAAAAATCGGGACTGGTACCTGTATAGATCACTCCCATACTGCTGGCAGATATTCTTTTTCCCTCCTGGTCATAAAATCCATTCAGCACCGCATTGATGGTGCCATCACCGCCCACTGCCACCACCAGATCATGTCCGGCCAGGTTGGCCTTTTTTGAATACTCCCTGATCTCTTCAAATCCCGATGCATATTCAACACTTATCTCACCCAGCTTTTGCCTGCTGGCGGTAAGAATAGTCTCAATATGTTTCATGCAGTTGCCATTATTAGACAAGGGATTGATGATCAACACACATTTCATGTCATTACCGAATTAAAATTGCTTATAATGTTTAAAACCTCTTCTATGGATGATTCCTTTATATTGGCTCCGGCAATAAGTCGTATCCTCCCATGTTTTTCCGGAACCGAAGGATAGATAAAGGGGGTTGTCAATATCCCTTTTTCATTCATCCATTTTGTAAGCTTCAAGGTCTCAACAGAGCCGCCAGAGCAAATGGAATTGATCGGCGTCTGGCTGTTTGTCATCTCAAATCCTGCCTTCTTAAAGCCCTCATAGATCCTTTTAGCATATCCCCACAGGCTATCAGACATCGTTTTATAGTCTTGCCTGATGATGTTCAGCACTTCCAGCAATGCCATCAGCGATGATGGTGGAATAGCCGTGGAGTAGATCAGATGGGAGGTGGTGAAGCGCAGATACCTTATCAGAGAAGACTTGCTGCTGACCATCCCTCCTGAGGTGGCCAGGGCCTTGCCCAGTGAGGCGGTATAAATACCTTCATAATCATCAATCCCGAAATGTGATAAGATGCCTTTCCCCTGATGCCCGATGACGCCTATCCCATGAGAATCATCCACAACCGGGACAGCACCATACTGCCGGCAAAGAGTATTAATACTGCCAAATGGAGCAATGCTTCCTTCAGTAGAAAAAACAGATTCTGTCACGACAAAGACATTCTCAAAATTCCGTGTTCTCTCCAACTGATCTTTCAGATGATCCATATCATTATGCCTGAACAGCCTGTACGGGCAGTCAGCGCTGCGTATCCCTTCCAGCAGGGATGAGTGTGCATCCCTGTCGACGATGACCATATCGTCGGGGCCGGTAATCTGCTGAAACAGTCCATTATTGGCCTGATAACATGAGGGAAAGATAATGGTATCTTCGAGTCCGACAAACTCCGACAATGCCTTCTCTGCTTGCCAGAACAAGTCGCTGTATCCCGATGCAACAGGAGTAGCACAGAGTGAAACACCATACTTTTCGATGCCCTCTTTGGCCGCTGCCTTCACGCGGGGATCATTTGCCAGTCCAAGGTAGTTGTTTGAAGCAAGGTCGACAAATTCACGATCACCGATGACAACAGGGTCATCCAAACCGGTACTCATTAATGGATAATAAGGATTGAACCCGGCTTGTATGGCCACTCCCTCATCCAGGAAATACTTGCTATAGAATTTTTTAGTTGACATGGCTAATTGTTTTTAAGTAACTTCCTGAATATTTTTCTTCCTCAGACTGTCTAAGATATTTTGAACTGTTTCCAGACATCTGATCTCATCTTTATCAACAGTTATATTGAAATGGTCCTCAATCTCCTGAATGATCATCATCACATCCAGTGAATCAATTTCAAGATCTTCCCTGAGCTTATCTTCCGGTTTGATCTCCTCGGGCCAGTCGATCGTTCTGTTGATGATCTCCGTAATTTGATTTAGTAGTTCCATGACTCCTCCTATTTAATATTGATAACACTTTGTAGGCTTCCCCGAGTCGCACATCACCGCACAATGGTTGCAGTTTATGCACCTGGAAGCCCATGATGAATTTTTTATCATCTTGCTGCACAGATCAGGTTCACAGATGAAGGGCCTTGACAGTCCGACAATATCTGTTTGATTGCCTTCAATGGCGTCATTTATCTCATGCAGATCCCTGAAACCTCCAACACTGATAATGGGGATGTTGGTATGTGATTTTGCGCGCCGGGCATACTGCAGGTTATAACGCCTTGAGAAGGCATGCCTTCTATATTTATAATACTTGAGTATCAAATGATTAACACCATTCCACATGCTTTTCCCGTTTCTGAAGAAGGGGTTCACTCTCATGATGAGATCAGTAGGAAAGCCACCACGGATGATATTCAGTGCATGGTCCATGGTGCCATAGCTGATCTCGATGCCGTCAACTTTCATTTTATCCAGGAATTTGATCAAAGCAGTGAATTGCCCTGCATCAAATCCTGGTTTCAGGTCTATTCCTCCACTGACCTTCACCAGGATGGGGAAGCGTTCGCCACATAATTTTCTGGCTGAAATAATTATTTCTTCAAGAAAGCGGGTTCCTATTTTGTCTGTGGCGTCAAGGCCAAATTCATCTTTCCGTTTATTTGTTACCGGCAGAAGAAACTGGTGCACCAGGTATCCGTGTGCCGCATGTATCTGCACGCCGTCAAAGCCCGCTTCCATAGCCCTTTTCGCTGCCAGGGCGTATTCATGTATTTTTTCATATACCTCTTCAGTGCTGAGGGAACGGGGGGATGTCCTGAAATATAATGAGCGACTGTTTGATGCACTTACTGTACGCCCTCCTGCCCTGGCCTTCGTTGTCTGACGGCCGGCATGAGATATCTGCATAAACACCGGACAATCATATTGATGGATTCGCCGCGTTAATTCAGTAAAGAAGCTGATCTTATCCTCCGACTCTATGCCTGCCTGCTGATATTGCATGGCCCTCCCCTCTTCCGATGTATACGCGAAACCGGTGATGATGGCTCCTGCATTATGGCGGGCTATATTTTCGTAATAAGCATAGTAGCTGTCGTCAGGGGTCCCTTTGCTGTCGCACCTTCCTTCATAAGTTGCCGACCTGATGATCCTGTTCTTCAGTTCAACATTTCCAAGCGATATGGGATCTAAAGTTTTCATGTGGTCATGCTTTGATATTTGTATGCAGGTTAAACAAGAAGCCCACAAAAACGTAGGCAACCAGGAAGAGCATCATACCCAACACAGGGTTGAACAGCGCAATAATGGTGGTCTGCCCGCAGGTGCATGCCCTGAAATTGGTCACCAGTGAATAGTATGTCATCTCCCCCTTGGGATTTTTATAATACAGATAGCCTGTCCATATCTGCAGAAATACGGTCAGTACGGCAAGGATCACAAAGGTCTTGTTCAATTCAATCTCGAATGATGCGAAGCCGTAATACCCTACAATAAACAGTACGGATGGCAGGAAGGAGGCCAGTATGGCGATCAGGGTATTTCTTTCAAGCCCGTATTTCACGATAAGGGTTTTCTTTCCGGCGGCCATATCACCTGTAAAGTCCTTAAAATATGTATAGTATGTCATCAGCCCATTGAGTACGGCGATAAAGAACAATGCACTAAAGCGGCTCTTCGTCATATATAGTTCCATGGGGCCACTGGCGTAAAAGCCATATAATCCACACATGCTTATCATCAGGCCGAAGGTGACATTACCCCATATGCCATAGCCCTTGGCATACTCGTACACAAGATTCAATCCTACCCCGGCCAGGAGCGGCAGAACTGCAATCGGCTCTAAGTAGAACCATGTAATAAGTACAGATATAGACAAGAGGGTGGCAGAAGTAAGCAAGGCCAATCGCGGATGTAGTTCTCCTGAGACCATTGGCCGGTCGGGAGCGTTGATCCTGTCCTCTTTTCTACCTAAGTAGTCGTTGAAGATCTGGTTTATCCCCCATGCCAGGAAAAGAATGATAAGGATGACGAGTTTCTTTTCCGCCGGTGGTGCCACCTCAATGGTCCTGCTAACGGAGCTGGTACCCAGAGTCCCTTCGGTGTTGGCAACCCACTCGTAGAATGAAACCCCTATCCATCCTGCAATGCCCGTCACGAATGAGTAATACAGTCTCATCGACTTTACGTACGCCTTAAAAAATTGTGCCGTCGCCGACCTGCTTATTGATGTCATAAGTTCTACCATATCAGATTTTATTTACACGTTCATAGAAATCAGGTACTTTTCCATGATCTTCGGTATTTATAATTTCATTAGTGGTATGAAAAGGAAGGGGCAGTGTTGCATCATCCATTTCACGGAATTTGTCTGCAATTTTCTTATGATAAACTTCGCACAGCCAGTTGCTCCCCGGCTTTTCGAATGATTTCCGCATCCTCTGAAAGATCTCTTCAATAGGCTCTTCCGCAATATTTCCAAACGACAGGTTCAGAAATTCGCATGCCTGCAGGTCACCCTTCGCATTCAGATAAAAGCGATCGGTGCCTCCCGCAGTACAGCCAAAATGCTGCTCGTCTTCATCAATGATCATGGCTGAAATAAAAGGATATGATCTGTATTCCTTGTGCGTATTATATCTGATCACCTTTTTCTTGATGTGTTCAAGGTCTTCCTTGCTGAAGTGCTCAGCGCCTTCGAGCAGCCAGCCACCGGCACTTTTGGGTTTTATCAGCTGTATGAGCGACCCGCCAAGCTCCCTGGCCCTGTCCAAAAGCTTCTCAAATTCGCCATTATAATATGCATCCCGCAGCAGGCAGGTGTTAAACATCACAGATACATCATGTTGATGGCAGATATTGATGCCTGTCACAAGATTCTTGAATGCCCTGTCATTGCGCATAAACTGGTTGAACTTATCTTCATCGGAGGTATGCAGTGAAAACATGACGCCCACAAGATTGCATGCTCTCTTAAGTTCCAGCAGCTTTTCTTCGTTCATGCTCTCGCCTGTGGAGTTTATCAATACTTCCGAGCGGTCGTCGATAGCCTCGCATACTGCCTTTAGCCTGGGAAAAGTTAAAAAGGGCTCGCCGCCTTCGACATTAAAAAAGGAGACTCCATGTTTCTGAAAGTACTTCACGGCATCCAAAAGCAGTCCCAGATCAACATCCTTACCCCTATCGAGCTTCTGATAACAATGCTCACAATCGTACCTGCATGCTGATGTAACAGAGATAAGTGCGGTGATCGCAGGCATCTTTGTATCAAACGCCAGCATTTTATGGGTAGCATTGAAAAATGCCCTGGAGGGGAAAGCAGGCACATACAGGTTGATCTTGACCCCGGTGCTTAGCTTCACATATTTGTTTCCATCCATCTTCTGAATAAAGATCAGCAATCTCTTCAGGTATCTGAAGAAATGCCCCGGCTTCAGGGAGCCCCTGACGACCAAGCCAATGGAATGCAACACCATGCGCGTTTCAATGATAATATTCATCCGGGCAGTGTTCATAGCCTTTACTCTTTTACTCATCATTGTTTCCATGATCACAGGTATTTATATTTTTTATACCATCTAACAGTTCTTCTGATACCGTCCTCCAGTGCTGTTACAGGTTTATAGTCAAGTAATTTCCATGCCTTACTGGTGTCATAGCCTATGTTGTCGTAAAACATATTTACACGGGCACGGGTGAGCATTGGTGCTTTTTTGAATTTAAAAAGAGTGGCAAGCAGCTCCATGCACAGTGCTATGGGATAGAGGAGAAGCCTGGGAGCGTTCCGTGGCTGATCCATACCGGCTTCCTGGCAAAAAAGACCATGGACTACATGCATCTTGTCTGTCCTCTCATTTCCAATAATAATTCTGTTAACGCCTTTTAGCTTGTGTTCATAAGCCTCATAATACGCATCGGCCAGGTCGCCGGCATATACAACATGAAAATTGTTTTTCTTCGATCCTGGCATAAGCATCATCCCTGAGCTTACTGCCTTCATATATTCATAAAAGCCACTGCTGAATTCATTTTCACCGTACACCCATACGGGCTCCAGAACAGTAAGGTTCATCTTGTTGTCGGAAGCAAAACGTATCGCCTCCTGTGTTGCCATACATTTCGAATCACGGTAATAGTTCATACCGGAAGGAAAGATGGTGTCGAGGAAATACGGGTAATGTGATCGGTCAGGCGCATCCTCATCTTTGATCATTGAAGAGTCTTCTTCACCATAACTGGAGATAGAGCCTGTGATGATCACATCCATAATTCCGCTTTCTTTAGCAGCTTTCATAACGTTCATGGTTCCATCTACATTAATGCGATGAAAGGCATCTCTTCTGCCCCAGTCCGTTGTAAGGGCTGCAATATGTATGACACTATCTTTTCCACGAAACACCTTCAGCAGGCCGGGATAATCTGTAATATCGCCTGCTTCAAAACGTATGGGAAGGTGATTGATAAACTCCCTGTTGCTTTTATCACGAACCAGGCAAGACATATTGACTCTTTTCTCAGCAAATAATCTCACTACATGGCCACCTATAAACCCTGTGGCACCCGTGATCAATATGTTTCCTCTGTCTTCCATAACTAAGATAATCCTGTTAAAGACTGCCTGATGTAAATACTAATTGCTGATATATAGTCGAGGGTATCAGGATAATTCCTTGCATGAATGTCGAAGCCGGTAAAGTCGATGATCCGCTTATCACCCATGAGCAGATATTCTTTCTTTTCAAGCATCCTTCCTATTCTTACAAGCTGCACACCAAGCTGCTCACATTCGTTCAGAAATTTCATTTCTTCATCGGGAGAGATGGTAAAAACAAGCTCATACTCTCCGCTTTCACCCACAAATAACAAAGTTTTATCCAGCTCCAGCATCTCACATGCCATCACTGCTTCCTCCATATATGGCAGGGAGCCGACTTCAAAGCCCAGGGCACTGCAGCTACCAATGTTCATCAGCGACTTAAGCATGCCATCGCTGCTGTCGATGCAGGCGGTAGCATACTTTCTTATGACGGAGGCTTCTTTTCCCCGCCAGGGAAATTTTATATTCATTTCTTTCGACAGCTCATGCACGGCAGTATGCCCGCTATACATTTTTAAGGAGGCCTCCAGGTTACCGGCTCCCACCTTGCCGGTCATATAAATAAGGTCGCCGATGCCTGCGCCACTCCTGTTGATATGAGCATTTTGCCTGCCGATGGCGATCCCCGTATATTTCCAGGTATCGGAAAAACCCGTATCTCCCCCCAGAAATTTTGTATCCGCTAACGACAGGCAATCATTGATACCCTTGCAAAAGGCAATCAGATATTCATTGTTCCAGGAAGAAGGTATCGACATGCTGTGCCCATAGAACATCGGCACACCCCCTGCTGCCAGGATGTCGCTCAGTGTAGCTGTTGTAAGGTTCCAGGCCAGGGTATAGGGATTATTTTCTCTAAAAAAGTCTTCGGAAGAATACTCGTCGGTTGTAAAGAGAAAGTTTTGCCCATCAAGCATGAATTGCTGAGCATCGGTTTCAAAAATTCCCTTATCACCTTCTACTCCTAAGGACTTTTGGATAAGACGTATCGTTTCTCTTTCCTGGTCCATATGTCTTGTTTTCTCTCAAAGTTAATAAAGAAACCATCAATTTCAAAAAGGCTTTTCACGAAGCACCCTTTAATATTAGTTAGTATTACTATTCCGCTCTCTGATAATAACGCAATTTGTAATCCCCGCAAATAATGACACGCCTGTCTCAGTGTTTTGCATTATTTGCAAATTCTTTCGAAACTTGAAACTTCTTGTTCACCCCTGACAGCATGCTGCCATGACAGATATAAACAATTATCTATTTGTATAACTAGATAATTATACGGATATTCACAGCTTAATGAAGGATCATATTCATAGCAACATATCGAGCCATTCTGGCAGCAATAAGTACGACGTTGTGATCATCGGTGCCGGGATTGGCGGGCTTACTGCGGCTGCTGTGCTTGCGAAATCGCATCTTAAGGTGTGCATTGTTGAGATGGCTCCTCATCCCGGTGGCTATTTATGCGGTTTTGAACGAAACGGCTTTCATTTCGAGACATCCATACACTGGCTTAACCAGTGCGGGCCGGATGGCTTTGTCAGAAGGATATTCAATATGATAGCCCCGGGCTCTCCGCACACACCTGAAAACACGCGGGTACGGCGTTTTGTCAGCGACTCCTATGATTACCTTCTCACCAATGATCCGGATCAGATGAGAGACGAGATGATCTCTCAGCATAAGTCAGAGGAAAAGGCAATCCGTAAGTTCTTTGATGCCAGCAAGTCGACAGCCAGTGCCTTCACCAGGATGATCAACTTCGGTCGTACGGGAAAGACCATGTCTGCATTGAACAGGCTGGTACGATTTTCCAGGGCCAGCTATGCAGCCATGCCTTTGATCCGCTACCTTCCATACTCTGCACAAGCAGGGACAAGAAAGCTGTTCCGTAGTTCAGGTTTAAAAAACTTATACTGTACAGAAAAGCGGATGCTATCGTGTCTTGTGCCTGTAGGATGGGCATATAACAATGATTATCAGCTCCCCCCAAAGGGTGGTGGACGCGCCTTTACAGAGTGGCTCTATCATATACTCAGGATATGGGAAGCACCGGTTTTTCTGAACAGCAGGGTTCAAAAAATATTAATGAAAAATGGTCAGGCCAGTGGGGTGAAATACAATAAGAACGGGAAAGATTTTGATATTCAGGCAAAATATGTGATTGCATCCTGTGATATAAACTCTCTTTACACTGAGATGCTTCCTAAAGGATCAGTCTCTGATAAAATAATCAGAAAACAGCAAAACGCTGAGCTGTACAATTCGTGTGTAACAGTATCCATAGGACTTGATTGCGAGCCTGCTGAGCTGGGGCTTAAAGAAGAGCAGGTACTGATCAGGCGAGATGACATATCGCCTGAGGAGCAACAAGGTGGTGCACCCGACAAGACTGAGATCAGTGTTCTTGCAACCTCCTCCCGCGACCCGTCTGCTGCCCCTGAAGGCAAGGGAGTGATAACAATATATACCTCCTGTGATATTCAGTATGGTGATTATTGGAAAACAGAGCGCGACAGCAATGGTAATTTTGTCAGAGGAGATGCCTATAGGTCATTTAAAAAAGAATACGCTGATATATTGATCAGGCGGGTGGAAGAAAAGCTTGTCCCTGGATTACAAAACCATATTGAGGTTTTGGATATTGCCACACCTCTCACCTATCTGCGGTATACTGGCAATCGTGATGGGGCCATAATGGGATTCCAGCCCAACTTCAAAAACATTCGAGGTGGTGTAGCAAAAATAACAACACCCATAAAAAACCTCTATATTGGCGGACAATGGGCAGAGCTTGGTGGAGGGGTGCCTAATGCCGTAAAAGCCGGGGTGAACAGCGCATTGATGGTCATCAAAAATGAAAAGCCTGAAGCTTTCAGCATTCTGGCGGATGTGGTGGATGGAAAAATTTCTCCTGAGGAGACATATTCATCATTGTTTCGTACATTATAAACCACGCATCCACTCAGGCCGCAGCCCTATATCACGAAACAAATAATCACGTAAATCTTATTCAATGCAAGCCATATGGCATATTGTATACTGCAATCTGTAATCTGTATATTAAGTATAAAAGTAATATACGTTTTACAAGGTACAGTATACAGTATTCAATATTATTTGAAA
>JBDLIJ010000045.1:0-17301 GCA_039714935.1 Bacteroidota bacterium | reverse complement strand
TACTGACACAACCCCTGTCTGATATACAGATTATTCTGGCTAAGTTCTTTGCCGGTATCATATTAGTGATCTTCGCTCTTCTTCCCACACTTGTGTATTATTATTCAGTCTATCAACTGGGAATGCCACCGGGAAATATTGATGCAGGAGCCATGTGGGGCTCATACATCGGATTGATCTTTCTGGGGTCAGCCTTCGTTGCAATAGGGTTGTTCGCATCATCCGTTACTGACAACCAGATTGTATCATTTATCTTGGCTGCCTTACTTTCAGGATTTTTCTATTTAGGATTTGAATTTATCTGGCCATTGGATGTCTTTAGCGATATAGGGCTGTTTGTTAGTTCGTTGGGTATTTTTTCCCACTTCGAATCCATAAGTCGTGGTGTGATAGATAGCAGGGATAT
This sequence comes from Bacteroidota bacterium, assembly GCA_039714935.1. Lineage (GTDB taxonomy): Bacteria > Bacteroidota > Bacteroidia > Bacteroidales > B18-G4 > B18-G4. Next base: position 16,895 of record JBDLIJ010000045.1, on the reverse strand, counting down.
AATTTATTTTGTTAGTGTGATCGCATTTTTTCTGATGTTGACCAGATTTTCGCTGGCAAGCAGGAAATGGTAATATTTAATTTTGGATACAATGAGTAAGAAAAAGATAAACCAGAAACGAAGCACCTGGATACAGTTGCTGCTGGGTATCGTAATCATTGTATTTGTTAATATTATCAGTTCTCAACTGTTTATGCGCATGGACCTGACAGCCGAAAAACGCTATACGGTGAGTGAGGACACCCGTGAACTTCTCAGGAACCTTGACGACATTGTATATTTTCAGGTTTATCTTGAAGGGGAGTTATCACCCAAATACAAGCGATTACAGAAAGCAACAAGGGAAATGCTTGATGAGTTCCGGGTTTATTCCGATAAATTGCAATATGAATTCATCAATCCTTCATCAGCTGATGATCAGAAAGAGCGATATGAGGTGCATGAAAATTTGAAGGGCAGGGGCTTAATGCCCGCAGAAGTAAGGGAAGATGATGCTGAAGGAGTGAAGTTTCAACTTATCTTTCCGGCTGCAATTGTTTCCTTCAAGGCCAGAGAGATGCCACTGCAATTGCTTCGTCCTGAGCGAGGGGCCAGCGAAGATGAAATGGTTAACCGTGCTATTCAGGATATTGAATTTAACCTGGCGTATGTAATCAATCTGCTAACCAACGAGCAGAAACCAAAAATTGCTTTTATTGAAGGCCACGGTGAATTCGGGGCCACCGAAACCGCTGATATCACTTCGGCATTACAGGAAAATTATTTCGTTGAACGGATCAGGCTCGATGAGCAGGTCAATGTACTTACTGAGCGGGTTGAAGCTGATTCTGTTAATGAAATGGTAATCAGAAATAAGTATAAGGCTATTATCATCGCTGGGCCAGATTCAGTCTTTAGCGAAAAGGATAAATTCATACTTGACCAATATATCATGCATGGCGGCAAAGTGCTGTGGCTGGTTGATCCTGTATTTGCCTCCATGGATAGTTTGTTTAAGAGCGAGGCAACAATGGGCATTACCAGGGATATCCATCTTGATGATCAGCTTTTTAACTATGGCGTCAGACTGAACACCAATCTTATTATGGATATGATTGCCTTACCCATCCCTATTACTACAGGTTACGTGGCAGGGCAACCCCAGCTTGATTTTCTCCCATGGTATTTTTTCCCACTGGTAACTCCCCAGCTTAACCACCCTGTTGTGAGCAACCTGAATGCCGTAATGACCAACTTTGTAAGTAGTATTGATACCATTCGCATCCCAGGTATAAAAAAGACTTTTCTGCTTCACAGCTCTCCTTACTCGAGGCGAATGAATGTACCTGTGTATATCAACCTGAATATATTAGGTTATGAGCCGGATGAGGCACTCTATAATGAGCAGTTTCTGCCTGTGGCAGTACTCCTTGAGGGGCAATTTTCATCTTTATTTAAAAACCGTATCCCCCCATCCCTGGCCTATAGTGAAGAAATAGGCTTTTCTGAGTTGAGCCTGCCTACTTCTATGATCGTTGTGGCTGATGCTGACATCATACGAAATCAATTGCATTATAGCCAGGGGTATCCGCTTCCCCTGGGCTATGACCAGTTTACAGAACAAACATTCGGAAACAAGAAGTTTATTCTGAATGCCGTTGATTACCTGACAGAAGGATCTGATCTGATTACGATCCGCTCACGCGAACTTAAACTACGCCTGCTTGATAATACTTACCTGAAGGGTAATGAACTGAAATGGAAACTGATCAATGTTGCTATTCCCCCGGTACTGGTTATCATCTTCGGAATAATTTATGTGTTTATCAGGAGAAAACGTTATAGCTTAGATAATTCAAACAAGAAATGAAAAAACTCAGAATACTGTTCATATTTGCTTTGATCCTGGTAATCATTGGAGGCCTGTTTATTGTCAACAGAAGTTATACAACACTTGATGAAGGAGAGAGTGGTTTTGCCATTCAGGATACATCAAATGTTACAAAGGTCTTCATGGTTGATAAAAATAATCTCAGTGTTAAACTCGTGAGAGAGGCCGATGACCGGTGGATCATTAACGATCAGTTTCTGGCACATAATTACAATGTAGGTATGCTTCTGGGTACCATGAAGAACCTGACGGTGCGCTATCCCGTGCCGATGGCAGCCAGAGATAATGTGATCAGGAGGCTGGCCAGTATTGCCAGAAAAGTAGAAATTTATCAGGAAGTTTATCGCATTAATCTTTTTGACAAGATCAAACTTTTTTCACATGAAAAGCTCACACGTACCTATTATGTGGGAGATGCCACACAGGATAATATGGGTACGTATATGAAAATGGAGGACGCAGACCACCCATATGTTGTTTTTCTTCCCAGGTTAAGAGGATTTATTTATACCCGCTTTTCAACGAATGAAGATGACTGGCGTGATCATACCATCTTTAATACTCCTTTACAGGATTTTTCCTCAGTAAAGATTGAATTCCTTGAAACACCCAATGAGTCGTTTATCGTTGAGGCTGTGGATGATGGTAACCTCAGGCTGACTACCTTGATGGACGGACAGCATCACGAATATGATACATTACGGATGCTTCAATTTGTTACAGCATTCAAAGATATTAGGTTCGAATCAGTGTTAAACAATAAATTGGAAGCTGAATATATTGATTCCATTGCATCAGGTCCGATGGCTCACATTATTACATTAAAAGATAAGGGTGGTGATGAATTTATTGTCAGGACCTTTCGTAAAGGGGGATTCAGCAAGTTTTATGAGGAGGATGGAGCCACAATCGCTCCATTTGATCTGGATCGCCTCTATGCCTTTGTCAATGATGAAAGAGATTTTGTATTGGTGCAGTATTTTGTCTTTGACAAGGTAGTGCGCACAGCATCATACCTGCAGCATAAGGAGTGATATACATACTTAACTTTAAATAATGCCTATCAAATTAAGGCAAAATGAACTTCTAAGGAATATCCTGGCACTTATGGGAGGAACATCCCTTGCTCAGGTCATTCCTATTGCCCTGCAACCATTACTCAGACGACTTTATGAACCCGAAGTCTTCGGCGTATATTCTTTATACCTGAGTTATATCGCAATAGTAGTAGTTATTTCATCCCTGAAATATGAAATGTCGATCGTAATTCAGAAAGAAGACAGAAAAGCAATAAATATTGCTGCCCTGGCAATGCTGAGCAGTTTTGTGGTAAATACATTGTTGTTGATATTTGGTGTTATTTTTTATGATCAGTTGACCGGCTATCTGAAGTTTCCGGAAGGTTCAGGATGGTGGATGCTATTTATTCCTGTATCAGCATGGCTTTTGAGCTCTTACCAGGTGTTAAATTACTGGCTGGTTCGGAAAAAAGCTTTTTTTATCATATCTACCAATAAAATTGCAAGAAGGTCGGCTGAAGGCTTTGTTCATACAGGTTTTGGATTTATAAAATATGGCCCTGGAATGTTGATAGGGGACATTATTGGGAATGTAGCCAATGTCATTGCCGGAATCTATCAGAGTATAAAGAACGGACTGCAAATAGAACAAATTAGTTTTCGGCAAATGGCTGATGTTGCCAAAGAGCAATCTGAATTTCCAAAATATCAGGCGCTGCCCGCTCTGCTGACAACGATCAGTATCTCGCTTCCGGTTATCATTGTGACAAAATATTTTGGCGTGCTGGAAACATCTTTTTTCGACTTGAGCAGAATGGTGTTGCTCGTCCCTTCCACACTGATTGCAGCAGCTGTATCACAGGTGTTGTTTCAAAATATTTCAGAACGCATTCAAAATCGTAGGCCCATCAGTGGATTATTGTTTAAAGTGTCGGGGATGCTTGGTGGAATAGCCATATTGGTTGTGATAGTCATGTTATTGGCGGGTCCATTTTTATTCGACCTGGTCTTTAACGAATCTTACAGAATCTCAGGAGAATATGCAAAGATATTATCAGTGGCTTTCATGTTTCCCTTTATAGTCTCTCCCATAAGTATGACCCTGACAGCATTAAAGAAGCTTAAAACGCTGGCAGCCTGGCAGGTGGGGTATTTTGCAATTATGCTTGCATTACTATTTACAGGCTTTGAAGAGGTGGAAGATTTTTATTTGCTGTTTACGATAGTGAATATTTTTGCTTATTCGGTTTACTGGATTTTGGCCATCATTCATGCATTACAGCATGATAAGCACCTGGCAGCATAGTTATTCGAAATAAGTATCTTTACACCCGTAAGAATTACCAGATGCTGCTTAGTGCTGATGATGAAGATTTGCCACATAACAACAGTTCATACTCCCTTCGATGGCCGGATATTTCATAAGGAGTGTAAAAGCCTTGCAAAAAGAGATTATGACGTTTATTTGATAGCACCTTATGAGAAGGACGAGACTGTTGACGGAATCCATCTGAGAGCAATTAAGCTAATTCATAATCCGTATAAAAGGATATTGATTTCTCCTGTCAGGGCCTTATTCAAGGCTCTGAGTACAAAATCACGGATCTATCACCTTCACGACCCTGAGTTATTATTCCTTGGAGTTGTATTGTCAATATTGGGGAAGAAGGTCATTTTTGATTCCCATGAGAATGTAGGTGAGCAAATTCTTACTAAAGAATGGATTCCTTCACATATCATCAGAAGATTTGTATCTTTCCTTTATGGATTGGTTGAGAAGCTTTGTTTGCTGTTTTTTACTGGTGTTATAGCAGTTAATGAGGATATCAGACAACGCTTTGCATTTAAAAAGAGGGTAGAGATCCTTCGGAATTATCCCATTTTGAAGGATATTAACCAGGTGCATTCTGAGGAGGTGCCAAAACCACATAATATGATCGTCATTTATGCAGGAGGACTGACCAGCATCAGGGGGATCAGGGAACTCATTCTGGCCATGAAGGATGTTGATGCGAGACTCTGGCTTATGGGGCCCTGGGAATCTGAATCTTTCCGCAGTGAATGTGAGTCATTGCAATCATGGAATAAATGCGATTATCTTGGAATTATCCCTTTTGGGAAGCAATATGATTACCTGAGGGCAGCTGATATCGGCATGGTGACGCTATATCCCGAAAAGAACTATTTAAAAAGCCTTCCGGTTAAGGCATTTGAATATATGGCGTGTGGACTGGCCCTTGTCATGAGTAATTTTGAATACTGGCAGAATTTTTTCAGAGGCCATGCTCTATTTGTTGATCCTTATCAGCCGGAGGATATTGCTGCAGAAATCAATATATTGATCCATGACAAAGCATTGATGAATAAAATGAGCCGGTATGGCATAGAAAAAGTTAATAAAGAATATTCCTGGGAGGAAGAGAGTAAAAAACTTCTTAATTTTTATGCAATGCTTAGGTCTTCCTCATAGTTATATTTATATTTTTGATCAAAATACCGTTTTGCTGCTACAGCAATTCGGATGTTAAAAATGATATCATTTTATTACGGTGAAACTGTTAATTCTGACACAATATTACCCTCCGGAAACGGGTGCTGCCCAAAACCGTTTACATGAACTGGCTAAAAGGTTAATGCAAAGGGGAGTAGATGTGAAGGTTTTAACTGCAATGCCCAATTATCCGCATATGCGGATAATGGAAGGCTACCGCGGCAAGTGCCGTAAATCGGAAGTGATTGATGGCATCCCCGTCATCAGGTCATGGATTTATACAAAGACCAGCAAATCAATATTTCATCGCTTGCTTAACTATTTTTCTTTTGTTTTCACTTCATTTTTTGCAGGCTGGTTTAGAGCAGGTCGTGTTGATTATATCTTTTGCGAATCCCCGCCGCTCTTTCTCGGGATATCAGCATTTTTGCTTTCTAAACTAAAAAGGGCAGACATGATCTTCAATGTTTCTGACCTGTGGCCTGAAAGCGCTGAGAAGCTGGGCTTGATCAGATCAAGGTTTTTATTGGGTATAAGTACAAGGCTTGAAGAGTTACTGTATAAGAAATCAGTATTGATAACTGGTCAAACCAGGGGCATTGTAAACAACATAGTGGGAAGGTTTCCGGCGAAAGCTGTTTCCTGGCTGCCTAATGGTGCGGAGTTAAGTTATTACAGTCCGGAAAAGTATAGTGGTAATTGGAGAATAGACAATGGGTTTAAACAGGAAGACTTTCTCGTTTTTTATGGAGGCATTCTCGGCCATGCTCAGGGCCTTGAGGTGATCCTTAAGGCAGCTGTTCGCTTAAAAGACCATCAAGACATAAAGTTTGTAATCATGGGCGATGGCCCCCTGAAGGATGAATTGACTCAAATGAGAAAGGAAAATGACCTTGAGTCCGTTTATTTTTATGAAACTGTCCCCAAAACAGATATGCCTGACGTATTGGCTTCAATAAACCTGTCGGTTATTCCATTGAAAAAACTGGAATTATTTAGAGGTGCCATTCCGTCAAAAATATTTGAAAGCCTGGCGATGAAAAAACCGATATTACTTGGTGTTGAAGGGGAAGCAAAAGCGCTTTTCATTGACGAAGGAAACTGTGGTCTGTCCTTTGAGCCTGAAGATGATGCTGATCTGGCAGAAAAAGTGATGATTTCATACCAGGATAAGCAACTTATGAATGTATTAGGCGATAATGCCAGAGCCTACGCTGAACAAAAATTTGATCGTAACAAAATAGCCGATAATTTTTTTAATGAGCTGAACTCAATGCAAGATTGATTTGATATTAGAACTTTAATTTATAAAAATTAAGATTTGTTCATTAACGAAAAACATATTGTTAAACTGTATCAATTTGAGCTTATTGCCTTTGCATTTCTATTACCCATTTATCGCAAAGTAATCCCTTATGTGATTGCCACCTTGGTTATTACATGGATACTGGAAGCAGATTTTGTGCGCAAAGCCAGGCGCCTTGTACAATCATCACACAGACTGAATACATTGCTATTTGCCGGATTATACGTGTTATACCTCTTTGGTCTGATTAACACCCGGAATTTTGAATATGGCCTCTTTGATATGGAGGTAAAAATGTCACTGTTTATTTTTCCTGTAGTTTTTGCTACAATTCGTGATGAGGTATTATCCCCGGGGATTGCCAGAAAAGTGTTTTTATCTTTTGTGATTGGAGTTTCTGCTGCTATGGTGCTAAGTTATAGCGTAGCATTGACCAAGTTTATGAATACCGGAGCAGTTGAATCTTTCTATTATGTAAACCTGGCTGTATTAATTCATCCTTCTTATCTGGCAATGTATGCCTGCTTTGCAATCTCCATCTTATTATATTATAATCTGAATGCATGGATCAGAAAGCCATGGTTGAAGTTATTGTCTTTTGTGCTTATACTCTTTTTTGAACTTTTTATTATCATGCTGAGTTCCAAGGCCGGGATCCTGGGACTGGTGCTCACCATTGCCATATTTATATCGTATATTCTGATCATTGAAAAACGTATTATCAAAGCTATTGTGGTGGGAGGGGTGTTAACAGCATCATTCCTGATCTTATTTCTTTTATTCCCAACATCATCTGACAGATTTGCACAATCACGTGAAGCCTTGGATCAAACGGATGTCAGAGCTGATGAAATTACCGGCAGTACCGGCGAAAGGATTATGATCTGGTGGTATTCATTTGAGATTACCAACAATAATTTTTTTACCGGTGTCGGCACCGGAGATGTAAAAGACCATTTACTTGATAAATACGAGGAAAAAGGCATGAACCATGCCCGGCAGCTTCAATTAAATGCTCATAATCAATACTTGCAAACGATGATAGCCGTGGGAATCCTGGGTTTGATCATCCTTTTGCTCAACCTGGTCTTGCCTGCTCTGTATAGTCATGAGCTTAAACATTACCTTTATTTGATATTCCTGTTACTGATATCTTTTAATTTTCTTTTTGAGTCTATGCTTGAAACTCAGGCAGGAGTTGTCTTTTATGCATTCTTTAATGCATACCTTTTTGCCATAAAAAAAGATCCCGCTTCAGAAGAAGCAGGATCCTGACTTTTTATTTCAATTCCATAACCCGGTACCCGGAACCTCAATTATACATATCCCTGGTCTATCATCGCATCTGCAACTTTTACAAATCCACCGATGTTAGCTCCGGTAACGTAGTCAATATAATCACCTTCTTTCGGACCATATTTCAGACAAGTAGCATGAATGTCTTTCATGATCTGCTGAAGTTTACTATCAACCTCTTCTCTGGTCCATGACAGACGCAGTGAATTCTGGCTCATTTCAAGTCCTGAAACAGCAACACCACCGGCGTTTGCAGCTTTACCCGGGCCATACATGATCTTAGCGTCCTGGTAAACTTCAATAGCGTCAGGGGTAGAAGGCATATTTGCACCTTCAGAAACAAGCGTACAGCCATTAGCGATGAGTGTTTTTGCATCTTCTTCTTCCACTTCGTTCTGAGTAGCACTTGGAAGAGCAACATCACATTTGATGCCCCATGGACGTTTTCCTTCGTAATATTCGCAGCCGTATTTTTCTGCATACTCTTTGATACGACCTCTTTTTACGTTTTTAAGCTCCATTACGTAAGCGAGTTTTTCAGCATCGATGCCATCAGGATCATAAATAAAACCTGCTGAATCAGACATGGTCACAACCTTGCCACCAAGTTCTGTTGCTTTTTCAGTTGCGAACTGAGCAACATTACCTGAGCCTGATACTGTACATATCTTGCCTTTCATGCTGTCGCCACGTGTTTTAAGCATTTCCTGGGCAAAATATACCTGTCCGTAGCCGGTAGCTTCCGGACGGATGAGGCTGCCACCCCAGTTTCTGCCTTTACCTGTGAGGACACCAGTAAATTCATTTCTGAGCCTTTTATACTGACCGAAGAGGAAACCGATTTCCCTTCCACCAACACCAATGTCACCCGCAGGCACGTCAGTGTTAGGGCCAATATGGCGCGATAATTCAGTCATAAAGCTCTGGCAGAATGACATAACTTCGCTGTCTGATTTTCCTTTTGGATCGAAATCCGAACCACCTTTACCACCACCCATTGGAAGTGTAGTAAGACTGTTTTTAAATACCTGCTCGTAAGCAAGAAATTTTAAAACACCAAGGTTTACAGTTGGGTGAAAACGGAGACCGCCTTTGTAAGGGCCTATAGCGCTGTTCATCTCAATCCTGTATCCTTTATTGATCTGGAGTTCGCCTTTGTCATCTTTCCAGGGAATCCTGAATAAAATTACCCTTTCAGGTTCTGCAAGCCGATCAAGTACTTTTTCAGCTTTATACTTTGGATTTTCCTCAACAAAGGGAATAACGGAAGTAACAACTTCTTCTACTGCCTGGTGAAACTCAATTTCACCCGGATTCCTGGCAATTACATTAGCCATGAATTCCTTAACTAAAGAATCATATGCGTTGTTTGTCATAACTTAAATATGTGTTTTGATAGTTGAAAAATTGATTTTGTGAAAATGTTCACAATGATAGTTATTTTTTTTTTAGAATTGTAATAAACACATACTATATTGATTCTAAATAACATTGGCTTTTTTATGGTATAAGAGGCTAGATTTAGTAACTTTACAGAAAAGTTTCTTCATATTGCAAAGATGAATTCAAGGGATAAAAAGGATAATGACATAAATAAGGTTCAGGCGCAGGCTAATGAGCGCCTGAAAGAACTGGCTGCAATTAATCATACAACACAGATACTCTATGAGGGGAAAAGCATGGAGGAAACACTGAGCCAGATTGTTGATGTTCTTCCCCCTGCCTGGCAATACCCTGAATACACTGCCTCACGGATAACTTTTGGTGAACTTGAGTTTACAAGCCGAAACTTTATGCCCACGAGCTGGATGCAAAAGCAAAATTTAGAAACTATCGATGGAATAAAGGGCAGCATTGAAGTGTTTTATCTCAAGGAATTTCCTGAACTTGATGAGGGGCCTTTTATGACTGAAGAAAGGCATTTGATAAATAATCTTGCTGTTCAGATTACCGGATACCTCAATAGCATTAAAGGCAGGTTTCTTTTAGGAAGAGAGAAATCACGCAGCATTGAAAGGCAACCTGAGCCTGCTTCGCAAACCAGATCGCAAAGCAGACAGTTACTTCAAAAATTTCTGAATAAAAGCAATTATGATCGGGATATTTATCACGACCTGATGCCTTTCAAAGTGAGGGAAATACTACTCGTAGCTACTTTATATGATGCTTATAGTATTGAGAAGGAAGGCCGGTTTTCTGAGCATGTACTGGGGGAGTATCACCAGTTAAACCTCACATCTTTACCCAGGATCACAGGAGTGTCGAATGCTGAGGAGGCAATGGAACAATTGCGCTCTAAACATTTTGATCTTGTCATATTAATGCTGGGGACAGATAAGCAGTCACCCATTGATCTTAGCTCGCAGATAAAAAATGAATATCCGTATATCCCCGTTTTCCTGCTGTTAAATAATAACAGTGATATGGGGTATGTGATACAGCAAAAGATCGCAAGTAAAAACATTGATAAAGTATTTGTCTGGAATGGCGAATCGCAGGTATTTTTCGCTATGATCAAGCATGTGGAGGATAAGATCAATGTTGAAAATGATACAAGCATAGGCATGGTTCGTGTAATCCTCCTGGTAGAAGACTCTCCGCAATATTATTCGCGCTATCTGCCATTGCTGTACAACATCGTATTGGAGCAAACTAAACGCATTATAGATGATGTTAGCACGGATGAACTTTATAAGGTACTCAAATTGCGGGCCAGGCCCAAGATACTGCTTGCATCTGATTATGAAAGCGCCATTGAGATTGTTGATAAATACAGGGATTACCTTCTTTGCCTGATTACTGATGTAAAATTTAACAGAAACAGGAAAGAAGATCATTCAGCCGGAATTAAACTGGTGAAATATGCCAGGGAGAACACCCGTTATCTGCCCATCATCATACAATCTTCCGATGAATCAAATGCTGAGGATGCCTTTAAATTGAAGGCTACGTTTATCAATAAGAATTCAGAGAGCCTGTCACAGGATTTTAAGAGTTTTATTACCCACTATCTGGGGTTTGGGAATTTCATTTACCGTAATAGTAAGGGAAAAGTCATTGGTATTGCCAGGTCTTTGAAAGAGTTCGAAAAACAGTTAATAGATATTCCCGATGAATCATTGATCCATCATGCCAGGAAGGATCACTTTTCAATGTGGTTGATGGCGCGAGGTGAGATTCAGGCAGCAAAGATTCTAAGTCCTCATAAAGTAAGTGATTTTGGAAGCCCGGAAAAGATCAGGCAATATATGCTTGGCATTATTTCCAAGTTCAGGAATGAGCAGGAAAAAGGAAAGATTATTCCATTTGATAAGACTGCAATATCAGATGAAACCAATATTGTTTCCCTTTCGGAAGGATCTCTTGGAGGAAAAGGGCGTGGTATTGCATTTATCAATACACTGATCTATAATTATGAATTTAATCAGCATATCCCTAACATTCATGTAAAAGCTCCGAAAACACTGCTTATTGGAACAGAAGAGTTTGAGTATTTCATGGACAGGAACGGGCTTAAGGAGCTTGTTTTAAAAGAAAAAAATTACACAAAGATCAAAAAAGCATTTTTAAAGGCTCCTCTTACAGATACCCTGATAAAAAGATTGAAACTTGTGCTGGGAAAAATCAAGGAGCCCATCGCCATACGATCATCCGGCCTGTTTGAAGATTCACTGATCCAGCCTTTTGCCGGCATCTTTGAGACTTACATCCTGCCTAACAACCACAAAGACCCTAAAGTTCGCCTTCAACAGGCAATGGATGCTATTAAACTGGTTTATGCGAGCATTTATTCGGAAACCGCACGGGCATATGTTGAGGCTATTAATTATAAGATCGACGAGGAAAAAATGGCGGTCGTTATTCAGGAGGTGGTAGGGAACCGGTTTGGCGAATTTTTCTACCCCCATATAAGTGGTGTTGCCCAGTCATATAATTACTATCCGGTATCTCATATGAAACCTGAAGAAGGGTTTACAATAGCTGCTGTTGGATTGGGAAAATATGTTGTTGAAGGAGAGAAGGCTTTTCGTTTTTCGCCAAAATATCCGGAAATTGAGATTAATAGCTCCAAAGATCAATATAAAAACTCTCAGGTGAAATTTTTTGCTGTCAACCTGGAGAATACAAAGCCAAATTTACTTGAGGGAGATATTGCCGGCCTCACACGACTGGATATTGATGAAGCGGAACGACATGACAGCCTCAAGCACTGTGCTTCTGTATTTCATCCTGATAGCGACCAGATTTTTCCTGGTCTCACGCATAGCGGTCCGCGCATTATTAATTTTGCCAACATCCTTAAATACAATTATGTGCCTTTGGCTAAGACCATCGAAGTGGTTTTGGATGTGGTAAAAGAAGCTATGGGCTCACCTGTGGAGATTGAATTTGCTGTTGACCTGAAAAAAGATAAGAACGGTTTCGCCTCATTTTACCTGCTGCAAATAAAACCTCTGCTGGGGAATGCCTCGGATTACAATATAAACCTTGATAAGATCAAGAAGGAGAATATTATCATGTATTCAGAAAAGGGTATGGGTAACGGCGTTATTGAAAATATATATGACTTTATTTTTGTAGATCCTTTGGCATTTAACAAAGCAGAAACTCAACAGATTGCAGCTGAAATCAGCAGCTTGAATGCAGAGATGGTCAAAAACAAGAAGAAGTATATTCTGATTGGCCCGGGGCGTTGGGGCACCCGCGACCCATGGATCGGAATACCGGTAACCTGGCCTCAGATCTCCAATGCAGGTGTTATCATTGAAACAAGCCTTGAAGATTTTCCGCTTGATGCATCCTCCGGCTCGCATTTTTTCCATAATGTTACTTCCATGAATGTAGGATATTTTACGGTGCAGCCCGAAATGTCGGAAAGCTATATCAGGTACGATAAACTGGATGCCCAAAAACTAATCAAAAGAACAAAATATATTAAGCATGTTCGCTTCGATGAGGCGTTGAAAGTCAGGATGGATGGTAAAAAAAGGATCTCCGTAATTACTATTGATTAGCAGGAGGCCTTATTTAAATTTACTATAAATTATTATAGTTGTAGATAGATAAATATTTGGATTTCAAATCCTAAGATTCAGGCATTTGGAAAGCTTGAAGTGAAATGCAGGTCTGTCGTTGAATTTAATAGGTATCTATGCTTAATTTTTTTATAATTGTGTTGTAATTCAGGGAGATTGCCCCATGGTCGTCTCTCTGTCAAGAAAAAAATGCTAATAATTGAAAATTTAAAGGAGGATAAAGATGTACGAATTGATCTCTCTCAAACTCAAGTGCCCTGTTTGCGGGAAATCGCTGATGGACGAAAGTCAACTGGTTGATAATGAACCCAGCATATTGCTTAATGTTGAAATAGCCGGAAATAAAGGCGTGATCCGCCTGAGTTCTATCTATGGCAGCTATAACTATATGACCGACATAGAATTGCCAGAAGGCGAGATCGCAAAATTCAGTTGCACGCATTGCGAGACACACATTACTTCAGATTCAGAATGCCTGTCATGTGGTGCAAAGATGGTTCCATTTTATCTCGACATGGGAGGGAAGGTGACTATCTGCTCCCGCAGTGGCTGTAAAAATCATATCGTGGAGTTCGAGGACCTCGCGGTAGCCCTCAAAAAGATGTACCAGGAGTATGGCCTGGCCGGTAAGGATGATTTCAAACCCGATCATGAGATCCCAAAGGTTGAGCAACCGAAGGATGAAAAAAAGGAGATCATTGAATCCGGAACATTCCTGAATTCCTATTGTCCGCATTGCCATAAAAGTCTGATTGAGGACAATATGTTAAAGTTGAAGATCCGTAATGGTGAAGAGGGTTTTCTTATGCTCAGCCCCTACATGAACGTTTTTACAACGAAATCGACAATATTTCTTGAAGAAGATAAAACACTGAAGGACGTCAGGTGCTGGCATTGTGACAAAAGCCTTATACCGGAGAAGAAGTCCTGTGGGAAATGTGGTTCCAACATTGTTAAAATCGCAGTTGGCGCGCGAACCAAGCTGATCGACTTTTATATCTGTACTAAAAAGGGTTGTCGCTGGCATGGCCTTAGCGAGGACGACTTTTTCGACATCCGCATACAGGATAGCCTGGAGTGGTAATCACATTGCAAATCTAACCTATAACTTATGTTCCAAATAGTCAGAAAACAAGAGATGGCCAAGGGCACGATTATCCGCTTCGATATCAGTGCTCCGAAGATCGCTAAAAAGATCAAAGCCGGCCAGTTCATCATCCTGCGTGTGAATGAGACCGGTGAGCGGATCCCGCTGACGGTTGCTGATAAAGATGAATTTGCAGGTATCATCACCCTCATCTTCCAGGTAGTGGGCAAGACTACTGCCCTGATGCGCTCACTCAATGAGGGAGACCTGATCAAAGATGTTGTAGGCCCACTGGGCAAACCTGCACATACCGACAAAGTTGGAACAGTAATTATGGTGGGTGGAGGTACTGGTGTAGCCATCCTTCATCATGTAGCCAAAGCATACAAAGAGGCAGGCAACTTCGTGATCAGCATCATCGGTGCCCGTGACAAGGAAATGCTCATACTTGAAAATGAGATGTCACAGATCAGTGATGAGCTGATCGTTACCACTGATGACGGAAGCCATGGACAGCGCGGATTTGTTACCGACCCATTAAAGAAATATCTGGATGAACGTCAGGATATCAAACAGGTATATGCAATCGGCCCCATCATCATGATGCAGAATGTGGTAAAGCTTACTAAAAAATATGACATGCCTACCATGGTCAGCCTGAACCCGATCATGATTGACGGAACAGGCATGTGTGGCGGTTGCCGTGTTAAGGTAGACGATAAAACACAGTTTTGTTGCGTTGATGGACCCGATTTTGATGGCTTTAAAGTTGACTTTGATGAATTGATCAATCGGAATTCATTGTATATGAAGGAAGAAAAAGATTCACTCCTCTTTTCAATTAAATAAATCAGAAATTACGTGCTATGTTAGACCAGGATGTTAAATATTTAAAGTTTAAAACCTATCTGAACTCGTACTGCCCTCACTGCCACGAGAGTTTCAACACTGAGAAGAAGGATGTGAAACAAATTGAGTTCAAAGCCAAGTACAAAGGTGAAGAGATTGACCTTATCCTTAGCCCATACCTTGACGTTTTTGAAGTGGATACTTCAGTGTCGATCAATGAGGGTGATCAGGTGGACGACATCTTGTGCCCTCATTGCAAGAAAAGCCTTATTCATAAGGATATTCCTTGCGGGGAATGCGGATCGCCTGTGGCAGAGGTCATCGTTTCCGCTGCTTCTAAGCTGATTCCTTTTTATCTGTGTTCCAAGCATGGATGTGAATGGCACGGCCTGACGAAAAGAGATGAACGCCGGATCAAGTTGAAGATTCCCCGCCAGGATATGCCGGAGCAGGACCAGACACTACGTGTTCACAACTGGCAGGAGGTGCCCTATGGCTATACAACAGAGCTGGCACTGCTGGAAGCCGGCCGATGCCTGCAATGTAAAAAACCAATGTGTGTTGAGGGCTGTCCTGTTAATATTGATATTCCTGGCTTTATCGCTTTGATAGCTGAAGAGAAATTTGATGAAGCAGCCAAAAAGATCAAGGAAACAAATGTATTTCCAGCCATTTGTGGCCGGGTGTGCCCACAGGAAAGCCAGTGTGAGGCGAAATGTATTGTCGGGCATAAGGATAAGCCGGTTGCCATTGGCAGACTGGAAAGATTTGTGGCCGACTATGAGCGCAAGATGGATCTGGTAAAGGTCCCTGCGATCATTGAAAATACCGGACAAAAAGTTGCCGTTGTAGGCTCTGGCCCCGGCGGGCTGACTATTGCGGCAGATATGCGCCAGTTAGGATACAGTGTAACAGTTTTTGAGGCTTTACACGAAACAGGTGGTGTGCTTACTTATGGAATCCCGGAGTTCAGGCTGCCAAAATCGATTGTACAATTCGAGATTGAATTTCTGAAGGAAATGGGTGTTCGCTTTGAGCTGAACCATGTCATAGGAAACATTCTTACGGTTGATGAACTTCTTGAGCATTTCGATGCTGTTTATGTTGGCGTTGGTGCCGGGCTGCCCATGTTTATGGGACTTGAAGGAGAGAGCCTCGGGAATGTATTTTCAGCCAATGAATACCTTACACGCATGAACCTGATGAAAGCATACCGCTTCCCGGAATATGATACTCCTATGCCCAAAGGACATAATGTTGTGGTCGTGGGCGGAGGTAATGTAGCTATGGACTGTGCACGTACTGCAGCCCGTTCAGGTTATGAGAATGTTACCATCGTCTATCGCCGTTCACGTCATGAACTGCCGGCGAGAGCGGAGGAAGTGCACCATGCCGAAGAAGAAGGGATCAGATTTAAGTTGTTGAATAATCCTGTAAAATACCTTGGAACCGATAACAACAAAGTGAAGGCTGTTGAGTGTATACAAATGGAACTGGGAGAGCCGGACGCTTCAGGCAGGAGACGGCCGATACCTGTTGAAGGCTCTAACTTTACAATTGAATGTGATATGGCCATCGTAGCCATTGGGAACGGCCCGAACCCTATCATCTTTGACTCAACACCGGATATGGAATTAAATAAATGGGGTTATATTGAGGCCAACGAGGCAACCAACGCAACCACCAAGCCCTTTGTTTATGCCGGAGGCGATATCGTTACCGGCTCAGCAACCGTGATCGAAGCCATGGGGGCAGGCAGGATAGCTGCCAGAGCCATGCATAAAAAGCTTACAGCTCAAAGAAAAGCGGCAAAGAAGAAGCCGGCTGCAAAGAAATAAACACTTTGGGTTTATTGGTTGAATTGGTTGAATTGGTTGAATTGGTTGAACTGGTTGAATTGGTTGAACTGGTTGAACTGGTTGAATTGGTTGAACTGGTTGA
>JBDLIJ010000044.1:0-17532 GCA_039714935.1 Bacteroidota bacterium | reverse complement strand
GGGCAATTATGATATGGGGAGGGGAGGCGGTAGGCAGTAGGCGGTAGGCAGTAGGCACCCTGCCTCATGTCTCATGCCTCACGCCCAAAAAAATATTATCTTTGAAGTAAAAACAAGATATGTACAAGTTAATATTATTGCGTCACGGGCAGTCTGAATGGAATCAGGAAAATCGCTTCACGGGGTGGAAAGATGTAGGCCTGTCGGAGCAAGGTGTTGAGGAGGCAAAAAAGGCCGGGATCGTATTGCGTGATCATGGCTTTGAGCCCAAGATAGCATTCACCTCCTACCTGACAAGGGCCATTAAAACCTTATGGCTGGCATTGGAGCGCATGGACCTGATGTGGATACCGGTATACCGGAGCTGGCGGCTAAACGAGAAACACTATGGCATGCTGCAGGGGCTCAACAAGGCCGAAACTGCCGAAAAATACGGTGATGAGCAGGTGCTGCTCTGGCGGAGAAGCTTTGATGTTCCTCCACCACCGATAGAAGAAGATAATCCCTTGAATGCGAAATATGATCCACGCTACGCTTTGCTGGATGATAATGACATCCCACGTACCGAATCCCTCAAGGAAGTAATTGAAAGGATGATCCCATACTGGGATGAAGAGATCAAGCCAGCACTAAAGCATCATGGAGAGGTGTTGGTGGCTGCCCATGGCAACAGCCTGCGTGCAGTAGTAAAATACCTCAAGGATATGAGTGAGGATGAGATCCTTAAATTCAACATCCCTACCGGCATCCCGTATGTGTTTGAGTTTGACGATGACATGAACTTCATCAAAGATTATTTTATCGGAGACCCGGAGGAGATTAAGAAGCTTATGGATCAGGTGGCCAATCAGGCAAAAAAAGCTTAACGCTTGACGGTAGGATGATAAATAATAAATAAAATTCAAAATTTACAATTACCTGAAGTCCAACACCTAATGCCTAATAAATGGATCATACCTGACATACATGGCTGCGCAAAAACTTTGCGTGCCTTATTCGACTATTACATTTCTCCTTCGAAGGATGACGAGCTTTACTTCCTTGGCGACTACATCGACCGCGGTCCGGATTCAAAAGGAGTTATAGACTATATCATGGACTTACACGAGCAGGGATTTACAGTACACCTTATCAAGGGCAACCATGAGGAAAGCTGTGTTCAGGCCTGTATGGAAGAAAAGGAATTGAAAGGTTTTCTCGGCTTTCGTGGAGTGAATAAGGCCAAGGCTGCATGGAAACAATATGGCGGCAGAGAGACCATGCAGAGCTTTGGCATTAAAGATCTTAACAACATCCCTGTGAAGTACATTGAATGGATGGACAGCCTGCCCAGATATATTAACCTAGACAACTACATCCTGGTTCATGCAGGCCTGAATTTTGATGATGACGATCCTTTTGAAGACGAATACAGCATGCTCTGGATCCGTAGTTTCATTCCACGCCCTGAAATGATTGATGGAAAAACTTTGATCCATGGCCACGTTGCCATCAGCCTGGAAGAGATCTTTTTGATGCGCGATAAGCCGGAGCAGTTCGGGCATATCGACCTGGATAATGGTGTGTACATGGCAGGGCGTGAAGGATACGGCAACCTGGTGGCATTAGAGCTGAATTCGATGGAACTATATTCGCAGTACAATCTTGATATGGTATAAGGCAATTATGGATGTTGGGTGGATAATGACCCAAAATACCCGGTATAGCAGCAGAATGTTATGTCGTATTTTTAACCTAATCAACCCAAATGGCCCAATTAAACAAGATTATTATGAAAAAAATTGGAAGAACCTTGTTAGTAAGCCTGATGACTCTTTTATTTATTTCAACAGGCTGTGATCAGCAAAGCAAAAAGACCGAATTCACAAAAACCCGGGCTAATGTATTAGAAGCAGGAGAACCGGAAAGTGTTGGCATGTCATCTGACAGACTTGCACGAATTGACAATGTTGTATCTCAGTACCTGGATAAGAAATGGATACCGGGTGCTGTCTGCATTATTGCTCGTCATGGTAAGATTATTTATCACAAAGGGTTTGGATACAGAGATATCGAAGCTTCAGATACGATGCAAATTGATGATATATTTAGAATAGCATCCATGACGAAGGCCATTACAAGCGTTGCAGTAATGATGCTTTACGAAGAAGGTCATTTTCTTTTGGATGAGCCAATTTCAAAATATATTCCAGCATTCAGTAATCCTGTGATATTAAAAGAAGTAAACGAGGAAGATTCCACCTTTACATCCTATCCTGCTAAAAAAGAGATCACGATAAGGGAGCTGTTAAATCATACCTCTGGCATTGGTTACGGGGTTTTTAATAAAAATTTGAGAATCTTATACGGTAAAGCAGGTATTCCAGATGGTGGGATCGTTAAAACAAATGCAACATTAGAAGAGTCGGTAAAAGCACTTGCAAAAATGCCTTTGCTTCACGAGCCGGGTGAAAAATATTTATATGGTTTAAATACAGACGTTCTCGGATATTTTATTGAAGTAATATCCGGACAAAAATTAGATGATTTCTTTGCAGATCGAATTTTTGAGCCGATAGGGATGACAGATATTTGTTTCTCCATCCCTGATGATAAAACGGATCGTTTTGCCACCCTGTATGAAGACACTAAAGACTATGATCTTCGAAAGTCAGAAAATGAACAGTATAATTATGCTTTGGAAAGTAATATATCATATCTCTCAGGGGGAGGTGGTTTATGCTCTACAGCCCTTGATTATGCGAAATTTCTTCAAATGCTTATAAATGGAGGGAAATATAATGGCACACAATTTTTAAGCCGCAAAACTATTGACCTGATAAGATCTAATCAAGTGGGTGATTTATGGGGTGATGGTGCTTTTGGACTTGGCTTTGGGCTTACGACAAAGAAAAATACAGCAAAAATCCTTAGTTCAGAAGGCAGTTACTGGTGGAGTGGATATTTTAATACAAGCTATTGGATTGACCCCTCTGAGGATCTTATTGCAGTATTTATGACACAGATGCGCCCATTTGAGCATTGGGATATTCATAAAAAATTTCAGGTCCTTACCTATCAGGCCATTGCTGATTAGAAATAATGATGAAGCAGGCATCATTGAAACGGATTAACATACCCTCATATTCATCATTTTGATTATTTGATCTTTTTTCATACTTTTAAGGCAACCTATTTACAATTTGTTGTCTAATCATTAGCAGCAAAATATCAAAGCAATACCTTGTTTTGATATAGCAGGCTGCAAGCACAATAAACCAATCTATATAAGTACGTATCGATGATTTAATTTTAAATGAATTAATCATTTATTAAAACTATTCTTTTATGAAAAAATTTGCACTTATTCCTCTGTTATCACTGTTCTTATTAATCACTGGGCTTACAGAAGCCACAGGATCGACGCTAAAAAAAGGACCTTATCTCGTTTATGAAGGGCCAAATACCGAAATGAAGGTATTATGGCAGAATGATGCCAGCTCCCTTGATGTGATAAAATGGGGAACGAGTACACTTTATACTGGTGGATCAGCCAGCAGCACGGAATACGGATCGGATCATCAGCATACATATACGATAACCGGCCTCACACCAGGCACTAAGTACTATTACCAGGTAGAGATCAGTGGTGTAAACTTTGAGGGCTCTTTTAGAGCTGCTCCTGATGCATCAGCCAACACGTTGAAATTTCTTGCTTATGGTGATACACGTACTTATCCAAATGATCATAACCTGGTAGCTGAGAAGATCAATGCGGCCTGGGCCAACGATCCTGAATATCAGACTGTCCTTATTTCAATGGGCGACCTGATAGCTGATGGCAACTCTGAAAGTAGCTGGGCCAATGAATTTTTCGAAACAGGTCTTACGCATATTAATTCCATGTTGTCAAACCTCCCTTACCATGTCGCCAGGGGTAATCATGAAGGTAACGGAGTCTTATTAGAAAAATATTTCCCTTATAATTACCAGAGCAGCAGATACTATTCTTTTGAGTACGGTCCTGCTCTCTTTATGGTATTAGATCAGTATGTTTCATATGCACCCGGATCCGCCCAGTATATTTGGCTGGAAAATGAACTGGCCACGACAAGCAAAGCCTGGAAAATTCTTTATTTCCATGAACCAGGCTGGGCTGCAGGAAGCACCAACTCCTCTATACAAAATTATATTCAACCATTATGTGAACAATATGGTGTAAAAATTACATTCGCCGGGCACCATCATTATTACTCCCGAGCTGAAGTTACTTTGAATAATACAACTGTTACGCATATTACCACTGGAGGGGGGGGAGCTCCGCTTTATGCTCCAAATCCTTCTGCACAATATATTGTTTCCGCCTCACAAAGCCATCATTTTTGCAAAATTGATATTGTAGATAATAATATCATGAATGTTGAGGTAGTGGACAAATACGGCGCTGTCATCGACCAGTTTACCGTTGATCAAACATATGTGCCTCCAACTTATGTAGACATAACTGATCCTGCTGACAATACGCATTATACAAGCCCGCAGACCATCACTATCTCGGCGGATGCCAGTGATCCGGACGGTATTCAACAAGTAGAGTTCTTTGTTGCCGGTTCCTCAGTTGGTATTGACAACACCTCTCCATATTCGCTTCAGTATACCATACCGGCAGATGACAATTACATTATTTATGCTGAGATGACCGATGATTTAAGTAATACGCTTACTTCCGATGCAATTAATATCATTGTTGGTGGCAACCCACCTGTATACGTGTCAAGCCGTATTATTACCGGAAACGATGATGTAGAAGAAAGCCAGAGTGGGTTTATGTATATGAATAGTACTGATCTTGAGTTAGGTTATGATGATTATAACAGTCAGGGGAATCAAACCATTGGTTTAAGATTTACGGGTTTGAACATTCCGCAAGGTGCTTCGATCTCTTCTGCAAGTATTGAGTTCACCGTTGACGAAACGAATGCCGGGGCATGTAACCTTTTGATTAAAGGTCACGATGTTGATGACTCAGAGGTATATACATCTGCCAGTTATAATGTATCTGCTCGTCCGACAACATCTGCCAGTGTAAACTGGTCGCCCGCTGACTGGACTGCGGTCGGTGCAAAAGAAACAACCCCTGAGCTGTTAAGCATTATTCAGGAGATTGTAGACAGACCAGGGTTCTCAGGCAGCAGTGCAATCTCACTGATAATAACAGGAAGCGGGACCAGAACGGCAGAAGCATATGAAGGTGATGCAACCTCTGCTGCACTGCTACAAATTGTTTACACAGCAGGCAACAACCCTCCGGTGTTTACTACAGACCCGATTGTTGAACTCAATGCAAATATAAACCAGGCATACAGCAGTTCAATTGCCGACAATGCTACTGATGCAGATGGAGATGATTTAACCTTCACTAAAGTCACAGGACCTGCATGGTTAACAGTTGGCGCCAACGGTGACCTTTCCGGTACTCCCGGCAGTGGTGATATTGGATTAAACAGCTGGGAAGTTCAAGTTGCTGATGGTAACGGAGGAACAGATAATGCCATGCTGGAAATTGAGGTTGTTGATCCTTTGGTTATTAACTATTGTGCATCCCATGGCAATGCCACAAACGAATGGATAGAGATTGTCAGCATTGCAGATGAGAGTTATCAATCCGGCACCTCCGGTGCAGCAGGCTACCAGGATCTGACGGAAACCATGACATTCAGTCTGGCATCAGGAAGCACTAATAATATCAGCCTTACACCTGGATTTTCTCCAAGGAGTAAGTTTGAATATTGGAAAGTATGGATTGATTTTGACTTAGATGGCATATTTGAGGACACTGAGATAGTTTATTATGCTGACAAGAAAAAAACACTTGTAACAGGAACAATAACGATCCCGGCAATATCACCTGTTCAAACCACGATGCGTGTTTCAATGAAAAGAGGTGCAACACCTGCAAGCTGTGAGATCTTTTCATTAGGAGAGGTAGAAGACTATTCAGTGGATATTGTTGAGGCAGGCTCGTTACCTCCAGTGGCTGATTTTACATCAGACAACAACACTATTTATGTGGGTGGCAGTGTTCAGTTTACCGACTTATCTTATAATGATCCGGGATTATGGTCATGGACATTTGGTGATGGCGGAACAAGCACCTTACAGCATCCGACAGCTACATATAATACTGCCGGAGTTTATGATGTATCATTAACTGTTACAAATGACAATGGCTCAGATACTGAAACAAAGCTGGATTATCTTACTGTGTTAGAATTACCAAGCAGCTATTGTGCTTCCTCCGGTAGTAGCACTGCCCTGGAATGGATACAATCAATTGCTGTTGACGGAGTGCCTTATGAATCTGGTGATGATGGTGGTTATGGTGATTTTACCAATACAACAATTAACCTGACCTCAGGATCGAGTGCTAACATGGTACTCACTCCAGGCTTCACCGATAAATCACAGCGTGAATTCTGGCGGGTTTGGATTGACTTTAATGCAAACATGGTGTTTGACCCGGATGAAGAAGTGATTACTGCTAATAATACCAAAGCAATCGTAAACAGCACTTTCCTTGTTCCAACAGGAATCAGTGTCGTAACCACTATGAGGGTATCGATGAAACAGGGGAGTGCACAAACATCCTGTGAGGCATTCAGCAGGGGTGAAGTGGAGGATTACACCGTGAACATTGCTGCAGGCGCTGGTGATGGCATTACCCTGGGAAGCCTTTCTGATAATACATTTTCAGAAAAAACGGTAAATGTTTATCCCAATCCAACATCCGGCAAATTGTTTATTCAGCTCGATGGCTGGGAAGGTGATAAGGAAATCAGGCTGATTGAAATGACCGGTAGATCTATTCATTCGGAAATAACAAACAAAAATTTTGTTGTAATTGACGCTTCATCCTTTGAAAAGGGAATTTACTTATTTGTTGTCAATGATGGCTATTCACTGGATAGAAAGAAAATTATTATTCAATAGTGGTGAGTTGGTTGAATTGGGGGTGATTTAGGGTTAAATGGTTATATGGCTAAATGGTTATATGGCTAAATGGTTAAATGGCTAAATGGCTAAATGGTTAAATGGCTAAATGGTTATATGGCTAAATGGTTAAATGGCTCGGATTTCATTAGCTATTTTTATACACTGCAATCACCTTTTGTCCCTGTGCCTGTAATGATCTGAGGCTTGTGTCAAAGTCTTTCGTAAAGCCCAGGATGAATCCGCCCCCGCCACTGCCGCACAGCTTCAGCGAATATACCTTATTGTCGAGGCCTGACTTCCAGATACTGATCACCGATTCAGGTATCATAGGACGGAGATATTTGTATTGAAATTGTGAAAGCTGATCCAGGGCATTGAAAAAAATGTCATTCTGTCCTTCAAGCAACGAATGAATACATTTATCATTAAGCGGTATCAGCGTTTCTTTTATCTGCCTGTCGAAGTCTGCATCCTGGCATTTTTCAAAAAAGAGGTTTACCAGTGGTTGTGTTATTCCCGGCTTTCCGGTATCCACCAGAAAGATTGCCCCTTCACGTGGAAATTTATTACGCGGTATACCCACGGTTCTGATTCCACTTTCGCCATTAATAAGGAGGGGATATTTCAGGTAGCAATTCAGGGGGTCGATCCCGGAGCTGATACCATGGAAATAGCTTTCCATTTGCGAAAAGACGTCCTTGAGGTGCCGTACTTCTTCCTGTTTCAGGTTGCGCTGCGAGCGTATCTTGTTCCTGGCATAACGCTGATATATGGCAGCACAAAGAGCTCCGGAGCTGCCGATACCGAATCCCTGTGGTATGGTAGACTCAAAGAAAAGGTTTTTGTTAAGATCCCGTTCAAAGTGATCCAGGTCAAGATCGCATTTCAGCTCAGCCCCGCTTTGCAGCTCTTGCAAATGCTTATAATATTCACGCAACATCTTATTCGATTCAATGGCAAAGTCGTAATCGGTGTAGCGGTATTTGTTCAGGAAACCCAGCTCTCCTTTGAAGTGGGCATAAGGGATAGTGAGTCCCATAGAATCACAGATCACACTATATTCTCCGAAGAGCATGATCTTGGCATAAAATACTTCAGGCCTGTTTGTCATCCCCCTGTGCTAAGTTTTTTCGGACCGGTACCAATATGATCATCAATCCGGTACTTATCATTGCAATATACCATTAATTCCTGATTGATAAACTCTTCCACCTCAGCTGAATCACTATCATGGTACAGTAAATGCACATTTGGTCCGGCATCCAGTGTATAACAAATCATGGTACAGCTCAATTCACGGAAAGCCCTGATTCTGTGAATAATATTAAGGGTGTTAGCTTTAAGGAGGATATAGCCCTGGGTGGAGCTCATCATCAATGCATGCAAGCCGAGGGCTTCTGCTTCCACTATGCGGATGAATTTTGAATGGTCGCCAATTTTAAGGGCTCTCAACAGATCGACAAAGTTCCTGTTGGCCTGCTTGAAGCGCTGCTCTGCATATGGGTGTCTGGCCATCAGCTTATGCCCTGCCCTGCTACTGACTGCCTTAACACCCTGATCAACAATCAGGATGGTGTTGCGCATATTGTTAAAGCTTTCATGTACTTTAATGGGAAGTGGGGCAGCATATTCATCGCTGCTGTCGGGGAGTATATCGGATTTGCCCCAACTCACAATCCCTCCATATACGGAACGTGCAGCACTGCCAGATCCCAGGCGGGCGATGTTGGATGCCTTTTGTAAGAATTCCTCCATGGAGAGCTTATTCCCACTAATTTCTTCATCCATACTGCACAGGCAAAGTGCCAGGCTGCTCATGGCTGAAGCCGAGGAGGCAATGCCTGCAGAATGCGGAAAATTATTTGTGGAATCGATATGCAGGTCAAACTGCTTCAGCATCGGAAAATGTGAATCCAGAGAGCTGATATATTCTCGCGCACGGGAAGTAAAGCGCTCCTTTTTAACGCCATCGAAAAAGAGCTCAACCTTACCGCTGCCTTCTTCCCATGACACTTCAGTGGTAGTATAACATTCGTCCAGTGTAAGACTGAGACTTGGATTGCTGGGAAGCTGAATTCCGTGCTTCCCCCAATACTTTATCAGGGCGATATTTGACGGAGACTGCCAGGTAACTCTGTTCATGGTTTGTTGGGGGTTAGGCGTTGGGCATTGGGCGTTAGGTGTTGGGCTTCTGTATTAATGTAAAACGAGTTCATCAAAACTGAAAATGGTATTCAAAGATTTACCGCTAAAATAGGATTTTATTTCTTCAAAGCCAATTTCACTTGAGGCTAAAAGAAAGTCGCCACCCCATGCACCAAGTGATTTGATGCTTCCGGGAAAGTCTGGAAAGCGTGATCCTTTCACTTTAGGCAGTTGCAGCACCTTTGCCATGATCTCTTCATGTTCATTCAGCAGATCATTAAATTCATGATGGCTTTGCGTACCCAATATCTCGCGGCTGATCATAGAAATGCCTCCCATCTGATATTCAATGGATCCCTTCATGTCAAGAAAGCGGGAAAGGCTTCTTTCAGAGTCTTGCTTACTGCCAGAATATATAAAGGCAAGTTTCTCCTTGAATGGAGGATTGAAGTCTGCCTTTTCAATCTTAGGCTCACCATTTTCAAGTCTGTAAAAGAGCGGTGTTTTCGCCTCAGCGCAGGCGATATCATAGCCGGAACCCTTCTGAGTGTTAAAGAACAATTCAAACGGGCTGATCTCAAAGAGTGAGGCAATATTATTGATGAGGCTGGAACTGCTACCCAGCCCCCACTCGGGATGGAAACCCAGTTTTGTGATCATGTTAACTGAGGAGCCTTGCGCAAAAATATCTTTGTTGATCCTATTCGCTTCCCGGAGGATCGTTTGCAGATATGCGGCAGTTTTTGGATTACCGGCTTCAAGTATTTCTATTCCGGGCAGTGAAAATTTCGCTTCAAACCAGCAATCTTCCTTAAAATAGCTTTTCCAGTGCAGTGTGTTGTATCCTGTTCCTTCTTCAAGCAGCAGTTCCTGGCCTTTTACGGTAGGTACCGCCAGGGCCAAAGCTCCGCTCAGCACAAGATATTCTCCTGTGATCAATAGTTTTCCGTTCGAATAATATGCTTTCTTCTCCAAAACGATGGTTTAGGATGTTCCCTGTCTCAGGCTGGCAACAAGTTCTTTAACATTACTGAAAGAAACTTTCTTATCCTTGAAATAATCAACGGCTTTTTCTTTTTCTTCTTTCGTTACGCCAATCTGGTTCAGGATGTTATAGAGATGCATTTTCATATGCCCAAGCTGTATGCCTTTGGTGGTAAGCGACTTTATGGCACTAAAATTATTAGCAAGGCCTACTGCTGCAGCTATCATCATCAGTTGCTCTGCTCCCGGATTATTCAGTAATTCAAGCGAAAAATTCGCCAGTGGGTGGAGGCTTGTCAGTCCGCCCACTGTTCCCAGGGCCAGTGGTACGTTTAGCTCATAACGAAATTTCCCATTTTCAAGGCTCACATCAGTCAGTGAGGCATATTTACCGTTCCTTGCAGCGTAGGTATGGGCACAGGCCTCAATGGCCCTGAAGTCGTTAGCGGTAGCAAGCACGACAGCATCAATGCCATTCATAACGCCTTTATTATGTGTCGTGGCCCGGTATTCATCTTCCTGAGCGATGCGAACGGCTCTTTCAAACTTATCTACGAACTGCCTTGCACTGAGATTACGGTCCATTTCTGCGAATTCCTCTATATCGCATTCCACCCATGTCTTCACAAGGCATTCAGGTGTGTAGTTAGAAAGGATAGCCATAATGATCTCACACTCTTCTTCTTTTCCGCTGAAGCGCCCATCTTCCTTCAGGAATCTTTTCAACAGCTGCCCAAATTCTTCCAGGCAGGAGTTGATAAAGTTAGCGCCCATGCTATCAACGGTTTCAAAGCTGGCCTTAAGCTGGTAGTAATTGTCGATCTTGTCACTCATGTCGATCAGCTCAATATCCAGGATGCCACCACCTCTTTCACGCATATTCTCAGTAATGCCATTGGTTTCCCGGATCAGTTTTTCCCGAATTGCGGGCATGGCTGATCGTAAATTTTCTACATCCCCTTCCCAGATGAAGTGAACCTGCCCAATCTTAGTCATTGACAGCACCTCGGCATGAAACCCACCACGTTCCGACCAGAATTTGGCTGCATTTGAGGCAGCTGCGATCACAGAGCTTTCCTCAATCACCATAGGCACAAGATACATATTGCCATTGATCACAAAGTTGGGGGCTATGCCATAGGGAAAGAAAAAGTTGGATATGGTATTTTCGGCAAACTCATCCAGCCGCTTTTGAATATTGGCATTTTCATGCCAGTATGATTTTAACTCACGGGCTGCTTCTGCCGGATTTTCAAAGTAGCTGGCTGTAAGGTCGATCTTTTGATCCTTATTCAGCTTTGAAAAGCCTTTCCTTATCTGTTGTTTTTGCATAACGCATGCAAAGATAATCCAAATAAGTTTTAGGTTTTAGGTGTTAGCTTGAGTGTTGAATGTTATTTCTGCCTTAACCGACGCTGAGTAGTTTTTGCAAAGTCCCTTTTACTTGCAGCAGCAGTAGCTTCAAATACATTAACCCCTATACTTGTTGAACTCCTGGACTTCCCAACCTAACACCGAAAAACCAAAACCAAAAACCTAAAACCTAACATCCAACACCTAACACCTAAAGGCTTACCATTCCTCTTCCTCAACAACTATCGGTGGGATCATATATTCTTTGAGGTTGGTGCCAAAGTCGTCGAGGGCATAAGCACGTATCTGCTCAAGGTATTTTGGCCATTGCTCATTGTAATCACGATGGCTGACATCGAGCCAGCGTTCACATGGGTATTTTGAATTTTGGGTGAGCATGAAATGATCAAGCGTATAGCGATAGCGGTTGTCTTTACACTCTATCTTGAAGTAGTATTTGATCATACCGGCACGCTTTTTAACATCATCTTCATAAAAGAATAGTTCAAACTGATGTTTGCCCTTGATGAGGCCTGTTGATGCCTCCCTTACCTCTGTAACATACACAGGTTGTTTATAATAATGATGGAGCCACTCACTGGCGCGGTTAAAATGTTCGGCTTTGGTACCCTCCAACTGCACAACCTCCTGGAAGGTAATAAGGTTGGTATTTACATTAACCGGTATACGATCTGTTCCTGTAACTGTGCCAACCTGGGCAAGCAGTGTAATTCCGGTACATAATACGATCAGTAGTGTTACTAGTTTTTTCATAGCCTTATATCTAGAATACGATCTTATTTTGCAAATATTGTACCGTAAAGGTATAAAAGTTTTGAGGATTGAGTTTTGAGTTTTGAGTTTCTGCAACTTGAAGGGTATACTGGTCAATAAAAAAAGGCCTGCCTTTCAGCAGACCTTTATAAGGTTTTGGGTGTCAGATACCGGGTACCTTGTATCGGGCACCTGGTATTTCTACATCATGCCCGGCATGCCGCCGCCCATGCCGCCTGGCATTGCCGGAGGCATTGCTGCTGCTGCATTTTCGTCGACATGCTCAGCAAGGACACATTCGGTTGTAAGGAGCATACCTGCAATTGAAGCAGCATTCTCCAGGGCAACGCGTGCAACCTTGGTGGGGTCGATAACACCTGAGCTAAAAAGGTTTTCGTACACTTCAGTCCTGGCGTTAAAGCCAAAGTCATCTTTGCCTTCCCTTACTTTCTGTACAACAACAGAGCCTTCCATGCCGGCATTTTCCACAATCTGGCGAAGTGGTTCTTCCAGTGCCCTTTTGATAATGGCAATACCAGTTTCTTCGTCGTCGTTTTCAGCTTCCAGCCCATTGATTGAGTCAACAGCCCTGAGGTAGGCAACGCCACCGCCCGGGATGATACCCTCTTCGATAGCAGCCCTGGTTGCATTCAGTGCATCATCAAAACGATCTTTTTTCTCTTTCATTTCTACTTCGCTGGCAGCACCAACATAGATAACGGCAACACCACCGGCAAGCTTAGCAAGCCTTTCCTGCAGTTTTTCCTTATCGTAGTCTGAGGTAGAGGTTTCGATCTGTGCTTTGATCATTTTCACCCTTGCGTCAATGGCTTCTTTATCGCCTTTACCGCTAACGATGGTTGTATTTTCTTTGTCAATAGCAATCTTCTCTGCTTCGCCCAGATATTCAATATCTGCATCTTCCAGCTTATATCCTTTTTCTTCAGAGATAACTGTACCACCAGTAAGTACGGCGATATCCTCGAGCATTTCCTTTCTCCTGTCGCCGAAGCCCGGAGCTTTCACTGCTGCTACTTTGAGAGATCCTCTGATTTTGTTTACCACAAGTGTTGCCAGTGCTTCACCATCAATATCTTCAGCAATGATGATCAACGGCCTGCCGCTTTGTGCAGCTTTTTCCAGAATAGGAAGAAGGTCTTTCATTACTGATATCTTCTTGTCGTAGATGAGAATATATGGTGTTTCGTAAACTGCTTCCATCTTCTCGGTGTCGGTAACAAAGTAAGGAGAGATATAACCACGGTCAAACTGCATTCCTTCAACCACATCTACATATGTTTCGATGCTTTTAGCTTCTTCGATGGTGATCACGCCTTCTTTCTTCACTCTACCCATTGCTTCGGCGATCAGTTTGCCGATTGCGATATCGTTATTTGCAGAAACGGAGGCCACCTGTTCTATCTTCTCGCTATTATCGCCAATTTCCTTGGTCTGTGCTTTGAGGTTTTTGATGATCGCAACAACTGCTTTGTCAATACCCCTTTTCAGGTCCATTGGGTTGGCACCTGCAGTAACATTTTTCAGTCCTGTATTCACAATTGCCTGTGCAAGAACTGTTGCGGTGGTTGTTCCGTCGCCGGCCAGGTCATTGGTTTTAGAAGCTACTTCCTTCACCATCTGGGCACCCATGTTCTCTACATTGTCTTCGAGTTCAATCTCTTTTGCAACGGTAACACCATCTTTAGTGATAGAGGGTGATCCGAATGATTTTTCAATAATGACATTACGTCCTTTTGGTCCGAGGGTAACTTTTACGGCATTCGACAGTGCGTCAACACCTTGCTTGAGTCCGTCCCTGGCCTTAAGGTCAAAAATGATATCTTTTGCCATGATACTTTAGTTTATAAAGGTTATTTTAAATTAGATTATTGCTACAATATCGCTTTCCTGCATGATCAGGTATTGGTTATCGTCATAGCTGATCTCTGTGCCTGCATATTTACCATAAAGTACGGTATCGCCTTCTTTCACAGTAAGTGGCTGGTCTTTTGTTCCGGGTCCTACAGCTACCACAACACCCTTCTGGGGTTTTTCTTTAGCAGTATCGGGAATGATGATCCCACCGGCTGTTTTTTCGTCAGCAGCAGAAGCTTCGATGATCACTCTGTCTGCTAATGGTTTGATATTCAACTTTGCCATACTATTTATTTTTATCGATTAAATAAGTTGTTAGAAATATACTTTCTTGCCAGTCACATTTTGTGCCAAAGCAGAAAAACAAAAAAAAATGTCAGAAAGTATGACATTCTGACATTTTAATATTTTTCCACCCTGTCGAAATATTATCAGGGCAACGCCTACTCTTCGCCCTGTGTTGGGCCAGGTGTTGCAGGTACAGGCAGGGGATCGCCGGCACGTTCTTCAATTTGAGTGGCATTATTGATCGTTGTGCTGCTTTTAGGGATCACAAAGATTGATGCCAGGCTGAGCACGAGCAATGCGATAGCGAGTGTCCAGGTTGCTTTCTCAAGGAAGTCGGCAGTTTTCCTTACGCCCATGTATTGGTTCGATCCTGAAAAGTTTGAAGCAAGGCCACCGCCTTTACTGTTTTGTACAAGCACCACAAGTATAATGAGTGCACTTATCATGAGGATCAAAACTGATATGAGAATATATAAGCCCATTGTTGTAATAATTTAGTTTTCAGTACTGATTTTTTTAATTTGGGCTGCAAAGTAAGCACTTTTTTCCGGGAAATTCAAACTTAATTTGCGATAAATTTCTATGGCCTTCTCCATGTTGC
Source organism: Bacteroidota bacterium (assembly GCA_039714935.1). Taxonomy (GTDB): domain Bacteria; phylum Bacteroidota; class Bacteroidia; order Bacteroidales; family B18-G4; genus B18-G4. The sequence continues at coordinate 2,540 of JBDLIJ010000044.1, read as the reverse complement.
CCTGCTGTACATGTATGCGTGCCAGGGTTTCACTCACCATCCCTTCTTGCTCTTGCTTGCTGCTTCTGGCAACTTTTACCGGGTCAAAGAAGTCAGCTTTCGCCCTGGTGATGGAAGGCTCATCCCTGATAAATCTATCTATCAGCTCCTCTTTGCTGCTTTCTTCTTCTGGTGGGGTTTCCTTTTCACCGGTAATCTCTCTCAGCCTGCTTTCCACTATTTCTTTCAGGGCTCTCAGGCGGCTTTCCTCGTCAATTTCAATAGTGGGTACTATTGGTTCCTCAGGGGGGTGATCATTGGGGGACGGGGGACGAGGGACGGGGGACGGGGGGCGGGGGTCGGAGGACGGGGTGTGGGGGGCGGGGGGTTCTCTCAGCGCATTGGTCAGTTCTTTCAGGCGTTTTCTATCTGCAATATGTGCAGCCGTCGACTTAAGCTGCTCGGAATACATCACATGATTGATCATCCTCAGGTTGAGGAGGTGCAGGATCTTGAGGCTCTGACAGTAGGGGAATTCTTTTGCAAGCGACTCAATATCAGCCAGGCTATCTTTTCCAAGTTTCCCGGGATCACCCACGTATGATATAAACTCCTGCGTATCCATTATTATTTATTGATTACCAGTTTACTACTGCCTTATCAAAAATGTCCTGTATCAATATTTCATTGATCTCATCAATAAGCCCTTCCTGCACTTCACCAAGATTTTGAGTGCTGGAATATTCGGCAAAGCGTGAAAAGTTGCTTTTGAAGCTTTTGCTGTCGTCGATGGTATTCACGAAAGTCACTTCTACGGTGATGGTAAGCCTGTTAAAGGCAGCCCTTTCATTGCCCTGGATGGCTACCGGGCTGGTACGGTAGCCGGTAATTGCTCCCTCAAGCTGCAGATCACCACCCTTATTCATTAACACAAGACTGGTTTCATTCACAAATTTATCACGAAGGGCATCAGTAAATTTCTGGCTAAGCGTAGGCTCAACAGTGAGGGCATTATTAGGGAATCTCTCTATTGAAACTGTTTTTGTTTCCGGAGAAATCGAAGCTCCGGTAAAAGAATACACCCCACATGAGGTGATCCACAGCAGCAGGCCGGAAAATATTATCAGGACTGCAACACTCCTGTATGCTGATCTATAAAATCTAGTTTTCAATTATTCAATGTTAAATTCCTTTATCTTTCTGTATAGGGTCCTTTCAGATATTCCAAGCTCCTTGGCTGCATTCTTTCGTTTACCATTATGCCTTTTCAATGCTTTACGGATCATATCGATCTCTTTTTCCTGCAAAGACAATGGCTCTTCAACAATCTCTGACGGATGTATAGGTTCTTCAAAAGTCTCAATCTTCGCAGCCTGGTGAATCTCTATGTCATCCCTGATCTCATCAAGCTCCTGCAGGTTATCATCCAGTCGATCGATCAGCATGGATTCCTGATTTTTTACTTCCGGGCTGATCGCACCTTCTTTTGTGATACCACTGACTACCTTTTTCAGGTCATGAATATCCTTTTTCATGTCGAAGAGGACCTTGTATAACAGATCTCTTTCAGAAAATTCCTTGTCTTCGCCTTCCTTCTTGTACAATACGGGGAGTTCATTAAACTGGCCTGATGGCAGATATCTGCGTAATACGGCAGCAGCTACTTGTCTGTTTTCTTCAATAATGGAGATTTGCTCCGTAATATTTTTAAGCTGACGGACATTCCCGGGCCAGCGATATTCTTCCAACAGGCGCTTTGCACTCTCATCAAGTTGTATGGAAGGCATGCGGTATCGCTCTGCAAAATCGGAAGCGAACTTCCTGAAAAGCAGATGGATGTCATCTTTCCTTTCACGTAGTGATGGAATAAAGATCGGTACGGTGTTCAGCCTGTAATACAGATCCTGACGAAATTTGCCGCTACGTATGGCTTCCGGAATATTTATATTTGTAGCAGCCACCACCCTTACATCAGTTTTAATCACTTTGGATGATCCCACTTTCATGAACTCACCACTTTCCAGCACCCTGAGGAGCCTTACCTGTGTCGACAAGGGCAGTTCAGCTACTTCATCAAGGAAGATGGTTCCGCCATTTACTACTTCAAAATATCCTTTTCTGGCCTCATGAGCTCCGGTGAATGAGCCTTTTTCATGGCCGAACAGTTCTGAATCAATTGTTCCTTCGGGAATTGCTCCGCAGTTCACTGCAATATATGGTCCGTGCTTACGTGAGCTTTGCTGGTGAGTGATCTTAGGGAATGCTTCTTTCCCAACGCCACTCTCACCTGTTATCAGCACCGTCAGGTCTGTGGGTGCCACCTGATTAGCAATATCGATCGCACGATTCAGCAAGGCCGAGTTTCCAATGATCCCAAATCGCTGTTTAATTGCTTGTATATCCATCAATCGTATCTTTCTGCCTCCAGAAAAGCTTGCTACTTAAATAATTATTGGTAAAGTTACGAAAAAGTACTTAGAGTATTTGAAGTACTTAGAGTATTTAAAGTATTTAAAGTATTTAGAGTATTTAGAGTATTTAAAGTACTTAGAGTATTCAGA
>JBDLIJ010000043.1:0-17800 GCA_039714935.1 Bacteroidota bacterium | reverse complement strand
ATGGATTGTAGTTGGGTGTTAGTTTACAAGCAATTCAACCAACTTTGTCCGCCGTAGCATTGCGAAGGTGGATTCAACCAATTCAACAAGTTCAACCAATTCAACAAGTTCAACCAGTTCAACAAGTTGAACTTGTTCAACTACAATTCCGGATATTCGCTTTCAATTTGATCCTGATACAAAAGGTGGTGGATATTTTTCTGAAGTCTGATGATCTTATATCCCCAATTGGTATGATAGAGTTTGCGGCACTCAAACACAGCGTTTAATATGGAATCGTGCGTGTTCTTGCTATATAGAAATACGAAGTCTTTAAGATCCTGGTAAATATCTGTAAGATGCTCGGCCATACTGCCTTTCGTGATCTCGTCACCGTTAAACCCAGGTTCATTAATGAACCAGAACAGATCGTCTTTACCAAAGGTGTTCCTTAGCTCGTTAAAGATGCTTTCCCATACTTCCTCGGTAACATACCTTTCATAGGCATCAGGGTTTTCAATCTCCAGCTCAGGTAAAAGAGAGCCCTTCAGATAGAGCAGGGGTGCCATCCTGTGCATATACTGAAAAATTTCTGCCTTGCTGTAGTCGTATGATTTTTCAATGAACATACAAAATTCATTTGAGACAGTCAGCAATTCAAGGATTTGCTTTTTCTGCTCGATGGCTTGTTGGTCGTCAGTCATAAGGAATGCTTAAGTGCTTATAATTCAACAGAATACTAATAAATAGCAAATTATTATTTTTGCAAATTTCTTATAATATTTTGAATTTGCCATTCATTTTCTTATATTTATATGATTTCCCGAAACTTATGAACATACTTAGCATAAAGAAAGAGCTGTTGCAAGCATGCATTGCAGAGATTGATGAGCGGACCGACTCCTTAAAGAAAGTGATGGAAGAAGCACAACAGAGTGCCAATGACTATGGGCAGCCGAAGGATCGCTACGATTCTTATCGTGCACAACTATTACGAAAACGTGATATGTTTGGACAGCAATTGCAAAAGATCCTTGAGCAACGTATGGTCCTGGAAAAGATTGGTACAGAAAAAAAACACACACTTGCATCATTCGGAGCGATCGTTATCACCGACACCCGGAAAATTTTCATTTCTGTTGGATTGGGTAAACTCGAATTGGAAGGGGAGGAGTACTTTGTAATTTCTCCAGCCGTACCTTTCTTCAAAGCCATAGAGGGAAAGAAGCCCGGAGATTCATTCGAATTCCGCAATCAAAAGTTCAGCATTCTGGAAATAGGATAGACCCTCAGATTTATAATATTTCCCCACAAATCTGCTCTAAAATTTACATTTGGATAATTAATAGAAGGAATTACAAATGTAATTTCTATATTTACATATAATCTGTATACGACTGAGAGAGAGTGACTTCAAATAGATTACAATTGTATACTATATTTAATCCCAAAAGCAATACGACACATTTGTAAACTGATTCGTTCAGATATGTGTTAAGATAGTAATAAAGCTTAAAAGTCAGCTAGTTAGGAGGTTTATATAAACAATATATTTAAAAGATTTTAATGTCCTCTGTCCTTGTAGGCAATATTATACTTAAAGCACAGTATTATAGCCATATAGAACACTCTGCTAATAACTGCATGTGTGTTTACAAATGTAATTCGCAATTTAATTACACATGTAAACGATAAATTTTGTACATTTGTGAAGCTAGTATGTATTAGATTTACTTTTGTAAACAATGCTTGACAGGTTAACACAAGTCATAAAATTGAAGGAATTGAGTTCATCTCAGTTCGCTGATGAGATTGGTGTGCAGCGCTCCAGTGTCTCTCATGTTTTGTCGGGAAGGAACAAACCAAGTCTTGATTTTATTACAAAAGTGATTTTACGGTTTCCCGATATAAATCCAGAATGGCTGCTTACCGGAAGAGGAAAAATGCTTCTTGAGGATATGAGTGTTTTGCCCGAAGCCGTTGTGAAGGATACCCAGCTTGACTTAATACCAAAAGAAGAAGACCCTCCTGAGTACCTTAGCAGCAAAAGTGATGATGAAAAGTCCGTGCAAGGGTCTAAAAAAGAAAAAACCGGTAGGACTAAACACCCAACCGGCTCATCTACGATTGAAAAGATCGTAATTTTTTATAAAGATGGTTCATTCAGCGAATATTTGCCGAATGAGTGAACTTAGTGTCTTTCTGTAGCTGAAAAGAAGAAATTACCTTCTATACCGGCGTTTTCATCACTATCTGAACCATGAACTGCATTTTCTCCTAAAGACGTTCCATACAGCTTCCTGATAGTGCCTTCGGCTGCTTCTGCAGGATTGGTGGCGCCAATAAAATTTCGCCAGGCTTCAACTGCGTTTTCTTTTTCAAGTATCGCGGCTACGATGGGTCCTGATGACATAAACTCCGTAAGTTCACCGTAGAAGGGACGGTCTTTATGTACTGCATAGAAGGCTTTTGCCTGATCCAGGCTTAGCTTTGTATACTTCATAGCCTTTATTTTGAACCCACCTTCAGCAATCTTACCCATAATGGGACCGATATACCCTTTGCGCACTGCTGTGGGCTTGATCATAATCAAAGTTTTGTTCTTACTCATATCTTAAATATTAAATTAATGATGCGCAAAAATAATAATATATGTCTTTCGTTAGCTTATCGAGCTTATCTTTTGATTAATTTAGCGCAACTTATTCGTTATACTAAACCTATTTGATTGAAATTCAATAATATTACTAAAATAAAGGAGCTTATCAGCAGAAGCGATAAAATCCTTATTACAACACATACAAACCCGGATGGGGATGCCATTGGCTCTTCTCTGGCTCTTTTTCATTTCCTGAAAAAGCTTGATAAAGAAGTTTATCTGCTTGTTCCGAATCTATATCCTGAATTTATTTCGTGGTTGCCCGGAAACGAGAATATCATTGTGTATGAGCGTGACAGGAAACAATCAAAGCAGGCGCTTGAGAACGTCGAAACTGTTTTTTGCCTTGATTATAATGCCATACATCGTTCAGGCATCTTGCAGGATGTTTTGAGAAATGCGGAGGCAAGCATGATCATGATCGATCATCATCCGGACCCGGCCACTGAAGAGTTCAAATATGTTGTGTCAACCACAGAGACCTCTTCTACCTCTGAGCTCCTGTACGAGTTTTTTCTGCAAATAGATCCCGCATTTATCCCCGACAGGGATATTGCGACCTGCCTTTTCGTTGGTATCATGACGGATACAGGCTCTTTCAGCTTTGCCTGCAATCGTCCGGAAACCTTCAGTATAACTGCGAAATTGCTGGAGACAGGCATCGATGCCGAATGGATACACCGCATGGTGTATGATACATTTTCAGAAGACAGGTTGCGGCTCCTGGGATATTCCCTGGGAGAGAAGCTGGTTGTGCTTAAAGATTATGCCACAGCTTATATTGCGCTTTCCCGTAAAGACCTCGACACTTTTCATTATCAGGTGGGTGATACAGAGGGAATTGTGAATTATGCACTTTCTATTGAAGGTATTACGATGGCGATCCTGCTGACAGAAAGAAAAGGCAGGATCAGGCTTTCATTTCGTTCCAAAGGGGACTTTTCTGTTAATGAAGTTGCCAGGGATCATTTTAAGGGTGGTGGCCATAAGAATGCCGCAGGTGGCGATTCATACGAAAACCTGGAGCAGACGATAAAAAAGCTGGAAGGCCTCCTTCCCGCGTATAAACAGCGTCTTCTCAGTAAGACCGGGCAATAAATATGCTGCTGATGAGACGATCATACACTATATTGTTACTCCTTTTCCTGTTCTCAGGACTACTGTCTGCCTGCCGCAATGAAACAGAGTCCTCAAAACCCCTGAGCAAAAAAGCACTTAAACAACCCCTGCTGGAGGCAAACAGGCATGCTGTGAAAACGGAGGAGCAGCATATTGAAGATTTTCTACGCCGTTATAAATGGGATATGGCGGAGACGGGTAGTGGTTTGCGCTACATGATATATGAAAAAGGGAAAGGCCCTGAAGCGGTGAAAGGCAAGCTAGCCGTGCTGGATTATACCTTGAGCCTTATAACCGGAGATGTCGTCTATACTGCCTCTGAAGACGGGCTGATGTCTTTTCTGATTGGTAAGGGGGAGGTGGTCAGTGGTTTGGAAGAAGGCATTTTATTACTGAATGTTGGAGACAAAGCAAAATTTATCATACCTTCGCACCTCGCTTTCGGGCTGGTTGGGGATGACAATGAGATTCCGGGTAAAGCCACCCTGATATATGATATTACATTACTGGAACTAAATGATCAAATAAATTAAAACTAACAAGATGAATTATTTACGAAATCTTGCGGTTCTTCTGTTGGCCGCTTTTATGATTACTTCCTGTGGAAATGATTATAAGACAGCAGATACTGGATTGGTATATAAATTTTACGAGCAGAATGATGGTGATCATCCAGCTGTTGGCGATTTCATTACCATTGATATGTTTTACGGTACTGAGGACACCGTACTTTTCGACAGTAAGAATGTTCCCGGCGGATTAACCTTTCCACTCGACTCATCCTTCTTCGAAGGTGATCTTTTTGAAGGTATTATGATGATGAGCCGCGGCGACAGTGCCAGCTTTAAGATGAGTGCCGACTCCTTCTTTCTCGTTATTGCCCGTGCCCCGACGCTTCCACCATTTATTGAAGCGGGTGAGACACTGACATTTGAAGTAAAACTTCATGATTTTCAGACTCAGGAAGAAAAGGAAGCAGCAGATGCAGCAGCACTTGAGAATGCCAAAGTTGAGTCAGAAGCTAAATTGGCTGAATACCTCCAAACCAATAATATTACGACCGAGCCTCTTGCCTCAGGCCTGATCTTCATTGAAGAAAAGAAAGGCAGTGGCAGCAACCCAAAAGCCGAAGAAATGGTTTCTGTTAACCTGACGGTTACACTCGTTGATGGCACAAAGATCTTTTCTTCTGAAGACCGTGGAGAGCCGTTCGAGTACCAATATGGTCAGAACTTTGATACCCCCGGACTTGAAGAGGGTGTAGGGATGATGAAAAAAGGTGGTAAAGCCAGGCTCATTGTTCCTCATCAGATTGCTTATGGTGCTGAAGCCAAAGGACAGATGATCCCTGCATATTCTACGATCATATACGATGTAGAACTGGTATCAATGCGCTCGAAAGAAGCTTATGACAAGGAAAGAGCTGAAAAACAAGCTCAACAGCAAGCATTGGAAGATCAGCGGAAAAACGATGAAAAATCACTTCGTGACAAGTACATTGCCGACAATAACATCAATGTCATGCCTACTGCTTCCGGACTGTATTATATTGAAACAGAAAAAGGAACAGGTGAAAAGGCCATGCCAGGCAATACTGTAACTGTGCATTATACAGGTACCTTGCTCGACGGTACAAAATTCGATTCTTCACTTGACAAGGGCGAACCATTCAGCTTCAGGCTGGGTGTAGGCCAGGTCATCAAAGGATGGGACGAAGCCATTGCCATGATGAACGAAGGCGGCAAAGCCACACTGGTGATTCCTTCAGAAATTGCATACGGATCACGCGACAGTGGTTCCATACCTGCGTACTCAACACTGGTATTCGAGGTTGAGCTTATCAAGGTTGAACCTGCTGCGGAATAATATTTCCCGTACAAAAAATAAAAGGCTGCCTCAAAAGGGCGGCCTTTTTTATTGTTGTCAGCTTAGGCTTTCACAATAAACCAGGGGTTCAGGAGATTTTCTTTGTTATACCTGAGGCGGGTGTGTGTATTGGCATTATTGACTGTGGCACCGGCATTTTCAGCTATGGCCTGCCCGGCAGCGGTATCCCATTCCATGGTAGGGGCAAAGCGCGGATAGATATCTGCCTTGCCTTCGGCCACCATGCAGAGCTTCAGTGAGCTTCCGCGGGAAGCAAAGTCCAGCTCGCCATGCTTGCCTTTCAGCTCTTCAATAAATACTTCGGTCTCGGCCGACATATGCGAACGGCTGCAGACAACGGTATATAGCTCCCTGCTTTGCCTTTCAGGCAGGGATGTGCCTTTTTTGATGAACGCATGTATATCTGATACTTCTGCCAGGCTATGTATCACTCCTGAAAATTTCATGGTTCCCATGCCGGGCGCCCCGACAAAGAGCTCATCCGTAACAGGTATGTAGATCACCCCTGCAACAGGATAATGATCCCGGATCAAGGCAATGTTAACCGTAAACTCCCCATTCCTGTTCACAAACTCTTTGGTGCCATCCAGGGGGTCTACCATCCAGAATAATGACCAGTCTTTCCGCTCTTCGTAAGGAATGTCTTTTCCTTCCTCGCTCAGGATGGGAATATTGGTTTTTTCAAGATGATCTGTGATGATCATGTGCGCATCCGTATCTGCCCGTGTCAGGGGGCTGTCATCTGATTTTGTGTCAACGCTAAACTCCGTTCCGTACACCTTGAGAATGGCTTCTCCGGCAGGGACGGAGGCCTTGATGGCCATCCAGATCAATTCTAATATTTCATTATTCTTATGCATCTGTCTATTTATTTTTCATTTCTCCCAGCAGTCTTTCCATTTCGATCATTTCATCCCTGAGCCTGGCCGCTTCCACAAAATTAAGATCCTTAACGACTCTTTCAATTTCTTTTCTTGTCCTTGTGATGGCTTTCGCCAGCTGCGTTTCATCCATGTACTTTATGACCGGGTCGGCGGCAATATCAGCATTTGATTTTTCTATATAGGAATCAGAACCAGGACGGTTTTTATCGGCAACAGCTGTTTGTCCCATAATGGCCTCAACCGACTTTTTGATTGTCCTGGGCGTGATATTATGCTTCTCATTATACCTGAGTTGTATATTTCTCCTTCTGTCTGTTTCGTCGATGGTCTTCTGCATTGAGTCCGTGATCTTATCGGCATACATGATCACCTTACTTTCCAGGTTTCTGGCTGCCCGGCCTGCTGTCTGGGTCAATGATCTCTCCGATCTCAGGAAACCCTCCTTGTCAGCGTCCAGAATGGCTACCAGGGCTACCTCCGGAAGGTCGAGGCCTTCGCGCAAAAGGTTTACGCCTACCAGCACATCAAATTCACCCAGCCTCAGGCCACGCAGGATCTCCACCCTGTCAAGGGTATCTACCTCGGAATGGATATATCGGCATTTGACATTCAGGTTCAACAGGTATTTGGTCAGTTCTTCTGCCATCCTTTTGGTCAGTGTGGTCACCAGTACCCGATCTCCTTTTTTGATCACGGTATCTATCTGCTCCATCAGGTCATCAACCTGGTTGGCGGCGGGTCTTACCTCAATCTCAGGGTCGAGCAGGCCTGTGGGCCTGATCAGCTGTTCTACCACGACGCCTTCGGCACGCTGCAGTTCATAGTCGGCAGGGGTAGCACTCACGTAGATGGTCTGATTGGTAACTCTTTCAAATTCGTCGAATTTAAGCGGGCGGTTGTCCATGGCTGAAGGCAGCCTGAAGCCGTGCTCGACGAGGGTTTGCTTTCGTGATCTGTCGCCTCCATACATGGCCCTGAGCTGTGGAAGGGTGACATGGCTCTCGTCAATGACCACGATAAAATCGTCAGGGAAATAGTCGATCAGGCAGAATGGCCTGGAACCAGGCTCACGGCCGTCAAAATATCTTGAATAGTTCTCAATCCCTGAGCAATACCCCAGCTCTCTCATCATCTCTAAGTCGTAAGAAACCCTGTCCTCAAGCCGTTTGGCCTCCAGGTGTCCGCCTGATTCCTTGAAATAGGCAACTTGCCTGACCATATCATCCTGGATCTCATATATTGAATCCTTCATCTTATCCTGGGAGGTGACAAATATGTTGGCAGGATAAATATTCGCTGTATCCAGACTGGTCATCCCTTTATTGTTCACAGGATCGAAGGTTTCAATGCTCTCAACCTCTTCTCCGAAAAATATGATCCTGAAGGCAAAATCAGCATAAGCAGGGTAGATGTCAATGGTATCGCCCCGCACCCGGAAACGGCCCCGGCTGAATTCACTTTCTGTACGGGAATACAGACTATTGACCAGTTGGAAAAGAAATTTGTTACGGCTGACCTTTTCGCCCACCTTCACCCTTGTTACATTGCGTGTAAAATCGTCAGGGTTTCCGATGCCATAGATGCAGGATACAGATGAGACCACGATCACATCTTTCCTGCCCGAAAGCAGGCTGGAGGAGGTACTCAGCCTGAGCTTGTCAATTTCCTCATTGATGGAAAGGTCTTTTTCAATATAAGTGTTTGTTACAGGAATATATGCTTCCGGCTGGTAGTAATCATAATAGGAAACAAAGTATTCGACGGCATTTTCAGGAAAAAATTGTTTGAACTCACCGTATAATTGCGCTGCCAGTGTTTTATTATGGCTGAGCACCAGGGCGGGTCTGTTCAGCTCTTTCAGCACATTGGCAATGGTATATGTCTTCCCCGATCCGGTTACACCCAGGAGCACCTGTGCCTGATCACCCCGCAGTATACCCTCCGTCAGCTGTTGTATGGCTTCCGGCTGATCGCCGGTAGGCACAAAATCAGAAATCAACTTCAGCTCCATAAATCTACAATTTACAATCCCAAATTCATAACCTAAAACCCAAAACCCAAAACTTAAAACCTAAAACCTAAATAAACGCTCACCGGGTAATGATCAGATAAGCTCGTTTTATGCACCTCAAATTCATAGGATGTAAACACATCTGAATGGAGGATAAAATCAATGCGCAGGGGAGGGAGGTTGCCGGCAAAGGTGTTGCCCATGCCATGGCCTGCCTGTACAAATGCGTCTTTTAAGCCGGCAGAAATATTATGCTTTGCATATGAAAGCGGCGTATCATTAAAATCGCCACATATAATTACAGGGTAGGGGCACTGATCAAGGCTTGCAACGATCACTGCCGTTTGTTTAGCCCTGAGCTGATAGGCATTATGAAGCTTCCTGAGAATGCTTTTAGACCCTTCTTCAAAAGTTTCTTTCTCTGCCTGTCCCTTGCTTACGTCCTCCACAAACTGATAGTCTTCATGCTGCAGCCTTATCGACTCCAGATGCAGGTTGTACACCCTGATGGTATCCCCGTCCTGAATGATATCTATAAAGATTCCGAAATTGTGGTATTCACCGGGAACGGAGAGCGATCCTGAATTATGATATGGTATCCTGGTCAGGATGATGAGCGCATCAATACGGTAATCTTTTTTTGGATTATAATTTATATAGAAAGCATCGGGAAAGTCTGTCAGCGACATTTGCAGGGTATCCTTTCCCATAGCAGAAAACTCCTGCAGGCAGGCAATATCTGCTTTCTGAGACCTGAGGAATCCGAATACCTTATCCCTTACGCTGTCATCTTTGCGGCCAATGTTGCTATGGGCCATATTCTGTACATTGTAGCTAAGTACTTTGATGATGTCCTGCTCTTCGGAGGCCTCTCTACCGGGCATGATCTGAATATGGTCATGGATATGATTATAGCCAATGAGGATCACAATGAGGGATAAAAACAGCTTTCTCCTCCCTTTGATGATCCAGAGCAAGACAAATAATACGTTGATTCCGAGAAGGTAAGGATATGCCAATCCGAGAAACGCAAAAATAGTTGTTATTTCGGGGTTTACATAAGCCGCCAGGTAGGAAGCCAGCAATGCGAATGCCAGCACCAGGTTGATCAGCCATAAAAGGCTGCTCAGGATATTGCTTCTTTTTTTGCCGGGCTTTCTGCTCATTGAATGCTCTTTCTTATCTGAGGGTCATCTTTAAATAGGAGACTGCTTTGTCGGATGACAGCTTTAAATAATAGATCCCTCTTCCTGATCCTGTGCCATCCCAGTTGATCTGTTTCTTTCCGGCTCCCATCACTGCATCAGCAGCTACTGCAACCAGCTGGCCGGCAGCATTGAAGATCTCAGCCCTGACATGCATCTGTTCATTCAGGTCGAAATGAATTGTTGTTTGTCCGGAGAAGGGGTTTGGATAATTCTGATAAAGTGTAAAAGCCTCATTCCTGATCTTGTTTTCAGCTACTGAGATCGGGATATCAACAACAGCGGTATATATCTCCTGGTTGAAGCTGCCTTCCCTGTCGTCTGTCCATACAGGAATGATCTTGCCATCGTAGGTGTCAATGCCAATATAGTCGCCGAAGCGTACATTGCTGTTGGGCGTGTTGGCGCTGAAGCTTTCATTGCTGAGCTTTGTGTTTGTCCAGGTGTTACCCTGGTCATCAGAATATGCCAGGTAAGCATTGATATCGTATGGGCCTTCACGTTCATCATAGAAGACGACCACGATCCTGCCATTTTCATCACACTGTATGGCCGGCCAGTACTGATGGTTTAATTCCACATCATTGACCATGATGGGCTGAGATAGCCATGAAGCGCCATAGTCAGTAGATCGCTGGAACCAGATATCATCCGTACCAGTCCTCTTATCGGCCCAGACAACATAAATGTTGCCTCTTGAGGCCTGCTCTGAATAGTCAACACAAATGAAAGGAAATGAGTTGTTGGCCTGTGTGCTGTAGTTGCTGATATATGTGTCATCCATAAAAAATTCACCCCCATTGTACGACATGTCGAACTTTACACCATTGTCGCGCCATACAACATAGATATCTCCGTTGGTTCCGGTAGCTATATTAGCACCCTGTCCCCAGTATCCGTCACTCACATGAACCGTTGGCCCCCAGTTTGTGCCACCTACATCTGACTTCCTGAAGTTGATCATCGGCTCAGGCCCGAAGCTACGCCATACGATCATCACATTATCGTAGGTGCTGTTGCTTTCAACGGGGTCACAGAATATCCACTCTTTGTCTTCTCCCTGGTATCCGCTGCCGGGTACGGCCGTGGCGTGAAGCTCAAATGTTTCTCCATTGTCAACCGATTTGTATAGTAGCATCTCTCTGTTATAGTTCGTAACGGGCTGCCGTGATGTGGAGCTAAGATAAAAATGCCCTGCCGCATCGCTGGTCAGCACGGGGTCGCTCTGCGACAGATGGTTTGGGTTTGGGTCGGGGAGGAGCTGGCTGTCCGACCAGGTGAGGCCGCCATCATGCGAATAGGAGTATCCTATGCGACGTATAACATTGGGCTCCGTCCACCCAAGGCGAAAATCACGCCAGGCTGCCACCACAACATTCGGATCGGCCCTGCTGATCCTCACCGTAGGCTCGTTCTGCGGGCTCGAATCATAGGAGATGTTATAGTCAACAAACAATGGATTATCCAGAAAATTCTTTACCGGATATACGCCCTGGTGGTCCAGCTCAAAGGCATGAAGCTCATTTTCCTGTGAAAAAGTAAGGCTTGTAATGAGCACAAGTGCAAAGGCTAAGAGTATGTTTTTTTTCATGAGGTCATTTTTTATTGCTGCTGTCAAATAATATTGCTTTTTCTTCTTTCGTCAGGCTTTCATAGCCTGAATGGCTGATCTTGTCCAGGATATGGTCTATCTTCTTCTGGTCGTGGGCTCGCTTGCGATTGTATTCTACATCACTTGCGGGCCGCTTGCTGTAAGTAAATTCAGGCTTTTTCTTTTTCCCCTGGAAGGTTTTACGTGCTCCTTTAAAATTAAAACGCGGCATGAGCTTGCTGAGGTCCCTGCCTTTTTTCAGGTAATATACATATAAGAAGCCATAGACTGCACCGCCGATATGTGCTATATGCCCACCTGCATTGCCATGCCTGATCATGAAGAAGTCGATGATGAAGAGGGCCAGGGCAAGGTAAAATATTTTCACCTTCCCAAAGAAAATAAGGTTGATGGTGTAGTTGGGCACGTACAGGGAGATGGCCATCACTATGCCCATTACCGAAGCACTGGCACCAAGGGCTTTTGCCATTGGCAGGGCTTCTCCAAATACCGGAAGGATGTTAAATGTGATGATGTAAAGCAGTCCTCCGGCCAGGCCACCGAAGATGTAGGTGGAGAGCAGCTGCCGCTGGTTGAGGTATTGTGTAAAGATCTTTCCGAACCAGTATAACCACAACATATTGAAAAGAATATGCCAGAAGCTGGTATGGAGGAACATATAGCTGATCAGTGTCCATGGCCGGACCATGAGGGATTCAAGGCTTGCCGGAAGGGCAAAATACTCCAGTATGCTCCATTCAATGGTAATGTCAGCACGATTAAATGCCCACCCGAAAACAAATACCAGCTGTACAAGCACCCAGATGCCGACATTGATGATGATCAGCCTGGGCAATATGCTGCTGTCCCTGAAAAAACGCTTGAGGTCTTCAATGGGATTTGGTCTTGGTTGTTGTTGATAGAATTGGTTCAATTGGTTGAATTAGTTGAATTGGTTGAATTAGTTGAATTGGTTAATCTGATAATTAAACTCCTATTTATTATTCCATGTTCCATGTTCATTATTCGTTATTCTAATAAAGTCCTTTCTGCTTCCAGTATTTTATCATAAAATACCCAAACACCATCCCCCCGAGGTGAGCAAAATGGGCGATGCCATCCTGTGTCCCGGTGACGCCGAAATAGAGTTCCAGTGCGCCGTAGATGATCACGAAATACTTTGCCTTTACGGGGATGGCAAAGAAAACATATATCATGGTGTTTGGAAACAGCATCCCGAAGGCAAGGAGTATCCCGAAAACAGCACCTGAAGCACCCACAGTTGGAATGTTCAGGATGCGGTGCAGGGCTGCCATGGCCTCATCAGAGTACGTTTGGCCTTGCAGCCACAGCTCATGTCCATTGGCATAAATCTCTTGCAATTGCTCCGGAGCAATGACTGCTTCAAGAGATTGTATCCTGATAAAAGCAACCAGCAATTGCACCAGGCCGGCCCCGATGCCGGTCACCATATAAAAGGTGAGAAAACGCTTCGGGCCCCATACGTTCTCCAGCACACTGCCAAACATCCACAGGGCAAACATATTGAAAAGCAGATGGGTGAAGTCGCCATGCATGAACATATATGATACAAACTGCCAGGACTTGAAATTTTCTGAAGTCAGATAGAAAAGGCCAAGCAGCTTGTACATGCTTATCTTTTCCTGAAATAAAAATGTTATCAGAAGGAAAATGGCATTGATAATGATCAGGTTCATCACCACCGGGGGCATGCCCATAAATCCTCTTCTGCCATATTGCTGAAATCCACTCATGTTTTTATTTATTTAAACAGCTTTTCAATATCTTCCTGCTTTAAGATGCGTATGATCACTTTTCCCGTGGGTGATGTTTCAGGCACGCTGCTACTGAACAGCTGACTGATCATGGCTTCCATTTCTGCCGTGCTGAAATTCTTATCCGGCTTCACTGCCATATTCACTGCCATGGCTTTGGCCAGGTTTGAGCGTACATCCTGGTCCAGGTCGAGCAGGTTTTTCTTATAATTATCAAGTATCTTCTCTAAGAGCTCTTTGATATTTGTGTTTACGGTCCCTGCAGGAACGCCGGAGACCACAAAATTATTTTTTCCAAGGTCATTAATGTTAAATCCAAGCAGCTCCAGCTCCGGCTTCAACTCGCGGACGATCTCCGCCTCGCTGTGCGGAAAGCTTATTTGTTGCGGAAAGAGCTCCTGTTGGCTGGCACTTGTCCGTGATTCCATCCTGCTCATAAAGCTGTCGTACAAAACACGTTCATGTGCCCTTTTTATTTCTATCAGCATCATGCCGGATGAAGCTGCAGTAACAATATACTTCCCGAATTGGAAGCTGCCTGTACTGCCACTGTTTTCCTCAATGGAGAGGCTGGCTTGCTGTGCACTTTCCTCACCCTGCTCCATATCCTGCTTTTGATCAAAAAGCATCTCCCAGTTTTGTTTGTTCAGCTTTTCCCTTTCTGATTCCGGTTTCTTTGAAGGGTAGGCGTCTTGTCTGTCGAAGGGATTGTAGTCAGATCCCTGGTTTTCAAAGGGGTTCTTTATGGGTATATCTCCATCGTGCGGCCGGAAGCTGATGCTTTGTTCCTGCTCGAAATCAATGGTTGGGCTGACATTAAATTTTCCCAATGCCTGGCGAACGGCCGATTTCAGGATGGCATAAATATGCTGCTGGTCCTGAAAGTTGACTTCCGTCTTTGTAGGATGGATGTTGATGTCTATTCTCTCCGGATCCGTATCGATATAAATAAAGTAGGAAGGGTAAGTATCATTTGGCAGCAGCTCCTGGTATGCCTGGTCAATAGAATGATGCAGGTAGGGGTGTTTGATGAAGCGTTTATTCACGAAAAAATATTGCTCGCCCCGTGTTTTACGGGCAAATTCGGGTTTCCCGATGAATCCGCTGATATTGGCAATGCTTGATTCCTGTTCAAGCGGTATCAGTTTTTCTTTATAGTTCTTTCCGTAGATGGCTACGATCCTTTCTTTCAACCCAGACTTTTTTAATTGGTACACAAGCTTATTATTGGCCTGCAGGCTGAATGAAACATTTGGGTTCACCATGGCTACCCGTAGAAACTCATCTGTGATATGGCGTAACTCTACTGTATTGGATTTAAGGAAGTTTCGGCGGGCGGGCACATTAAAGAAGAGGTTCTTTACTGATATGATCGTCCCGCTGGCTGTGGTACAGGGCTTTTGGCCAACAAATTTTGAGCCTTCGACAGTGAGTTTTGTTCCGAGCTCATCCTCTGTTCTTTTTGATTTTAGCTCCACCTGTGCAATGGCGGCGATGGATGCCAGTGCCTCACCCCTGAAGCCCAGTGTTCTGATAGCAAAGAGGTCTTTGGCCTCATTGATCTTGGAGGTGGCATGGCGTTCGAAACTCATACGGGCGTCGGTCACAGACATGCCACAGCCATTGTCGATGACCTGGATGAGTGTCCGTCCGGCATCCTTCACAATGAGCTGTATATCATCGGCTCCTGCATCGACGGCATTTTCAAGCAGCTCTTTCGCTGCCGAAGCAGGCCGCTGAATAACTTCACCTGCAGCGATCTGGTTCGCCACAGCATCAGGAAGTAGTTTAATGATATCTGGCATTATTCTGTAAAAAATCTAACGAGATTATTAATAAATCCTGTAAAGAAGATGAAATAGATTCCGAAAAATATGATCAGGGCATAGATAAATATCTTCATCCACATATTAGAGCCTATGCCGTTATCAGCAGCATGCTTCCGTCGCCATTGTTTATCCATCTGCTGCCTCAGGTCCTCTTTCATTTCCTTACCTGTCCTTTCCTCCGTGCCATCCCCGTCAAGCTGTCGTTTCCGCTTTTCAAATTCCTCTGCTTCAGGGTTCCAATAGCGTGGCCTGTACGTAAATTGCTTGTGTTTGGGGCGTTTAAAAAAGACTATTTTCATGAAAATAAAGTATCATAATTTATATGGTGCAGGGTACCGGGTACCGGGTACCAGGTGCCGGGCATCTGCAAAAATACTTAATTTTCCTCTATTAATCATAGGGGGGATCACCCTTTGAAGTTAGAAGTATGAAGTTAGAAGTTAGAAGTTGAGTCTATGCTTTGGCCAGGACTGGGAATCTGAGTTTTGCAAAGTAGAATGCACCAAAGAAGAGCATATTGTAGAAAAAGCCTCCCATCACTTCATTCAAAAAGAATGAGATACCGTAGGATCCGTCGTTAAAGAATACGAGCCCGGCGGTATAAGATTGCATGAGGCCGGCAAGGTTTGCGGTATACAGGTGTGGGCTGCCCATCCAGGCTGCGAAGTTTGTGATCAGGAAAAAGATCACAGAAGAGCCCAGGGATGCCCCGAGGACGGTATAAGCATTGATCCTTTTACTCAGGAAGAGACCGATGGTAACGGTAATCGCAAAGGCAATATATACCGCTGCCATGCTATTATGAAATCCCAGCAAGAGGTCGCTGACAAGCATTGCAAGCACAGGAATAGCGAAAGCCAGATATTTTTTACCCATGTAAGCACCACCAAACAATGCGATGGCTGCGATGGGTGTAAAATTAGGCCAGTGCGGGATGAGGCGCATGAAAGCACCTGCAAAAATGATCCCTAAAATGACTGTAAAGCGGGTATTCCAGATTTTCCTGTTCATAATATGCTGTTGTTGTCTGAAAACAAAAATATTAAAATTTATTCCTCCTGCGTAAAATTGTTTTTAACAGAACACGAAAATAGTACTTTTGTTTATTCTTAACGCCCCTTTAGGTATGAAAAAGATAAATTATTTTTTACTGATCATCAGTTTATTGATCATAAGCGCTTGCAATACAATGAAGAAGGAAGCAGATCTTATCATTATGAATGCACAGGTGTACACCCTTGACAAGGATTTTTCCACTGCCGGATGTGTTGTGGTGAGTGCCGGAAAGATCATTGCCCTGGGTGATACGACCCTGATGAATGATTATGAAGCAAAAAAAATCCTTGATGTGAAGGGGCGTTTTGTATATCCCGGCTTTTATGATGCCCATTGCCATTTTATGAGCTATGGCATTGGAAAACTGCAAAGGGTTGACCTGACAGGCACTGCCTCTTTTGATGAGGTAATGGAAAGGGTATCCCTACATGCAGAGAATAATCCCTCTGAATGGCTTGAAGGCAGGGGATGGGATCAGAATGACTGGGAGGTGAAGGAATTTCCTGACAGGACAGCCCTGGATCAGTTGTTTCCGGACAGGCCGGTGTTGCTGACACGTATCGACGGGCATGCGGTCCTTGTCAATGGTGAAGCCCTGAGAAGGGCAGGGATCAATGCGGAGACAAGCCTTGTGGGTGGTGAGGTAGTACTCAGGGATGGGGTGCCAAGCGGTGTACTCATCGACAATGCCATTGAGCTGGTCAGGGATGTGATACCGGAAGTTGATCCCGCACTTAAGAAAGCTGCGCTGCTGGCAGGACAGGAAGATTGTTTTGCTGTGGGACTGACATCTGTGATGGATGCCGGGCTGGATGTATCTGATATAAGGATCATAGATTCCTTGCAGCAGCAAGGAAAATTGAAAATAAAGATCAATGCCATGATCGCCTCCACCGACAGCAACTACCTGGAGTTCATGCAGCAGGGGGAGCTTAAGACGGAGCGTTTGCATGTGAACTCAATAAAGCTGTACGCCGACGGTGCACTGGGATCCAGAGGAGCATGCATGATCCATCCTTATTCTGATGAGCCCGAAAACCATGGGCTGATCATGTTTGAGGAAGCCTTTTTCAGGGAGGTGATGGAAAATGCCTTGCAGTATGATTTTCAGGTAAACACCCATGCCATTGGCGACTCGGGAAACAGGTTTATCCTTGACCTGTATGCTGAATATCTGGGTGGTCACAACGATAGGCGCTGGCGTATTGAGCATGCTCAGATAGTCCATGAAGATGACTTTCACAAGTTCGCTGACTACAGCATTATCCCATCCGTCCAGGCTACACATGCCACCTCAGACATGTACTGGGCCGGCGACAGGGTAGGAGAAGAGCGGATGAAAGGCGCTTATGCATACCAAAAGCTTCTGGCCTTGAACGGATGGCTGCCCAATGGCACTGATTTCCCGATCGAGAAGATCAGCCCTGTGTTAACGTACTATGCTGCTGTGTCGCGCAAAGACCTGGCTGGATACCCGGAAGGGGGATTTCAGGTGCAGGATGCACTCAGCAGGGAAGAAGCACTGCGATCAATTACGATATGGGCTGCAAAAAGCGCTTTTGAGGAAGATGAGAAAGGAAGCCTGGAAGTAGGTAAGGCGGCTGACATCGTAATTCTTGATCAGGACCTGATGATAATAGATGAGACTGAGATTCCTAAAACTAAGGTGCTTTATACGATCAGTAATGGTGAGCTTGTTTTTGGCAATAGGCAGTAGGCAGTAGGCTGTAGGCTGGTGCGTTCTGCTGTCCTTATCTCTTTATTAATTTTCTCGTTACAAGTCT
>JBDLIJ010000042.1:0-17818 GCA_039714935.1 Bacteroidota bacterium | reverse complement strand
CACGTGGTGAACTCGAGCCCATAGACGGAGGTGCAGCACTGCAAGAAGTGCTTGACGCCATCTTCTACGAAAGGGATATTGAATTGATAGGTGCCGGCTATGGCGTAGGATATTTCGACATGAGAAGAAGGGATATGCTGCAAAAAGGCTCGCTGCTGAACTGGCCACTTCCTGCACAGGAACTGCTGGTAATGCAATTACCAAACTATACCTTTGGCGGAGAAGCCAATGCCGATGGCATTAACACTTCCAATGGAGGTTGGTTTAAATAATTTGTAGAACTAAAAAATATAATCATGAAAAATATATTAAAAATATTAGGCTTATTACTACTCGTGGCCATGGTTGTTACAGCCTGTAAGAAATCCGACGTGGTGAAGTCACAGGAGGACTACGACTATAATACCATAGAGCCAATAATCTATGCCATCAGCGGTCCGGCAATCACTGCAGCTTCAGGGCTGGCACCGGTTACATATACCGCTACACCCAGAGGTGGCTCCAGCTATAGCTGGGAAGTGATCGGACATGGAGCAAGCATCAATGTACTTGACCCATCTTTCGAAGCTGAAATCACCTTTGACCAGTCGGATGTGGATAAAACAGTGCAGGTAAAATGCATTGAGACAAGTGCCAGCGGTAAAGTGTCAGACCCTTACATCATGAGTGTAGACCTCACAAAGTTCAAACCCATGACCTTTGATGAGTTCCTGGGCACATGGACAGGTGTTGAGACTGATGAAGGAGGCAATACTTATGATATCACTGTTGAGCTGACAGCCGGCCCAGACGAGAATACTTTGATATTCCCGGTTGATGGTGATGGTATTCCTTCTTTGATGTCAGGCCTGTTCTTAGGCTGGGGTGAAGCGTTCCAAACCAGCATTGAGCCTCAGGGCAACATCATTGCCACGATAAACCTTCAATCAGGTGCTGTCGACATTTTTTGCCAGTATATCGGACAAACGCTGCCCGGACCATGGGATTATAACTTCTCTGGTGAAGGCACATGGGAAGGCTTCAATAAAAGCATGACCATAAACTTCGCATTACAGTGGGATGACAACTGCGATGCTAATTATAACCCGTCAACAATTACCTTGACAAAACAATAGTTAATAATTGGTTAATGATTAAAGAGGCTGCCTCAAAAGGGCAGCCTCTTTTTCGTAATAACGCTCTTATGATCAGAATACCGGCATAAAAAACCTATTTATACTCAATAAAAATATCCCGTGAAGCATTCTGCGGGCAAATACTGAAACCGTTTTTTTTATAATTTTAGTGCGCAAACTCTACAATAAATATTATCCAATCCTTAATAAAAAGATATGAGTCCAAAAGGAAAAAACCATTACATCGATGCCGCGAAGCGATCCATGAAATGGCATGAAGAAAACATTCAAAAGATGAAGTCATGCCGTTTTGATACTATCGCTGTCCATGGCATCTACTCTATGCAGGAGGCCATTGATTTCAACCAGGGTTCTATCATTGAACCCATCTATATGTCCAGCTCACAAGCTTATCGTGATTCGGACGAGATGGAAGCCGCCCTGGGTTATGAGATCCCCACCTGGTGCTATTCGCGCATCGCAAACCCTTCCATGTATTACCTGGAGGGTGTGCTGGCCCTGATAGAAAGTTACGGTACCGGTGTTGATGCTTCCTGCATCGCCACCTCATCAGGTATGGCCGCCATCGCCAGTGCTGCCGACAACCTACTCTGTGTTGACCCGGACAACCCGGATCAGAAAATGAATTTTGTGGCCACAGTACAGGTCTATGGAGGAACATTCCAGCAGTTTGCCGAAAGGAAAGAAAAAGAAAGAAATTTTGAATGGCGCAAAGTAGTCCACTCTGCGGACATCAATGAATGGGAATCACTTATTGACGACAACACCCGTTTTCTTTATGGTGAGATGCCCAGCAACCCCGGACAGGCATTCTTCGACCTGGAAGAGATCTGTAAGCTCGGTGAGAAATATAATCTTCCGGTCATCATCGATGCCACTGTTGCCACACCGGCTTTGATGCGCCCCCTGGCATATGGTGCCGACATTGTGATACAATCGGTAACCAAGTCGTTAAGCACAAGCGGATTTGGCATTAGCGGCGCCGTCATCTCCAGGAAAAATATCCGTGCCCGCGTGGGCAGTGATGCGATGAAGGCTGACTTCGCCATGTACCTGAAGACACTCCCAAACAGGGATAACGGACCAAATATATCGCCCATGAATGCCATCATGGCTGTAAATGACATCCGCACCATCCGATCAAGAATGGACAGGCTCAGCCGGAGCACCATGAAGATTGCAAAGTTCCTGGAAGGCCATAAGCATATAGAACAGGTTGACTACCTCGGACTGGAAAGCCACCCCTTACATGAACTGGCTAAAAAATACATGGTACTGGTAGACTCTGAGTATGACGAACAATACGGTGGTGAGAAGGTAAACCGCTATGGCCACCTGATGTCGTTCCGTATCAAAGGAAGTGCACAGGACACCAGAGATGTGTTTGACGCCTTTGAAAGGATATGGCGCGCTACCGACCTGGGACGAATCAAGTCAGTTGCTACAATACCCGCCATTTCAACGCATTCACAGCAAGGAGAAGAAGGACGAAAGATTGCCGACATCCCTCCTACCCTGATCAGGCTGTGTGTAGGCGGCGAGCATCCCGACGATATCATTGCAGATATCGACCAGTCACTCTCAGTACTGGATGGAAAGAAAATCGAAAAGTCCAGCCCAGAATATTCAGCCGGTGGGGCCTCCTCGGCCAGCCTGGGATGGTAAGCACAATAAATATGGATAAACAAATCGCATTCTACTCAACCAATCTCATGGCAACGCCAGTGCCTTTCCATGAGGCCCTGCTGAAAGGCCTGGCACCCGACAAAGGATTGTACATGCCTGAAGCCATCCCCCAACTCGACAAGGAGGAAATACTGGCATTCTCAGATATGGATTATCCGGAAATTGCTTTCCGTGTGAGTCGCAAGTTCCTGAAAGGGGTTATCCCTGAAGAAGACCTGCAGGCAATAAGCCGGGATGCATATGATTATGAGGTTCCGCTTGAGCATGTCTGCGACAGAAAATATGTGATGCGCCTGGATCAGGGCCCTACTGCCTCCTTTAAAGACTTTGCGGCAAGAATGATGGGCAGGCTGATGCAGTATTACCTGAAACAAAACAACAGAAAACTGCTGATCCTGACTGCCACCTCCGGCGACACCGGCAGTGCCATAGCGAATGCCTTTTATGGCCTTGACAACATAGAAGTGGCTGTGCTCTTTCCCGAAACGGAAGTGACCGACCGTCAGCGAAAACAAATGACCACCCTGGGAAAAAATGTAAAGGTCATTGCCATCGACGGTAAGTTCGACGACTGCCAGGCACTTGTAAAACAGGCTTTCTCCGATCAGGAACTGGATTATCTGAAGCTTTCTTCAGCCAACAGCATCAATATAGGACGGCTGGTACCACAGATCGTTTATTATTTCTATGCTTATGCAAGACTTAGAAAATCAGATAATGAAGAAGTGATCTTCTCTGTACCCTCAGGGAATTTTGGAGATATGATGGGGGGAGTCCTGGCCATGAAGATGGGATTGCCGGTGAAGCGCTTTATCATCTCCACCAACGAAAATGATGAGTTCCCAACATACCTTGCAACAGGCGTCTATGGAAAGATCGAACCATCAAAGAATTGTATCTCCAGCGCCATGAATGTAGGGCATCCCAGCAACCTCGCACGCCTGGTAGCGCTCTATGATGGCATGATGGATGAAACAGGAAAGATCTTCAAAGCAGCCGACATGGAGCTCATGCGTAAAGAGATATGGTCTGCCAGTGTAAGCGATATGAAAACAAGAGATACCATCCGGGAAGCCTGGCAACAGCATAAACTGCTGCTCGAACCTCATGGTTCCGTTGGCTGGGCCGGGTTGGAAGAATTTTGCAAACAACGGCCGGAGGAATGTGGCCCCGATCAGTTATGTGTCTCTCTGGAAACAGCGCATCCTGCCAAGTTCCCACAGGAGATACAAAAACTCCTCAACTTCGACCCTGCCCTGCCGGAAAGCCTTGAAGGACTGGAAGATAAGGTGGAAAATTATGATCATCTGAAAAATAAATATAAAGATTTTAAACGTTACCTGATTGACAATTATTAATTGGCAATAGGCGTTGGGCATTGGGCGTTGGGGGGTAGTGGGTCGTCCAAAACCAAAAACTTAAAACTCAAAACTCAAAACTCAAAACTCAAAACTTAAAACTTAACAAATGCATATAATCTGCTCAGACCTCGAAGGTGTTTTTGTTCCCGAAGTATGGATCAATGTTGCCGAACGTACCGGCATTGATGAATTGAGGATGACTACACGGGATGAACCTGATTACGACAAGCTGATGAACCAGCGCTTAAAAATTCTCGATAAGCATGGTCTTAAGCTCAAAGACATCCAGGATGTCATCGCCACCATAAAGCCGCTTGATGGTGCACTGGAATTCCTGTGGTGGATCAGAAAACGCACACAGGCCATCATTGTTTCCGACACCTTCGCACAGTTTGCCGATCCTTTGATGGAGCAGTTGGACCGCCCCACCATCTTCTGTCATAATCTCATCGTAGATGATAATGATCGCATTACAGGCTATAAACTCAGACAACCCGATCCTAAAAAGCAAGTAACACAGGCCCTGCAAAGTCTGGAGTACAAGGTAATTGCCTTTGGCGATTCGTACAACGATACGAGCATGCTGCTGCAAGCAGATCTTGGCATCCTTTTCTGTCCTCCGGATAATGTCATTGCTGATTTTCCGCAATTACCCGTATGTATGAATTATGAAGAGCTGGGTTCTATACTCAAGAAATACATTTAAACCATAAATTATGAACACTATAATCAGAACAAGCCTTTTGGCGGCTATACTTATAACATTTTCATCTATCACCCTTGCCCAGGGAGAACTCAGCAATGGTGATCTCGATCAGATCAGATCTTCTGTCAAGTTTGATGATGACACCCGCGCCCTCATGAATGCGATCAGCTCTAACGATATAAGTAAGCTGGCCGTTAACAGGGATAATATTGGCAAGGTGAATTCTTATTTCTCCCATAAGGTTGAGATTAAAGGGCTTACCAACCAGAAATCCTCAGGGCGCTGCTGGCTGTTCACTGGCCTTAATGTGCTGCGTCCGGAAGTGATAGAGAAGCATAATATGAAGGCCTTTGAATTTTCACAGAACTATGGATTTTTCTGGGATCAACTGGAGAAGTCCAATCTCTTCCTTGAGGCTATTATCGCAACTGCCGCTCTCCCTGAGGATGACCGTAAGGTAGACTGGTTGTACAAACATCCTGTCGGTGATGGCGGACAATGGACAGGTGTGGTCGACATCATTGAGAAATATGGTGCTGTTCCTGCCTCGGTCATGCCCGAAAGCAAGAATAGTGAGAATACCAGGATGATGTCGCGACTGCTCAGGAGAAAACTCAGGGAAGATGCTTTACACCTACGTGCAATGGGGGCAGATGGATCAGGCCAACAGGCCATGAGAGAAGAAAAGCTCACTATGCTGGCAGATATCTACCGCATCCTTGTTCTTTCATTGGGTGAGCCACCTGCTGAATTCACCTGGCAATATGAAGATAATGATGGCAACATCAGTGAACTGAAATCTTATACCCCCCTCAGCTTTTACACCGAGATGGCAGGTATAGAGTTACGCGATTATGTCATGTTCATGAACGACCCCACACGCCCCTATCACAAGCTTTATGAGATAGAATACGACCGCCATATGCAGGAAGGTGGAAACTGGAAATATATTAACCTCCCCATAGATGAAATTAAAAGCTTTGCACAAGCATCCATCATGGAAAACAAAGCCATGTACTTCTCATGCGACGTTGGCAAACAGCTGAACCGCGAAAAAGGATATCTCGATATCAACAACTATAACTACGATGAAATGTTTGGCGTTGACTTTTCAATGGATAAGGCAGGCAGGATCAAAACTTACGACAGTGGATCATCGCATGGCATGAACCTGGTGGGTGTCAATATCCTGGCTGATGGCACGGTAGATAAATGGCTGCTGGAAAATTCGTGGGGAAAGACCGGACACAACGGATTCCTGATCATGACCGATGAATGGTTTGATGCATATATGTTCCGCCTTGTGATCCATAAAGACTTCATTGATGGCAAAACCATGGAAATTCTTGACACCGAACCTACCTACCTGCCTCCGTGGGATCCGATGTTTGCTCCTGAAGAATAGTTGGCGGTTGGCGGTTGCGGTTGACGGTTAAACAATTCCTTTATTTGAACGTTGTTATATGTAAGGGTATGTTTTTTTACGAACAACACATCTAATTTTTTACATATGGAAAAGCACGTGATAGAAACTATTGGGCATATTGAGAAAAAAGAGACCTTAAAAAGTATTGGGTATGACTATCTGGTTCTGGAGTCGGAGCACCCCTTTCCGGGTTATCATGGAACCACAGTACCAGACAAGGAAAATCCTCATTCATTGTTTTTTTTGACAAAAACCAAATATCCCGACGAATTCATCATCAGGTCTGTAAAATCTGTAAAGAATAAGTATAATATTTCTTTTGACGGAACCCCGGGAAAGGTATATTATCAGAATACCATGGTGAACTGTATCAGGATCAAGAGTATTGATCACTACAACAAAATTCCTGAATTACTAAAGGCATTCAGGGAGGAAGGTGTCGCCTTCCTTCCAGGGAAAAATGTAAAACCCTATTCCGGCCTGATCCGGATCACAAAATACTTTCTGCTAAATCCAATCACGGATTGCACCTTGCAGGACACTGAAATTGCATCCATGAAATACTTCCAGGCGCCTGTAAAACTCGGCTGGGACGAATTTGAAGAGATGACCACCCATGTGAAACGTAATATTGATGATACAAACTGGGATGCTGCCCTGGCCACGATCTACCGTAAAACAGGAATAGAAGACTATATTCGTATATATGGAGATAAGAATTTTAATATGGATGCGCTCAACGCGATCAGAAAGAAATATACGCAGGAGATAAAGAAGCTGATGGGTAAATAAGTTGACAGTTGACGCTTAGCACTTGACAAAAGATGTTAACTTTGATTGAATAAACTATTGAATTATGTTTGATCAACTTGACGCTATTCTTATTGAATGGCTTACCGGACTGGGTCTCAGTAGCGGCAATGCAGTAGTCCTGAAAGAATTCTTCTGGATAATAATTATTCTGATCCTGGCAATCCTTGGTTTCTACTTAACACGATATTTTATCCTCAGGGCAGTGCATACTGTGGTTGCACGAACAAAGACCAAGTGGGATGATATCCTGGCTGAAAAGCGCGTTTTTATAAAGATCTCGTATCTGGCTCCCGCCATTATTATCAAATTCTTTACTTCTTACACACTGCATGAATTTGACTTCCTGACCCGTATCATCCATATCATCGTAGCTATTTTTGTAGTGATTATCATCATAAATGTTATATCGGCAATACTCAATGCCTTTGTTGATATTTATCAATCTTATGAATTTGCAAGGAGCAGGCCAATTAAAGGATATATCCAGGTTGTTAAGATCATTGTTTACATTATCGCCATTGTTGCTATTATCACTGTGCTTATAGGTGACAGAAACCTTGGGTGGGTAGCTGGGTTCGGCGCATTTTCAGCGGTGCTGATGCTGGTATTCAAAGATCCGATCCTTGGATTTGTCGGAGGCATCCAGCTTTCAGCCAATAATATGATACGCCTGGGCGACTGGATAGAGATGCCAAAGTATGGTGCCGATGGCATCGTTATCGACATCTCGCTTACGACAGTTAAAGTACAGAACTGGAGCAAAACCATAACAACAATCCCCACATATACACTGGTTACTGACTATTTCCAAAACTGGCGGGGGATGGAAGAAAGCGGAGGCAGAAGGATCAAACGATCGGTTAATATTGATATGAACAGCATCAGGTTCTGCACTCCGGATATGCTTGAAAGGTTTAGAAAGATAGAATATGTTGCCGAATATGTTCAGGAAACTGAAAACATCCTTGAAGAATACAACCAAAGCAGGAATATCAACAATGATGTGCTCGTTAATGGCAGACGGCAGACTAACATTGGTGTTTTCAGATCATACCTGAAAGCTTACCTCAGAAACAATACAAAGATTAATAATGATATGACCTTCCTTGTGAGGCAGCTTCAGCCAAGCGGGGAAGGAATTCCAATTGAGGTATATGTGTTCTCAAATGACCAGGAATGGACAAATTATGAAGATATACAATCTGATA
Organism: Bacteroidota bacterium; assembly: GCA_039714935.1. Taxonomy (GTDB): domain Bacteria; phylum Bacteroidota; class Bacteroidia; order Bacteroidales; family B18-G4; genus B18-G4. Next base: position 9,482 of record JBDLIJ010000042.1, on the reverse strand, counting down.
TTTTCGACCATATACTCGCCGTCATCCCTGAATTTGAGCTGCAGGTATTTCAGCAACCTACGGGCAGGGACTTTTCACGAATGATGAATAAAAAGTAAAGAACATGGAACATAAATCGGATTGCTAACTTCTAACTTCATTTAAGGTATCCTTTGCGCTCCATCTCGGCCAATGCGATCTTAAACCAAACGGTATAATTATCCGGATTCGCATCCACATCAGAAAGCAATTCATCAACATCCACCCACTTCCATTCCGCCACTTCTTCAGGATTGATCTCCGGTTCATCATTAAAGATGCCCATAAATACATGGTCAAGTTCATGCTCGGTCAGGCCATGATCGAAAGGAGCCTTATAGATAAAACTTAGTACTTCATGCATATCACAGCTAAAACCCATCTCCTCGACGATCCGCCGGGATGTAGCTTGCTGCAGGCTCTCACCCGGACGAGGATGGCTGCAACAGCTGTTGGTCCACAAGCCAGGTGAATGATATTTAGAAAGTGCCCTGCGCTGAAGCATCATCTGCCCCGACTCGTTAAAAACAAAAATTGAAAAAGCACGGTGCAAAAGCGCCTTCTCATGCGCTTCGATCTTTTCCATCGACCCTATCTCCCTATCCTTGTCATCTACCAGGATTACTTGTTCTGCTTTCATGCTAATAAATACTTTAGAACAGCAAAAATAGATTTTTCTGAATTAAATCGCGCGGGGAAAGTCAGATATTTAGCAATGAGGGCTATGGAACACGAATGAGGTATGGAACACGGATGAGCTATGGAACACGGATGAGCTATGGAACACGGATGACACGGATTAAACGGATTTACACGGATTTACACGGATGAGCAATAACCATGAAACCATGAAACACTCAAACCCTCAATAATATCAGCCAAACTTTCATCGTCCGAAAAAAAAGTTAACAAAAACTTGACAAGCATATATTAATTGCTTTATCTTTGACCGACCGTTCAATCAATAAAATATGCCAAGAACACCCGAACAATTTGAAAAGATACGAGAGGAAAAGCGCAACCAGATCATGGATGCTGCACTGGAACTCTTTGCCAATGGAGGATATCACAACACCTCAATCAGCTTGATATCTGGAAAGGCCGGCATTTCAAAAGGATTGATGTATAACTATTTTAGCAGTAAAGAAGATCTTGTAAAGTCCATCTTTGATAAAGGAATGGATTCGCTGACACAACTCTTCGATCCAAATAAAGATGGCGTACTCACAGCAGAAGAATTTAATTACTTTGTGGAGAGGACTTTTCAGACATTAACAGAAAACAAAACATACTGGAAGTTGTATTTCGGGATTGTGATGCAACCAGGCATATATGAAATGATAAAAGAACGCTATGAAGAAGTCATTAATCATTCACTAAAGCTGCTGCTCGAATATTATGAAAGACAAGGAGTAGAAGACCCAATGTCGGAAGCAATCCTGTTTGGTTCAGTTATGGATGGAATCAGCATCAACTATCTTCTTAACCCTGAAATGTTCCCTCTGGAGAAGATGAAGAAAACGCTTATTGAGAAGTTTGGGCATAAGTGAGAGGGAGATGGGGTGAATAGTAATTTAACAATTTAACAATTTAACAATTTAACAATTTAACAATTTAACAATTTAACAATTTAACAATTTAACAATTTAGCAATTTAGCAATTTAGCAATTTAGCAATAAAATAATTTAACGATTTATAGATGAAAACCATAACAACAATAATGATTCTGGCGCTTATGTTCATGATGAAGCCCGGTGAGGATGTATGTGCGCAGGACCTTACGGCAAAGGAAATCATACAGAACGCTATCGACAAAGTAAACGGCAAGTCCAGCATCGGCAGCATGAAGATGACTGTGGTGAGGCCATCATGGTCGCGAGAGGTTGTGATGAAAAGCTGGTCGCTGGGGGATGAATATTATCTGATTCTCATTACGGAGCCGGTGAAAGACAAAGGCCAGACCTTTCTGAAAAGGCAAACCGATATGTGGAACTGGATGCCATCTATTAGCAGGATGATCAAAATACCGCCATCCATGATGAGCCAGTCGTGGATGGGATCCGACTTCACCAACGACGACCTCATAAAGATGAATTCCTATGTTGAGCAATACACTCACGAGCTGGTAGGCAATGAAGAACTGGAAGGCCTGGACTGCTACATCCTGGAGCTCATCCCGAAGCCGGATGCAGCAGTAGTATGGGGGAAAGTTAAAACATGGATATCGAAAGAGGAGTACTACCAGCTCAGGATAGAATTCTTTGATGAAGACGGCTTCCTTGTGTTCAGCCAGGTAAGTTCTGAGATCAAACAATTTAATGACAGAAGGCTGCCTGCTAAAATGGTGATGACTCCGGCGGATGAACCCGGTAATCAAACCATCATTGAAGTGCTCGACACTGAATTTAATATTGAGATAAGTGAATCATTCTTTTCACAGCAGAACATGAAAAAGGTCAGGTAATAATTCAAAATTCACAATAGGATGAGGGAATACATTAAGATAGCATGGCGAAACCTCTGGAGAAACAAGCGACGTACGATCATAACCATCGCATCGGTGTTTTTTGCAGTTTTTCTGGCATTGCTCATGCGCTCCGTGCAACTGGGCTCCTACGAAAGCATGGAAAATACGATCATCAAAAACTCTACCGGGTATATCCAGGTACATGGCTTAGGGTATTGGGATGATAAAACCATCAATAACACTTTCAGTGATGATGGCCGGCTGGGTCAGCGTATTGCTGTTATTCCCAACGTAAGCAGCACCATCGCACGGCTGGAGTCGTTTGCACTGGCCTCGTCAGGAGTATTGTCCAAGGGCGTAGCAGTGATAGGCACCGACCCGCACACAGAAAATGAAGCAAGCGGCTTATCCAAAAGGTTGATCGAAGGTAATTACATCACCAAAGGAGACGATGGCGTGCTGGTAGCCGTGAACCTGGCAAAATACCTGGGCCTGGGGATTGGAGACACCATCACCCTTATCAGCCAGGGCTACCACGGGGTTACGGCTGCGGGGATATTCCCTGTCAGGGGGATCATCAGCTTCCCTTCAACAAGCTTGAATAATAAAATATTATACATGGACCTGGGGGCTGCACAGTACTTATATGGCGCTCCCGACAGGCTCACATCCATGTCGATCATGCTGAACAAGCCCGACAAGCTACACGAAACTATGGACGACATAAAGGCTGACATCGGAAGTGATTATGAGATCATGTCGTGGAGAGAGATGAACAAAGAAGTTGTACAGGGTATTGAGAGCGATAATATCAGTGGGATGTTTATGCTTGGAATACTTTATATGATTGTAGGTTTTGGCATCTTCGGAACCATGATGATGATGACCCTGGAAAGAAAACGTGAATTTGGCGTTATGGTTTCTGTGGGGATGCAAAGGCAGAAACTGGGAATCATCATTTTCCTCGAAACCATATTTATCGCTATGGCCGGCGTATTGACAGGCATCATGGCTGCCAGCCCGATCATGTATTATTTTCATATAAACCCCATTGCATTAAGCGGTGAAGCGGCACAGGCCATGCTTGATTACAATACAGAACCTATTATACCATTTGCAGTTGACCTGCCCATTTTTTATAAGCAGGCGATCGTGGTTTTTATACTAACCTGCATTGCGGTCTTATACCCGCTTATTGTGATAGGAAGGCTCAATGTGATAAAAGCCATGCGTGGCAGATAGATTCGACAATTTATACATTAATTCAACACTCAACATTCAACACTCAAAACTCAAAAAAAAATGATCTGGTCAATAGCATGGAGAAACGTATGGAGGAACAAACTCCGCTCAATGGTCGTAGTACTGGCCACTGCCATAGGCCTTTATGGAAGCATCTTTATGATCGCACTCATGAATGGCATGATGCAGCAAAAGCTTGATAACAGTATCGACAACGAGATCTCGGAGATCCAGATTCACAATCCCAAATTCCTGGAAGATGAAGTAGTCCAGTTTTTTATTCCATCACCGGAAAGTGTCGAAACGGCATTGAATGAGCACCAGGCGGTGAAGTCGTGGTGCGCCAGGATCAAGGCTTCCGGGATGGCCAGCACAGCGCATTCCGGCAATGGCGTTATGATCAACGGTATATACCCGGATCAGGAAAAAGAAGTAACCACCTTATTCCAACAGATTGTTGATGGAAGCTATTTTGAAAAAAAGTCACGCATCCCCTCCATCATCATTTCCGGGAAATTATCTGATCACCTTAAAGCAGACGTGGGAAAGAAGATCGTGCTCACTACGGCAGCCCTGAACGGAGAAACGGCACAAAGCCTTTTCAGGGTGGAAGGGATCTATCATACATCCAATACCATGTTTGATGAGATGAATGTTTTCATCAAAGCCGGTGAGCTGGAAGAAATGGTAGCCCCCGGCGAAAAGATCATCTCAGAATTTGCTGTTCGCCTACACGAAAAAGCAGGACTTGATGCCACTACCCTATCGCTAAGCGAGTCCTTTCCTGCCCTGAGCGTATTATCATGGAAAGAGCTGGATCCGGCAATCATTTTGATGAAAGGCGTGATGGATCAGTTTTCATATATCCTGATCATGATTGTCTTGCTTGCACTCACATTTGGAATTGTCAATGTTATGCTGATGGTGATCATTGAAAGAACCAGAGAGCTGGGAATGTTAATGGCCATAGGCATGAACAAGCGACGTGTATTCATAATGATCATGTTTGAAACAATATTTATGTCGGTTAGCGGAGCGATCGCAGGCGTTGTCCTGTCAGTCGCTACCATCATGCTCACCAACCGTAATGGCATCAACTTCGCCAGCTGGAGTGAAGGCCTCGAGGCCTATGGCTATAGTGCACATGTATTCCCGATCATCGAAACATCCTTTTATATAACTTTAGGCATCATGGTGATCATGGCCGCCTCCCTGGCATCCGTGTGGCCGGCACGAAAGGCACTTAAGCTGCAGGCAGCAGTTGCAATCAGAGACGACAGCTAATAATATTATGAAAAAACTAATTAAATATTTCTTCCTTCTTTTGCTTGTCTCCATCCTGACCGGGCAGAAGGGCCATGCCCAGACACCTCAGCTTAATGAAGAAAAGTACTGGGACTATCGCGACCGCCTTCAAAATGAATTCATGATCGGCATCGGGCCGGAGATGGGAATGAGCATTCCGGCAAGCGTTAGAGACAGCGTAGATGGTATCCTTCAATGGACTGACTGCACAATAGCATTGGGTGAATATATTGGTGTACTCGCGCTGGAATATAAAATATTGCAATCAAAAGCCTTATATACCGACGAAACAGTTGAGGAGCTGTTTTACGCCCTTTATGCCCTGAACCGCCTGGACTATACAGCGGAGCCTTTTTTTGGCGGAACACCCAGCCTCAATGGATTCTTCATCCGCGACGACATTGATGAGGACTCGCTGAATATGGGGGAAGTGCTGACACACCTGAACCAGGGCCTGGCAGTACAAAAAATCACGGGCCTGGACTCAGACTATATGGACGAGAACCCGCTGAATAATGAAGAAAGTCTTGACCAGGCCATCTTACTCATCACCGGGCTATCGCTTGTAACGAAATGCGTTCCGGCAGATGTTGTGTATGTGAAGGACAACGAGATACAGGAGTTTCAGGATTTTGAAACATCGCTGAGCCTGGAAGCAGGGCATATCATAAATCGTATTGTAAACTACATGAAAGAAGGTGATTCTGTTACAGTACAGCTCAGTCCTGCTGATCCAAATCTTTATGGCATATTGGGCAATGCCTGGGACTTCATCATCAAAAACCCGGTAAGCATGGAGGAAGTACTGCGTGGTGGAAATGCCTTTTTCCTTTCGAAGGGATTTACTTCTGCCAAATATCATGCAAGTGGCCAGCTATCGCCAACCATCAACATCACCGCCGACACATTGACAAATTCCATCTTTCTGCTATTTGAAGAATATATAGTTCCAAACGACCAGGATTTCAAGGTTATCAACCTGAATGCCATGGCCAACTACTGGCCGGACGGGCTGCAGGAAGATACTACCAACACCGGATATAATGCAAAGATACTGGGGCCGAGATCAAAAATCCAGGATTATGAATGGATCCCGATGCTTCACCAGATCATGTTTGATGGCATAAACAATTATCTGATGAGTGAAGTCCCGCCTGATACGGCCTTTTACAATGATCCTAAAGGCTATTATGAATACCTTTTGAACCTGGCACCCCCCGAAGGCCCGTACAATTATGAAGACAGCATCTACCCTAACTGGGAATGGAGCTCAACATCACGTACCATACAACCAGCAAGAAGAGGGGAAGTTACAACGGATTTTAAGGGAAACTACAACGGCCTCGACTACATGCTGTATTATAATATGCATACGCTGATCTTATCCAGCCTGAATACAGTTATTGAAGAAACATCACTTCAATGCAAGCTATACCCAAATCCATGCACAGACTATGTATATGTCGAGACGCATGCCGGCGGAAAGAAATTAGATTATGAGTGCATCAATATGGGGGGAATCGTGCTCTCGGCGGGGTCGCAAGTATTCAATGCATCAACACCCTTGTTTACAGGGCATCTGCCCAATGGACTTTACATATTAAAGCTTACAGACGGTAATCATACCATTATCAAAAAAATAGTTAAACACAACAAATAAAAGCCAATATCATGTCAGTTATCAAGATCACAGATTTGCATAAGGTTTACGACGAAACAAAAGTTCCTGTGTATGCACTGAACGGGATAGACCTTAGCATTGCAGAAGGGGAATTCACAGCCATCGTTGGTCCTTCGGGATCGGGAAAAACCACACTCCTGAATTTGATCGGTGGGCTGGACACACCAACAAAAGGAGAGGTGAGTATTAACGGCACCGGTATCAGCACGCTGAGATCAAGGAAGCTGATCGACTTTCGTTTGCATAACATTGGCTTTGTCTTTCAAGCCTTTAACCTGATCCCCGTGCTCACGGCCCTGGAAAATGTGGCCTTTATCATGCAACTGCAGGGTAAATCGAAAGATAAGCGGCATCAAAGGGCTATGGAGCTGCTTGATGCGGTGGGGATTGCTGACAAAGCACACCAACGACCGGGAAACCTTTCCGGAGGGCAGCAGCAAAGGGTTGCTGTTGCCAGGGCGCTGGCCTCCGAGCCAAAATTTATTCTTGCCGACGAACCCACTGCCAACCTTGATTCTACCTCCACAGGCGAGCTGCTCGATATCATGCTCAAGATGAATACAGATTCCAGCATTACCTTCCTGTTTTCCACCCACGACCAAAGGGTAGTTGACAGAGCCAGAAGGATCATCACCATTGACGACGGAAAAGTATCTTCAGATGAAAAAGCACAATAAGGTCATATTTGGTTTCATCTTGCTCCTTCATCTGAGTACTGCTATGGCTCAAGATGGGAAGAAACCCAGGAACTGGACCCTGAACGGACATCTGCAAAGCCTTGGAACCGTGTGGGTGCAGGATTGGGAAGGCATATGGCAAACCCAGACTGACATCAGGAACCGGCTGGATTTCAGATGGTACCCGGGCAATGCCTTTTCGGCACATATCGGCATGCGCAACACTTTTTCATTTGGCATGATCCCATCAACATATTACCCTCTTCTCGCCGACATGGTAATATACGACCCCGGATACTTTGACATGACAAGGATGATTGCAAAAGACACCTCTTACTATATGAGCAGTAATCTCGACAGGCTCAGCCTTCGCTATACCGCCGGAAACTTGCAGGCCACCATAGGGCGGCAGCGGATCAACTGGGGTATTAACTACGTATGGAACCCCAATGATATCTTCAACACCTTTGATTATTTCGATTTTGACTATGTAGAACGTCCGGGCTGCGATGCCGTGCATTTACAGTATTATACATCTGCAACTTCATCAGTGGAGGCAGCCGTAAAATTCGACAGCAGGGAGCGGATGACCCTGGCTGGGATGTATCGCTTTAACAAATGGAATTACGACTTCCAGTTCCTTGGCGGCTATATGGCCGGAGATTATGTAGCGGGAGCCGGCTGGTCGGGGCAAATTAAAGGTGCCGGTTTTAATGGCGAGATGAGCTATTTCCACCCTGAAGATAACTTTTCCGACACTTCGGGGATCTTTGTCAGCTCAATAGGAGTTAATTATACCTTCAAAAACAGCATCATGCTTCAGTTTTCAGGGCTATATAATAGTAATGGTACTACCGGTCCGGCCGGGATGGGCGCAGGCTTCTTTATTGGAAAGGAAATTTCTGCAAAGTCTTTCACCCGGGCAAAGTTTTCCCTTTTCGGCAATGCTTCCTATCCGCTTACGCCTTTATTGCACTGCAGTCTTGCTGCCATGTTCAACCCAAACGACAGGTCGGTCTTCACCGGGCCAACATTAGATTATTCCATCACCAGCAACATAAGCTTCATGCTTACAGCCCAAATGTTCTTTGGTGCTGAGGGGACAGAGTTCGGGGACTACGGCAAGCTGGCCTATGCCAGGCTAAGGTGGGGTTTTTAAACTTCTTCCATCTACTATCTTCTATCTCCTTCTCCTTCTCCTTCAACAATAACCAGTGTGGGACTATTGGCGTCCGGCAAAAATTAATTTATCATCCTGCAATGTGCGATAATAGCTGCATTTGTGATAATTCTAATTAAAAGGGCTTACATTCCAGCACTTGCCACCAAGGCACCATCCCGATAGCTATCGGAACCAAGAATCACCAAGTCTAATTAGCAGATATGAAGCCACTTGGAGTAACATGGAGACTAGGAGCCTTGGTGGTTGGACAGGTATCTCAATTTCCCCAGACAGTAGTAGTATGTGACATAGGGTATTGGGAGTGGGGAACGCAAAAATCTTAGAAAAAATCAATTATTCTTGCTTATTATAATAGAATGCTGTATTTTTGCAGCCCGAAATTAGAAAGTAAATAAGTAATATGTATTTAACGTCAGAAAACAAAAAGGAAATTTTCAAGGAGTATGGTAAATCGGAATTCGATACCGGCTCAGCTGAAGGTCAGATTGCGCTTTTCACTTTCCGCATTAAGCACCTTACAGATCACCTGAAAATAAATAAGAAAGATGTCGCCACCAGGCGGTCACTGGTACTTCTCGTTGGTAAACGCAGAAGGCTGCTCGACTACCTGAAGAAAAAAGATATTGAAAGATATCGTGCCATCATCAAGAAATTAGGAATCAGGAAATAATGTTCCTTCCTACCAGAAATACATTAAAAGGCAATTCGTAATACAATTGCCTTTTTTTGTCCTTTTACGACGTAAACCTTTAAACAAACATGACAAAAACAGGAATTGAGAAATCATTCTCTCTGAAGGACGGAAGAACGATTTCAATTGAGACCGGCAGGCTGGCAAAGCAGGCCGACGGTGCTGTTGTTGTACGCATGGGTAGTACCATGATTATGGCAACGGTAGTAGCAAACAA
>JBDLIJ010000041.1:0-17938 GCA_039714935.1 Bacteroidota bacterium | reverse complement strand
GATGAATTACAACTCTCTACACCATCCGGATGCACCCTTTTCAGGGGCAGCGCAAGCATGATATATTCGTAGATAAACCCGCTGATATCTATCTGGGATACCGTTTCCGGGATGATCAGGATCTCTTCTGTCTCCTCCTCGTATTCCTGGCCAAATTTAACGATCAGCCTTTCTTTTACTTCAAGGGGGTATTCCATATCTTCCAGGCAACGATCACAGGGAACAATTACAAATCCTTTCATTTTAAATTCGAAGATCAGCATTCTTTCCTGACGATCCATTTGAACATCGGCATGGATCTTCCCATTGTCTATCTCTGAATATTCAAAACTCTCAAAGAACTTCCCGTCAATTTCATAGGAATAGTCATGAACTCCTTCTTTCAAACCTACAAAGGGTATTACATACTCTTTTAACGCCTTCATGATTTATCCCCTTAAAATTTCGGGCTGCAAAATTAGGGATATATCCTGTTATATACAAATATTATGGGTGAAAGAGTTTTGAGTTTTGAGTTTTAAGTGTGAAATTAGTTGGTTTCAATTAGCGAAATTCAACCATTTGTCATGCTGCTTCGGTGCCGAAGCACAACCAATTCAATTGGAGCGAAGCGTAAATCAGCCATGGCGGACCAACTCATTTGTGAAATTTTTAACAGATTTCTTCTATAAATAAAAATTAAGTATTTATTTTGCACACACAAACTAACATAAGTAATTTCGTCAATTTTTATCCATCATGTTCAATAAACTAATTGCCTCACTGCTACCTTATTTCCCCAAGAGTTTTATCTGGTTATTTTCAAAAAGATATATTGCCGGAAAGACAATTACGGACGCAATCCATGAATCCAAAAAACTGAATAAGGAAGGGATTATGATCACCATCGACCTGCTGGGAGAATTTATTACGAATATGCAGCAGGCTGAAGAGAACAAGAATGAATATCTTGAGATAATAGAAAGCTGTGAAAAAGAAAATATTGACGGAAACTACTCCTTAAAGCCAACCATGTTCGGACTCCTGCTTGATGAAGAAGCATGTTATCGTAATATCAGGGAGATTGTTAAAAAATCTGCCGAGTATGGAAACTTTGTTCGGGTAGATATGGAAGACTCACAGTGCGTTGATAAAGAACTCAAACTTTTCAGAAGACTCAAGGGTGAATTTCCGGAAAGTGTTGGACTTGTGTTCCAGGCATATCTGAAAAGGACCTTAAGTGATATTAAGTCCCTTGAAAAGCTGAACACTAAAATAAACCCCGTAAACTATCGGCTTTGCAAGGGAATCTATGTTGAGCCTGCATTGATCGCTTATAAAAAATATGCAGAGATCAATGAGCATTTTCTGACCGATCTGGAATATATGTTCTCAAAAAAGATGTACCCCGCTATTGCCACACACGACAAGCTCCTGGTGGAAGGAGCATATAAGCTGATTGAAAAATATAATGTTCCTAAAGAGCAGTATGAATTTCAGATGTTGTACGGAGTCACTCCCGACTTACGCAAGTCCATTGTCGAGAAAGGACATCCTATGCGCGTTTATGTACCTTATGGCTCACAATGGTTTGCCTATTCTACACGCAGGCTGAAAGAAAATCCCCGCATGGCCAGCCTCATCATCAAAGCCCTATTCTTCCGTGGATAAAAGCTTGTTTGAATGATGAAATCCTGTTGATTAACCAATTCAACCAATTCAACAAGTTCAACCAATTCAACCAATTGATTGAATAATTGCCGCTTTTTTCATACTTTTGCAAATTCTAAGTCCACAACAATAATTATTATGGAAAAAACAAGGGTATTATTTGTGGCCCAGGAAATCCTTCCCTATCTCGAGGAAAGCCCTATGTCAAAAATTGGCAGGTTCCTGCCGCAGGGTATACAGGAAAGAGGAAAAGAGATCAGGACTTTCATGCCACGCTTCGGCAATATTAATGAACGTAGAAATCAATTACACGAGGTGATCCGGCTTTCGGGGATGAACCTTATTATTGACGACAGCGACCATCCGTTGATCATCAAGGTTGCCTCCATTCAGCAGGCGCGGATGCAGATATATTTTATCGACAATGAAGATTATTTCCATCGAAAGTTTACATTGACCGACAAGAATGGAAAAGATTTTGCCGATAATGACGAACGATCTATTTTCTTTGCCAGAGGCGTACTGGAAACAGTTAAAAAGTTAGGTTGGGGGCCGGATATCGTTCACAGCCACGGCTGGTTTACTTCACTTCTTCCGGTATATCTTAAAAAAGCCTATAAGATAAACCCTCTTTTTACTGATGCAAAAATGGTGCTTTCCATCTATGACGACGACTTCAATGATGCTTTAAGCACTAAGCTGGCCGAGAAAATGATGCTTGAAGGACTCTCGAATGATGATCTCGCACACTATAAAACTCCCGACTACGTTAGCTTAATTAAAGCAGCAATTGAGTATTCAGATGCGATCGTGATCGGAAGTGAAAAAATCAATCCGGAAATCGAAAAACACCTGAAAACCATCAAGAAACCCATTCTGGAATATCAGGACGAAGAAAGCTATATTGATGCTTATTCAGATTTTTACGACGAAATTTTAAAGGGGTAATTAGGCTGCCAACAAATATTTTTGACTGATTTAACTGCGGGAAATTGAAAGCATTAAAAAATTATCCGGGCTTCTTTACAGCCTTTATTATCTTATCTCTTCTTTTCATTGCATGTAATAAAAAGCCTGATCAGGTTGGTCTGGGCCTTCAGCCAGTTACAGCTGAATTATCGGTGGTTTTCGATAACAGCACAGGGCTATTATCACATTCCATACGTGAGGATTCTGTCAGGACTGATGTAAATGCTATCCAGACTGGTATGGTGGGAAGTTTTATGGATCCGGTGTTCGGACGAACATCAGCCGAGATCTTCACACAATTCAGGCTTTCGGAGAACGGCCACCACTTTGGAACAAACCCTGTTTTTGATTCTCTCGTTCTTTCGCTGCATTACTCCGGCTTTTACGGTGATTCCATGTCGGAACAAACAGTGAGGGTTTTTGAGCTCGATACAGATATGAATCCCGATACAACCTATTATTCTAATCAAACGATTAAACATGATAAAGATGAAATAGGTTTACTGACGTTCACCCCCAAGCCCGGTGATAGTGTGATGGTAGGTGATAAGCGTTACGCACCTCAGTTAAGGATAAAGCTTAGCGAAGCATTTGGACAAAGCCTCATTGAAGCAGATTCAGGTGTTTTTAATGATAATGAAAACTGGCTCGAATTCATGAAGGGGGTTCGGATCACTGCTGATGATGTGTCAGCCGATGGCGGGATCATGCTGTTTGACATGTTTGCCGTCAATACTGCAATGACCATTTATTACCGCACCGGTGATCCGCAGGATACGCTGTCTTTTACTTTTCTCAACAATAATAACTGCGCCCGCTTCTCAGCATACGATCATAACGACTACCTAGAAGCCTCAGCAGATGTCAGGGCCCAGCTGGCAGGAGATACCTCCTCAGGACAAGAATTATTTTACCTTCAGGGCATGGGCGGTGTGAAAGCACAAATACGCCTGCCCGATATACATGATCTTTTTGCTGACAGTGCCGTAGCCATCAATGAGGCAAAGCTCATCTTTAATATTTATGATGATGGATCGGAGCTTGCAGCACCGCCAAACCTGGGGCTGGCAAAAATTGATGAGGAAGGTAATTATGTTCCCCTCCCCGACGCAACTGAAGTTTCTTCTTATTATGGCGGCTATTTAAATGAAGCCAAAACACAATATTTTTTCCGTATCTCAAGGCATGTTCAACAGGTATTAACAGGGGAGTCGTCGAATGATCCTCTCGTCCTTCTGGCTTCCGGAGCATCTTTCCGTGCAAACAGGGTCATCCTGTACGGATCAGATTCACTCATAAACGGGGACAAGAAAATGTCGCTCAATATTACCTATACGAAAGTTAACTAAGCACCTATTTCCCATATCTTGCAAAATAGGAGTTAACTGACTTAGAAACTATATATCTTTGCACTTATAACACCTAAAAGTATATAATATCATGTGTGGAATTGTTGGTTACATCGGCCCGAGAGAAGCATATCCCATCCTGATAAAGGGATTGAAAAGACTGGAATACAGGGGCTACGACAGCGCCGGCATTGCTTTGCTCAACGAGCAATTGAATGTATATAAATGCCGTGGTAAGGTTGCCGAGCTCGAATCCTTTATAGCAGACAAAAATGTAAATGGTACACTGGGAATGGCCCATACCCGCTGGGCAACACATGGGGAGCCGAATGATTTAAATGCACACCCCCATTATTCTCAATCAGAAAACCTTGCGATCATCCATAACGGCATCATTGAGAATTACCAGACCCTGAAAGAAGAGCTTATTAACAGGGGCCATACCTTCAGCAGTGAAACAGATACTGAGGTGCTCATACAACTCGTGGAAGATATTCTTGATAACGAAAAGGTTTCTCTGGAAGAGGCCATCCGTATTGCCCTTAATCAGGTTGTGGGGGCCTATGCCATCGTGATTGTCTCTAAAAGTGACCCCGACACCCTTTATGCCGCACGCAAAGGATCACCCCTGGTGGTTGGGGTCGGCGAGGAGGAGTTCTTTCTTGCTTCTGATGCCACACCCATCGTGGAATACACAAAAAATGTTGTTTATCTGAATGATGAAGAGGTGGCCATTATTCCCCGTGAAGGGAAACTGAAGATCAAAACCATCAAAAACAGGGAAAAGACACCCTATATTCAAAAGCTTGAGCTTAACCTGAGTGCTATAGAAAAAGGTGGCTTCGACCATTTTATGCTGAAAGAGATCTATGAACAACCCCGCTCTATCATGGATAGCTTCCGTGGCAGGCTGCACGCTGACGGAGAAGTGGTTCTGGGAGGTATCCGCGATTATGAACAGAAGATCTTTAATGCACCACGGATTATTATCATAGCCTGCGGTACATCATGGCATGCCGGGCTGGTAGGTGAGTATCTTCTGGAAGATATTGCCCGTATTCCGGTGGAAGTAGAGTATGCATCCGAGTTTCGTTACAGAAACCCCGTGATCACCGAAGAAGATGTAGTGATTGCCATATCCCAGTCAGGTGAAACCGCCGATACCCTTGCCGCCATTGAATTGGCAAAATCAAAAGGAGCGACAATACTGGGTATTTGTAATGTTGTCGGATCCTCTATCGCCAGGGCCACACATGCAGGCATTTATACCCATGCCGGGCCGGAGATCGGTGTCGCCTCTACCAAAGCATTTACTGCCCAGGTAACAATATTAAGCTTGCTGGCCCTTCAGATCGCACATCAAAAAGGCCATCTCCCCGGATCCGTTTACAAACAGTACGTACGGGAAATGGAACTCATCCCCGACAAGATTGAAAAAACACTGAAGGTAAATGACTATGTGAAGAAGATCGCACAGAAATATAAAGATGCCCGTAATTTTCTGTATCTCGGGCGGGGCTATAATTTTCCGGTAGCCCTTGAGGGGGCACTCAAGCTCAAGGAGATCTCTTACATCCATGCAGAAGGATATCCTGCCGCAGAAATGAAGCACGGGCCTATCGCCTTGATCGATGAAGAAATGCCGGTAGTCTTTATTGCTCCATACACCACAACATACGAAAAGGTGATCACCAACATCCAGGAAGTGAGGGCACGAAAGGGAAAGATCATTGCCATCGTTACTGAAGGCGACAAGGTGGTAAGGGAACTGGCTGATTATGTCATTGAGATCCCGGCCACAGAAGAATTGCTTACACCGCTGGTGGCAACCATACCCCTGCAACTGCTATCATATCACATTGCCGTGATGCGGGAGTGTAATGTTGACCAGCCCCGCAACCTGGCAAAATCTGTTACGGTGGAGTAAATGCTTACAACCTTCCGGCAACAGCATTCCAGTCAACAAGCTTCCAGAAGTCTTCGATATAAGCGGGACGTGCATTTTTCTTGTCGATATAATATGCATGCTCCCATACATCGCAGGTGAGCAATGGGGTGAGCCCGTCGCGTAGCGGACATCCGGCATTACTGGTTTGCACGATGTCGAGATTGCCATAGGCATCCTTTACCAGCCAGGCCCAGCCTGAACCGAAAAGGGTGGCAGCTGCCTTGCTGAACTGCTCCTTAAAGCTTTCAAAAGAGTCGAAAAACTGATTGATCTCCTCAGCCAGCTTTCCCGTCGGGACACCACCGCCATCAGGGCTCAGGCAGTTCCAGTAAAAAGTATGGTTCCATACCTGCGCGGCATTATTAAAAATACCACCCTCAGATTTTTGGATGATCTCTTCCAGAGAAGCATTTTCAAAGGCTGTTCCGGGAACAAGGTTGTTCAGGTTATTTACATAAGCCTGATGATGCTTGCCATAATGGAATTCAAGTGTTTTTGCGGATATGGATGGCTCCAGCGCATCCATAGCATATGGTAATTCAGGTAATTTAAAAGACATAATGTTTGTATTTAATTTGTTATTCTAATTATACTTAAAAAACACTTTTGATTGCTTTATGTTCAAAATAGCTACAGAATGCAAGGCCTACTGCTTACTGCCTACTGCCTACTGCCTACTGCCTACCGCCTACTGCTTACTGCCCACTGCCTTCCAAATATTCAATTGCTCTCAGAAAAGTATCATCAATGCGATGATATATTGGATAAAAACCTTCATTATCAAAAAGGTTTCTTGCGATAAATGCTTTCATCAGTATCTTTATCCTCTCTTCAGAATCGCGGATACCTTTGCGGTCACGTTCAATTCCTTTGCCTGCCGCATATTCAACAAATTTGTTAAACATGCGCTTGTCAATATTGAAGTTCTCATCAAAATCTTCAAAATCTTTATAGGCATTCAGCTCCTGCCGGTGAGAATCGGTATAGCTGAATGCATAGCGAAATATCAATCCTTTATCAAGAAGCTTGTTGTAGTATTCAGGGTATTGATCGGCATCATAGGGTACATAGATGTCGGGCATGATCCCACCGCCTCCGTAAACAGTTCTTCCCCCAACTGTCTGGTATTTGAGTGAATCATCAAAATGAATGCTGTCGGCACTTTGAATTTCCCCATTATGGAAGCGTTCATAGAAATCTTCATAGTAATCGTCCTTACCATTTTCATAAGGGCGCTGTATACATCTTCCGCTGGGCGTATAATAACGCGCAATGGTAAGTCTTACGGCCGAGCCGTCAGGCAGGGTTAACTGTTCCTGAACCAGTCCTTTCCCGAACGATCTTCTGCCAATGATCATGCCCCTGTCATTATCCTGTATGGCACCGGCAATGATTTCACTGGCCGAGGCTGAGCCTTCATTTATCAGGACGATTATTTCCTGTTCCTCAAAATTTCCGCTTTGTGAGGCATATGCATAGTTACGTGGTCTGCTATTGCCTTCGGTATATACGATCAGTTGTTCGGCTTTCAGGAATTCATCTGCCATTTTTTTTGCCGCCTGCAGATAGCCGCCGGTATTTCCGCGCAGGTCGAGGATCAACGAATTCATGCCCTGTTCCAAAAGGCTCATCAGGGCTTCCCGGAACTCTTCATAGGTCGTAGCTGAGAATTTGCTAATCTTGATATATCCTATCGTATCTTGTGGCATATATGTAACATCAACACTAAAAGTGGGTATGACATCACGTATAATATCAAAGTCGAGCAGGCCCATGATCCCTTTGCGATATACGCCAATGCTTACTTCTGTCCCTCTGGGCCCTTTAAGCATCCCTATTGCATCAGCGTTTTGAATCCCGACGCCGGCAACAAGGCTGTCATCAACATGAACAATACGATCACCGGCAAGCAGGCCTACTTTTTCTGATGGGCCTCCGTCAATTGTTTGTATAACAGTAATGGTATCACTCTCAATCCTGAACTGTATGCCAATCCCTTCAAAATTACCCATTAGATCTTCATTCACTTCGGAGAGCATTTCTGCAGAAAAATACTGGCTGTGGGGGTCCAGGTCTTCAAGGATCCCAAGTATGGCATCGTCAGAAAGTTTATCTTTTGACACAGAATCAACATAGTTGCTCAGGATATAACTCATCAGGTCGGACACTTTATTATAGCGGTTCCCGGCTGGTGCAAACATTCCACTATGCACATCTGATTCAGGAGACAGTTTAATGCCGGCCCACATCCCAAGTAAAAGAAGCAGGGCAAAAATAATCGGTAGATAGTATCTGTATTTCTTTTCTTTGAAACTCATATTTTAAGGGATAAGATCTTGAACAACATCTGCAAAACTACAAAATAGCGTTTAAACCGGGGGTAATAAACTTGAAATTCAGGCCTTAAGTCTGTATCTTTATAAAAAGTTAATAATGAATTAAAGTTATGCATTATGAAAACATTTATTCAGATTATTACAGTCGTTTTAGTACTTATTACCATTCAACCTATATGCGCACAGCCGGGTAGCCTTGACTTAACATTTGGAACCGATGGGATTGTGATCTCGCCGCTAACGATACAATCGGAGCAAGGCTATAAAGTAGTTGTTCAGCCGGATGGCAAAATATTACTGGCCGGCTTTCAGGAAGAAAACAACATTGGAGATTATATTATAGCACGGTATAATGCCGATGGATCACTTGATAATAACTTTGGTAATGGAGGGTTTGCTGTTATTGATGGCGGGACAGACTCAGAATATGCATATGACATGGTATTGCAGGATGATGGCAAAGTCTTACTTGGGGGTAGTGCATACAATCAGTATACTACCGTGGATGATTTTGCCCTGCTCAGGCTTAATGCCGATGGATCACCGGATAACACTTTCGGCACCAGCGGTATCGTTATGACAGATATCAATGGTGAATTTGATAATGCCTTCAGTATGGCCTTGCAGGATGATGGTAAGATTTTGTTGGCCGGACACACATATATATCCGGCAAACGCAATGCGTGTGTAGTAAGATATAACACAGATGGCTCTCTGGATGCTGCTTTCGGATCAGGAGGCATTGCCATGACTTCCATTGGTTGCATTACAGACAGAACAAGAGACATAGGTCTTCAGCAGGACGGGAAGATCGTGATATGCGGATATATTAATGATGGCGCTGATGATCATACTTTCGTCTGCCGGTTCAATGCTGATGGCACACTGGATCAATCATTCGCTAATAATGGTATTGCGACACTTGATATCGGAGGTAACGACGACAAGCTTTGGGCGCTCTGCATATTACCCGGCGGCAAGATACTTGTTGGGGGATATACCCGGAATTCCTCCAATGAGAATGACTATTTAATGATCAGATACCTCACCGATGGAAGCCTTGATAATAGCTTTGGCAGCAACGGTATTAAAATGCATAATTTCAACAGCACTGACATTATTATTGACATGATCCTTCAGGCAGATGGTAAGATCCTTACAGCCGGCGGGGCTTTTGTCTTTGAGCTTGCCCGTTTCCTGGAAAACGGCGATGCAGACATTGGTTTTGGTAATAACGGAATTGTGCATACAAACATCAATACAGGATCCGATTTTTCCCAGACGCTTTGCCTGCAGGATGATGGTAAGATCATTGTGGCCGGCCATTCAAAGGAAAATAGTGAATATGATTTTTCACTGGCCAGGTATCACGCTGAAGAAGGTGGGTTTATTGATGATCAGGATGTAACATTTGGTGCTATAAATGTTTACCCAAATCCTGCTATTAACAACATCACGGTAGAATATCAGATTTCATCTCATGAGAAGATCAGCATCGGCCTGCATGCCATCGACGGGAAAAATATGGCAACACTGTTGGATGATCAAAGCAGGCAGGCAGGTTCACACACTGAAAATCTCACACTGCCGGAAGGCCTGGCTACAGGAATATACCTGCTTCAGATCTCATCATCACAAGGTGTGGTAGTATTTAGATTGGAGGTTAATTAATACTTCGATGCCGGATACCGGATGCCAATGACCTCAAACTCAAAACGCAACACTCAAAACTTAACACTCAAAACTTAACAGGTATTTTTCACTAACTTTGACCACCTGTGATCAGAAGATCCATTTAGGTAGATTATCATTGAAAATATATAGGCAGCATGATTATTATTGGCGGCAGGAAGCTGGGAAGTGACGACTTTTATAAGATCTTGTTCGGAGGTGAAAAGGTCGGGCTTGACGAAAATGCATTTGATGAAGTAAAGAAAAGTTATGCTTTTCTGGATGGTTTTGCGAAAGACAAGATCATCTATGGCATCAACACCGGCCTGGGGCCCATGGCTCAATACAAGGTTGGCAAATCAGATCAGGTTCAGTTACAGTATAACCTTATCCGCAGCCATGCATCCGGTTCCGGCGAAAATATTCCTAAACGGGCGGTAAGGGCGCTGATGATCGCCCGCCTGAATAACTTCATGCAGGCTTATTCAGGTATTCATCCGGAGGTACCGCTTCTTTTAAAAGACTTTATCAACGAAGGCATCATCCCTGTTATTCCTGAACATGGGGGTGTGGGGGCCAGCGGTGACCTGGTGCAGCTTGCCCACCTGGCACTTTGCCTGATCGGTGAGGGTGAGATGTTTTATAAAAACTATACCCACCAGGGAGCCGAAGTATTTAAAGAAACCGGGTTGAAGCCTGCAAAAGTATATATCCGTGAGGGCCTGGCCCTGGTGAACGGCACTTCATGTATGTCGGGTATTGGCATCCTCAGCGTGATCAAAGCATGTAAGCTGCTCGACTGGGCCCTGATAGCATCAGCGATGATCAACGAGATAGTTGAAACCTATGATGATCATTATTCCTATGAGCTAAACAGGGTGAAACTGCATGAAGGGCAAAATGAAATTACCGACCGCCTGCAGAAGATTCTTGACGGAAGCAAGCTGGTTAGAAAACGTGCCGACCACCTGTATAACGGCAATGGGAAAGAAGAAAAAGTCTTCTCCAGAAAAATCCAGGAATATTATTCACTCCGTTGCATCACACAAATACTGGGGCCCATCATCGATACCATACATCATGCAGAGAAAGTCGTTCTGAATGAGATCAACTCCGTGAACGACAACCCGGTGATCGACTACCGTAATAAAAGCGTGAACCATGGAGGCAATTTCCATGGCGATTATGTTTCCCTGGAAATGGATAAACTGAAGATTGCCATCACAAAGCTCTCCATGCTATCAGAGCGGCAATTAAATTTCCTGATGAATGAAAAGTTGAATAATAAGCTTCCTCCCTTCGTGAATCTGGGCACCCTGGGATTAAACCTTGGCATGCAAGGTGCACAGTTCACTGCTACCTCTACCGTTGCAGAAAACCAGGCACTCTCTAATTCTATGTATGTTCACAGCATTCCTACAAATAACGATAACCAGGACATTGTGAGCATGGGTACCAATGCTGCACTTATGGCCATGAAGGTGATCGATAACACCTTTGAAGTACTTGCCATTGAGCTTATCGCCCTGCTCCAGGCGGTAGATTATCTGGAGTACGCTGAAAAGCTGTCTCCTGCCACACATACTGTTTATACTACCCTGCGTAAGATCGTACCCACATTCAGGGAAGACAGTCCGAAATACAATGATATCAGAAGAATAAAAAAGTTCATTCAATCAAACGACATCTAATATAGAAAACAGATATTAACATGGAATATGCACTTGTCACCGGTGGCTCACGCGGTATCGGCAGAGCAATATGTATCAGCCTGGCCGAAATGGGATATCATATATTGATCAATTATAATACAAACAAAGAAGGAGCTCAGAAAACCAGTGCAGCCATTGCTTCACTTGGCGGATCTTCCGAGCTAATGCCTTTTGATGTATCAGATCCGGAAAAAGTTGAGGAGGCTATCGTACGCTGGCAAGAGGAGCATAAGGATAAGGGATACATCAAAATTCTTGTGAACAATGCAGGGATCAGAAAGGATAACCTGATGATATGGATGCATGCAGAAGAATGGTCGTCAGTGATCAGCACCAACCTGAATAGCTTTTATTATGTGACACGACCGGTCTTGCAAGACATGATCGTGAACAAATACGGCCGTATTATCAATGTTGTGTCATTATCGGGAAAAGACGGGATGCCGGGCCAGGCTAATTATAGTGCGGCAAAGGCTGGTGTGATAGGTGCCACCAAAGCCCTTGCAAAAGAAATCGGCCGCAAAAAGGTAACCGTGAATGCAGTCGCACCAGGCTTCATCAGAACCGACATGACACAGGACCTCGATGAAAAACATTTTAAATCCCTCATCCCTGTGGGCCGTTTTGGAGAAGTGGAAGAAGTTGCTTCCGCAGTGGCATTTCTTGCTTCTGAGAAAGCATCTTATATCACCGGTGAAGTGATCTCTGTAAACGGAGGCATCAGCACATAAAATGCTCTTATCGTATTTAAATAATTAATTATATTTTTGCACCTTCATGCAAGTAGTTGAATATAATATATGAAACGTGTAGTAATAACCGGAATGGGAGTATACTCCACCATTGGGAAGAACCTTGATGAGGTGCGTGATTCATTGTATCATGGAAAGTCAGGGATCCGGTATGAAGCGAGCAGAAAAGAGATTGGATACCGTTCCGGCCTGACAGGATATATTGAAAGCCCAAACCTGAAAGGATTACTTGACAGGAGATCCCGCGTGGGGCTTGCCGAGCAGGGGAAATATGCCTATATGGCTACATTGGAAGCACTAAAAAACGCAAAGATTGATCAGGACTACCTGGAGAAATCTGAAGCAGGCATCCTCTATGGTAACGACAGCTCTGCAATACCTGTAATTGAAGCCATCGATCTGGTTAGAGAGAAAAAAGATACGGCCTTACTGGGTTCCGGGTCCATTTTTCAGTCGATGAACTCTACGATCACCATGAACCTGTCTGTGATCTTTAAGCTTAAGGGCATTAACTTCACCGTTAGCGGTGCCTGTGCCAGTGGGTCTCATGCCCTGGGAATGGGCTATTGTCTGATTCGGCATGGCTATCAGGAATGTGTGATTACAGGAGGAGGGCAGGAAATTAACCCCGAATCCATGGGTAGCTTTGATGGCCTGAGTGCATTCTCCCTCAGGGAAGATGAGCCTGCAAAGGCTTCCAGGCCTTTCGATCGCGACCGTGACGGACTGGTGCCTAGTGGCGGAGGAGCCACAGTGATCCTCGAAAGCTATGATTCAGCCGTTAAAAGAGGAGCACCAATACTTGGAGAAGTAATTGGTTATGGCTTTTCATCTAATGGTGATCATATTTCTGTTCCAAATATAGAGGGCCCGGAAAAATCATTGAAAATGGCACTGTCGGATGCAGGCATCATGGCTGGAGAAATTGAATATATTAATGCTCACGCCACCTCCACACCCGTGGGTGATGGCAAAGAAGCACAGGCATTACACAGGGTTTTTGGCGATGCAAGACCATATGTGAGCTCAACAAAATCAATGACCGGACATGAAATGTGGATGGGCGGTGCCAGTGAAGTAATTTATTCTTTGCTGATGATGAATAATGATTTTATCGCCCCGAATATAAATTTTGAAAATCCTGATGAGCATTCCGCAAAACTCAATATCACTCCCAAAACACTCAATAAAGGATTTAATATATTCCTGTCTAATGCATTTGGTTTTGGCGGAACAAATTCATCCCTCATAGTAAAAAAGATTTAATAATTATTCCTATTTTTACCGCACGAAATTGTGCAGGTTTAATCAAAAATATTATGGATAAAAATGAAGTCGTCGGCATAATAGACAATTTTCTTATTGAGGAATTTGAAATTGAGGAAGAGGTGGTAGATTCTGACGCAAGCTGGAGTGATCTGGGCATTGACAGCCTTGATTTTGTGGATATCGTTGTGATCATTGAAAAAGAATTCGGTTTTAAACTTAGCGGTGAAGATATGGTGGATGTCAGAACGCTTGGGCAATTTCATGAATACATATACCAACGTCAACTAAACAGTTAATATACGATGTCATCCTGGGATGGAAAAACCCGGGGCGGGCTTTTCGGCTACCGGATCTTTATATATATTCTGAAAACTTTCGGCCTCAGGCCAGCCTATTTTCTGCTCCGATTTGTTTCTTTTTATTTTTTCCTTTTCTCATACAGATCAAACAAGCATATTCGCTTTTATTTCAGGCGTGTCCTCGGATATAATTTCCTGAAGTCACGATTAAGCATTTACCGCAATTACTTTTTACTTGGTCAGGTCCTTATTGATAAAATTGCCGTTATGGCAGGGCTGGGGAAGCGCTTTACCTATCATTGGGACGGTGAAGAAAACCTGCATAATATGGAGGACGGCGGCCTGCTGATCAGCGCACATATAGGTAGTTGGGAGATTGCCGGAAATTTCCTTTCCAGGTTAAACAAAAGGTTCAACATTGTGATGTTTGAGGCGGAACATCAGAAGATCAAAGACTACCTTGATGATGTCATGGTAGAGAAAAACCTGCATGTGATCCCGATCAGGGACGACCTTTCGCACGTACTTGCCATAAAAAAAGCCCTCGAAAATAAAGAGCTCGTTGCACTGCATGCCGACAGATTTGTGGATGGGCAGAAAACTATCACACATCGCTTTCTCGGCCAGGAGGCACCATTCCCCGAAGGTCCCTTCTATCTTGCTGCCCGCTTCGGTGCACCTGTCACCTTTGTCTTTGCACTGAAAGAAAGCCGCAAACACTATCACTTTTTTGCAACACCGGCAAAGAAATATGACTATGGTGAGCTGCGTAGCATACAGGAAGAGAAACTGCTGCCTGTAATTAAAGATTATATTTGTGAAATGGAAAGCATTATCGGCAGATATCCCCTGCAGTGGTTCAACTATCATAAATTTTGGGAAGCAGAAACAGATTAACAAGTATCAGAATTGATTCATTATGGCCAGAAACTTTGGAAACGACGACAAATCGGCTTTACAGGCGAAAAGCGATGCCCAGAAGATTGCTTTTGCCCCCATCATGTTCCAGGCTGCTAAAGTCTTGCGTGACCTTAAGATACTAAGCTTTTTAAGAAAGCATAAAGACGGGAAAACGCTAAAGGAGATAGCAGCATATGCTTCCATTTCAGAATATGGGGCCCTGGTATTGCTCGAGGCCGGCCTGAGCCTGGAAATGATCATGGTTGAAGATGATAAATACTTTCTCACCAAAACAGGTTATTTTGTTGGTGTTGACCAGCTAAGCCGCGTCAACATGGATTTCACGCATGACGTAAATTACAAAGGCTTTTTTCACCTTGAGGAAGCCATAAAAAAAGGCAAGCCCGCCGGCCTGCATCAGGAGTTTGGTCCCTGGGGCACTGTCTATGAAGCGCTGGCAGAAATGCCGGAAAAATTTCGGGATAGCTGGTTTGACTTTGATCATTACTATTCGGATACTTCTTTCCCCGAGGTAATGCCCATCGTTTTCAAAAAAAATCCAAAAAAAATCCTGGATGTGGGTGGGAATACGGGAAAATTTGCGATTAAATGTGCTGAATATTCCGATGATGTGGAGGTAGGCATCCTCGACCTGCCGGGGCAACTTACTGATGCCGAAAAAAATATTAAGGATAAAGGCTTTGAAGACCGTATTCACGGACACGCCATTAACCTGCTCGATTTTTCTATCCCCTACCCCAAAGGCTATGATGTAATATGGATGAGCCAGTTTCTGGATTGTTTTTCAGAAGAGGAAGTCATCCGCCTGCTAAGCAATGCAAAAGATTGCATGGATGATCAAGCTGAACTGTTTATCATGGAAACACTCTGGGATAAGCAGCGTTTCGATGCTTCTACCTACAGCCTTCATGCTACTTCGCTCTATTTTACCTGCATGGCAAACGGAAATAGCCGAATGTATCATTCAGAAGACATGTACAAGCTTGTGGGAGAAGCCGGTTTAAGGCTTGTGGAAATGATAGAAAACATTGGCGTCAGCCATACTATTTTAAGATGTAAAAAATAATTTATGCGCATTATTAATTCTATTCTCACCAGGTTTTTACAGATATCCGGTACAGCTGTCATAGTCCTTCTTATGATGAATGCCTGCACACCATCAACAGACCCGGTATATATTGGAGAAATACAAAACTACAGGGCTGAAATGAACCATGAATTTTCTGATTCAGCTACCAGTCCATTGACAAAAGAAGGCTTCAGGCATTTTCAGGAATTGGACTTTTTTGCAATAGACGCAAAATACTGCGTGGAAGCAAAATTTGTCTTGAATCCGGATCCCGAGCCATTCGGAATGGAAACCAACACTGCACGCCGACCGATTTATGTTAAATTCGGAGAAGCACATTTTTCGCTGGATGGCAAAGACCATATACTGGAGATCTATCAAAGTGATAAAGCCAAAGAAATGGAAGAGTTCAAAGAATATCTTTTTCTTCCGTTTAAAGATCTGACCAATGGCAGGCAATCCTATGGAGGCGGGAGGTTTCTCGACCTGAAAATTCCTGCAGGAGAAACCATTACAATTGATTTTAACAAAGCATATAATCCGTATTGTGCCTATAATCACAGGTATTCATGCCCAATTCCGCCCGAAGTCAATCATCTTGATATTGAAATCAAAGGCGGAGTGAAAGCATATAATGATCATTAATTTATGCTGGCGACAAAAGAAATAATACAGACGCTCATACCTCAGCGCCCTCCAATGGTGATGGTCGATTCACTTGATTATCAGGATGAGCACATAACACGAAGCAGTTTTTATATCGAAAATGATAATCTTTTTAACACAAATGGCCTGTTTTCGGAAGAAGGAATGATCGAAAATATCGCACAGTCGGCTGCCTTAAGAGTGGGATGGATAGGCAGGGAGAAAAGCCAGGGGGGCGACCTAATCTCTCCCCCGATAGGAGTGATCGGAGCCGTAAAAAACTTTAAGCTATACCGCCTAGCCGAAGTCAACACAAACATCAATACTGAAATTGTTTTTCAAACAGAAATATTCAATGCCATATTAGTTTATGGTAAGATATTACAGGCTGATGAGCTGCTTGCAGAGGTCGAATTAAAAATATTTATTCAGGATCAGCAAGTATAATTTTATGGCAGGGATGACATCTCTATAGAGATGTCATCCCTGCTAAAAACCAAAAAAGTGCCATGAAAAAGGTGTATGCCGGAGCAGAAAACATTATTTCTTCACTTGGTTTCAATGTTGAAGAGAATATCAGCAATATCATTGATGGCAGGTCAGGCATTAAGATCGACCGTAGTGGTATCTTTTCTCCCGTTCCCCTTCCTTTATCTATGATTGACCATGGCCGCCTGAACAATTCTTTCGAGGACAAACATATAAAGCAATATACCTTATTGGAGAAAATGTTCATTTACTCCATCAATGATTCAATTAAGAGATCCGGTATCGATATCAGTGCTGACGACACCCTGATTATTTTCACCACCACGAAAGGGAATATTGATCTTTTAAGTCCAAAAGCCCAGCATGAAAAGCCTGTGAACAGGGTGTCTCTGCCGGAACTTGCCCGGATTGTGGCAGCACATTTCAAAAATCCAAACACGCCCATGATCATCTCCAATGCCTGCATCTCAGGTGTTGTTGGCCTGATCTATGGCGAGCGGATGCTCAGGTCGGGGAAATATAAACATATTGTTGTTTCCGGCGGTGACCTGATGTCGGAGTTCGTGGTATCGGGCTTCCAGTCCTTCCAATCACTGAGCATGGCTCCATGCAGGCCCTTCGACAAAGATCGCGACGGGCTGAACCTGGGAGAGGGCTGTGGTACGATCATCCTTTCATCGGATCCTGCTGTTTTTTTGGATGGGAACCCCATCAGGGTGCTTGGCGGGGCCGGCAGCAATGATGCCAACCATATTTCAGGGCCATCCCGGACGGGAGAAGGTTTACAGATCGCCATCCGTCATTCACTTGAATTTTCAGGAGTATCAACGGATGTGATTGACAGCATTTCAGCCCATGG
>JBDLIJ010000040.1:0-18271 GCA_039714935.1 Bacteroidota bacterium | reverse complement strand
CTCCAGAGGCCTGTACCACATATCACTCCCAGCTTACGCTCTCTTCCGCGATCCAGCATCCAGAGCGGAGCAGTGCTTTCCACACTACCCAGCTGCTGATGCAGCAGCACGCCGGAAGCATTTATGGCGCTATATTCCGCAAATGGAACATTCAGCGGGGGCAGCAAAGGGATCAGATCCTGAACAGCAGTGCTGAGGGTAAAGAGTGTGAAGCCCTCTCCGGAAACCGGGAGTGCCTCAGTCATCCCCGATCTGTTATAGGGCTTGATCAGCATACCTGTTTTTTGTCTGTTGAATGCTTGCAGCTCCGTTTGTGGCCCCAGGACATACAAAACGGGGACGCCGGCCCTGTTGACCCGGCTCATCATGCCGGGGGAAGGAGCAGAAGCAGCCGGAAGCTGGTGAAGGATGATGAGGCTATATTCCTGAAGCGGGCTGTTAAAATCATCCAGCATCATGTCCTCTACCTCATAATTCCTGTTGCTGCCGATGGCTTCCTTCAGGGCACTGATATCAGGGTGAGGGCTGTTGGCGAGGATCAGGACTTTTTGTTTTGATTGTAATACATCAACAAAAAGGTCATAGCGATTATTCTCACGTGTGATCTCATCCCTGTTCGAAGAAACCCATAACACATAATGATGCATCCCTGCTTCTCCGGCATGCACGTTCAGCCTCATGGTTTTCGAAAAGTTGTCTGCCGTCACAGGGACCTGCTCATGGCTCATGACGGCGCCTCCCTCTGAAAGGCCCAACGTTAGTGTAGAGCCTTTAAGCCTGTTGGCATTTAAAATAACTTCGACAGGGAAATCATTTCCCTGAAATGCGATCCTGTTATATAAGACCCTTTTAAGAAAAGCATCCCTGCGTATGGATGTATCGCCAAGTGCAAGTGTATATACAGGGTATTGCAATGAGGAATACTGATAAGCCGGGTTGATGCCCCTGTTATAAATACCATCACCGGCTATCACCAGCGCACCTATATTTCTGTTTGCAAAACGTACATCCATCATCTCAAATATGCTGCTCATGTCGGTTTGCTTATCGCTATAGCTCAGCGAGTCAAAGCCTTTGCCGGGCACGGCACTTACCTCCTCACCAAAAGTGAATAAGCTGAGCTCATAGTCCTCAGCCAGCTCTTCAACAACCGCATTGAGCTGCCGGATATATTCATTTTGATAATAGCTGGAATCTTCATTTAAAAGGAGTGACGCACTGTTATCCTGTGCAAACACTATGATTGGCTTCTCCGTGTATCGGTCCAGCAGTTTCAGCAAAGGTGAAAGCAGCAGAAATGCCAGCAGGCTCACGATGACAAAGCGGTTGATGCCCAGCAGCCATTTCAGCCAGAGGGGAAATTCGCTCTTTCTTTCCCGGTAATATAATATCATTGCCGCGAGGGCACCTGAAAGGACGCACAATAAAACGTACCAGGAAGGGGAACCGGTGATGATGTTAAAATCCAATTGACTTGTCAGATTATCAGGTCATCCCTCCACACACGCTGAGCACCTGTCCGGTAACATACGAAGACAGGTCGCTGGCCAGGAAGGTACAAACATCGGCCACATCTTCGGGCTTGCCTCCTCTTCTGAGGGGGATACCCTGTATCCATTGTTCTCTGACATCGTCCTGGAGGGCTGCTGTCATTTCAGTTTCAATAAAGCCGGGGGCGATGGCATTGCAACGGATACTTCTTGATCCCAGCTCCTTGGCTATCGACTTGGTAAACCCAATGATGCCGGCTTTAGATGCGGAATAATTTGATTGTCCGCCATTGCCATTCACACCCACCACCGAGCTCATATTTATGATTGAACCGCTCCTCTGCTTCAGCATGGAACGCTGAATGGCTTTGGTGAGGTTAAAAACAGACTTCAGGTTCACTGCCATGATGATATCCCAGTCCTTCTCTTCCATACGCATCAGCAGTCCGTCGCGTGTGATACCTGCATTGTTCACCAGGATGTCAACCTGTCCGAAATCCTTCAGCACATCTGCAACCAGTTTTTCACTTTGTTCCAATGAGGAAGCATCTGATGAATATCCAACACCCTTTACCCCCCTGTCATTGAGTTCTTTTTCCAGGGTCTCCATATTTTCATCCCTGTTCAGGTCTGAGAATGCAATATTGGCACCCTCTTCTGCATATTTCAGGGCAATTGCTTTTCCAATACCCCTTGATGCACCGGTTATCAGTGCAGTTTTTCCTTCGAGTAGTTTCATAGTAGTAATTTTTAAACTGTCGTGTTCAAAGATAACAAAATCGGGCATAGGACAGATCAAATATATCTCAACAGCCCTGTTTCCTGCTTATTTGCCAGCATCGGATGGATTGGAAACATCCTGATGGCATAATCCAGCACCCCTGCATGGTCGATCTCAAATTCAGCTGTAAAGCTTGCCTGTCCCTTTTTAACACTTGTTAAATGCAGTCCTCGTACAAACAAAATTTCATCCCGGCGGGCATTGTTTTGTGCACCAAATACGACCTCCAGCCCGACATTTTCGGCATTCAGCTCACCACAGTCGAGCACGACTTCCACCTTAAATACTTCGCCAAAGCGTAAGGCACGATCTGAGGCATCGGGCACCTTCACCGACTTCACGATTATATGCTCCCAATGCTTTTCCAGGTCATTTTTCCAGCTTGCCAGGGATTCTGCCATAGTACAGTTGTCGGCCTTGATGGCAAGCGAGCGTTTAGCCAGTGGGGCATAATATTTTTCGGCATACTCATCAAGCATGCGTTTCATCGTAAACTGGTGACAAATGCCGGCGGTGGAGTTTTTAATATATCCTGTCCATTCGGCAGGTATATCATTTTTATCCTTCTTATAAAAAGCAGTTGCGATATCTTCTTCGAGCATATTGTATATGGTCTCAGCATCCAGCTCATCCTGAAAATGCTGGTTCTCGTACGTTCTTTCTTGCGGTATGGCCCATCCGGCATTGGGTTTATATCCTTCTGCCCACCAGCCATCGAGCACACTGAAGTTCAACACTCCGTTCATAACAGCTTTCATGCCGCTTGTTCCGGATGCCTCAAGGGGCCTGGTGGGCGTATTGAGCCACACATCCACCCCTTGCACCAATTTCCGTGCAATATGCATATCATAGTTTTCCAGGAATATGATCCTGCCCCGGAATTCAGCTTTCCTCGACATCTCGATGATGTGGCTGATCAGGTCCTGCCCGGCCTTATCGTTTGGATGTGCCTTTCCGGCAAAAACAAATTGCACCGGCCGTTTACTGTTGTTGACAATGGCCGCCAGCTTCTCTTCATTCATAAAAAGCAGCTGCGCACGCTTGTAGGTCGCAAAACGCCGTGCAAAACCAATGGTGAGGATATTTTCATCAAGCCTTTCAATGGTGTTGATGATATGCTGTGGCGACTCCTGCCTGCGCGTCATATCTGTTGTAAGGCGCTGTCGCAGAAAAGCAAAAAGTTCTTTTTTTAATTTTTTACGTACCGCCCATATCTTTTCATCCGGCACATCATGGATCTTTTCCCAGTGTGAGGGGTCCGATTGATTTTCATAAAATCCATCTCCGAAGTTTTCGCAATACAGATTCCGCCATACGTCCGATGTCCAGGTGCCATAGTGCACACCATTGGTAACATGTCCGATGTTTACCTCAGAAGGAAAGTATCCCGAAAACATGCCGGCAAACATCTTCCTGGATTCTTCACCATGAATTTTGCTCACCCCGTTTACTTCCTGCGACAGCTTCACAGCCAGCACACTCATCGAAAACCTTTCACCGGCGTCGTACTTATTCATTCTTCCCAGTCCCATAAACTCATCCCAAGAGATATTCAGCCTGGTGGGATAATGCGGGATATAAGTACGCAGCAGGTCCTCGCCGAAAGCATCATGGCCTGCCGGCACCGGTGTATGTGTAGTAAAGAGTGTTGAGGATCGCACGATCTCTTTTGCCATGGGGAAGCTGATGATGCGGTTCTTTATCAGGCGGTGCATTCTTTCAATACCTATAAATGCCGCATGCCCTTCATTGCAATGATACACGCCCGGACGAATGTTCAGTGCTTCCAGCAAGCGTATGCCTCCCACACCCAGCAGCAGCTCCTGTTTCAGGCGATGCTCATTATCGCCACCATATAGCTGGTGGGTGATGCTTCTGTCTTTGGGTTGGTTATCGCTGATATCGGCATCCAGCAGGTACAGGGTGATACGTCCGACATTGAGTTGCCATGCCTTTGCCGACATCGACCGCCCGGGCAGCGCAATGCTGACCTTCACCCACTTACCATCCTCATCCCTCACCGGGACAATGGGCAGGTGCGAAAATCTTTGTGGTATATATTCTGCTATCTGCTCGCCGTGGGGTGCCAGTGTCTGTTTAAAATAACCATAGCGGTACATCAGGCCAACACCGATCATGTTCAGGTTTGAGTCGCTGGCTTGTTTGAGGTAATCACCGGCAAGGATGCCCAGTCCACCCGAATATATCTTCATCGACTCATGCAGTCCGAACTCCATGCTGAAATAGGATATCAGGGAATCATCAACGGCGGGCTTCACCTCCATGTATGCCCTGAAGTCATTTATCACCCTGCCGAGCATATCCGTAAACTGCCTGTCTTTTTCAAGCTCCCTGTACCGCTCGCGGGAAAGCATTTCCAGTAGTGCTACCGGATTATGTTCACATGCTTCCCATTTTTCGGGATGGGCATAACGGAAAAGGTCGCCGGCAGCACAGTTCCATGTCCACCACAGATTCCTTGAGAGTTCGAACAAGCCTTTCAGCTTCGCAGGTATCTCTGCCTTGACAAGCACTTTTTTCCATTTTGGTTCCACATCACGGCCCGCAGCCGGAATATATTCACGTAAGCTGAACTGCTGTTGTTTACCCCTGAACAGCTCGGCACGGGAAGCAACTTTCTCCAGCGCCACCGACCAGGCTTGCCTGTAATTTTCAACGAAGGACTCCCATAAGGCATCTCCTGATATTCTGCCTGCCTCTTCGGCAGCTGCCATATATTCCTTTTTTCCCATGGCAAGGAAATCATGGAGGGTATTCATTATATCCCGTACCACCTCCGCATCATTATGATCTGTGCGTTCGCATACGATCACGCCCTTATGTTTTAGCTCACGGCCTGCATTTACCCATGCGCCAAAGCCTGCCAGGGAGGTCGTTACGGTAGGTATTTTAAAAGCAATACTTTCAAGAGGCGTATATCCCCAGGGCTCATAATATGACGGAAACACTGTCAGGTCAAAGCCTATCAGTGTGTCGTAATACGGAAGGTTAAAGATGCCATCGCGCCCATCCAGGTAGGCGGGCACAAATATCACCGTCACCTTATCATCTTTTGTGTTAAGCAGTCCTTTGCTTCTGATCCTTTGTAATGAGGGATCCTGATCCTCGTCGAAGAGATAATGCGATAGCCAGGTCTGTTCCACCTTGCCATATAATTTTTCCTCCATGCGCCTGATCACATCCTGTCGTGGTCCTGCATGGTTCGACGGAACGGTGATAAAGGCAATGAGCTTTCTGTTAAGGGCCTTCTTCTTATTCAGGCCGGCCAGTGCATCAATAAAGAGGTCAATCCCCTTATTTCTGAATTCGTAGCGGCCACTGTTCATCACCAGCAGGCTGTCATCCGGCATCTCAGTTCCAGTCACGGCCTCCGCCACGGCAAGGATCTTTTCCCTGGCGGTTTTTCTTTTTATAGTAAATTCTTCCCCTTCCGGGACAAAAGTATCTTCGAAGCCATTCACGGTGACAACATCCGGTTCCTTTCCCAGAAAATGCCTGCACTCAGCAGCAGTGATCTCGCTTACTGTGGTAAAGCCATCTGCCTGCATCGCCGAGATGGATTCCAGGGATTGCTTGGCAGTAACCCCAAAGCCAGACGCCGTTTCCTGAGGCTTATATTCCACCAGCTTTCCATACAGGGGCAGCCCGTTGCCGGCTACCGACCTGCCCAGGACGGTAGCATGACTTGTGAAGACGGTCGCCACCTGCGGCACATGCTGCTTCAGGTATAATACTCCTGTACCTGTCATCCACTCATGAAACTGCGCCACTATCCTGTCGGTAGCAGACAGATTATATTCGTAAAAGCTTTCTACCACCCTGGCGGCGGCATAGCCGAACATAGCAGGCTCGATATAATCCCACTGCCCTGAGAGGGAGTCCAGCCTGAACTGCTCCCACAGCTCAAAGAAGATCTTATCCTTTTCTCCGAACAAGGGCTTGAAGTCCACCAGTATCACAAGCGGAAAGCCACTTACATTCCATCTGCCAATACGGATGTTCATACCTTCGGCAGAAACCTTCTCACGCCAGGAAGCATACAGCTCATGGTCTTCGATAAAATCAGGATGTTCGCTCGTCTCCATCCATACATCGGGTCCGATCAGGATGTATTTATCACCGTAGTCTTCAACGATGGTGCGGGCTTTTGTAGAGAGCACGGTATATATTCCGCCTACTTTATTACAAATTTCCCAGCTGGTTTCAAAAATATAATTAGGCTTTAATATTTGCTTGTTCATGGTTGGTTGTTAGAAAATTCATGCAAAAATAGGATAAATTGTGGTACGGGGGACGGGGAGCGGGGGACGGGGGACGGGGGGCGCAATTATCCAAGTGAGTGGCGTGTGCTTCCTCCGTCGAGTGTAAATATCTGTCCGGTGACAAAGCCGGAGAGTGGTGAAAGCAGCCATGCTGCCAGGGAGGCAAAGTCGTCAGGATTTCCGATGCCGGCCCCTGGGATCTGATCCAGTGTCTTCTGTCTGGCCTGTTCAATGCTAATCCCTTCCAGCTCACTTTTCTTTTTAAATAACCTGTCTATGGCAGCGGTTTCATGAAATCCCGGGCCGATGATGTTTACGGTGATGCCATCGGCAGCTACTTCCTGCGACAGTGTCTTGGCCATCCCGGCCACGGCCATGCGCAGTGAGTTACTCAGGACAAGGTTCTCGATAGGCTGCTTGAGCGTGGAGCTCTCACTGAAGAGTATCCTCCCGTATCCTTGTTCTTTAAAAAGCGGCAGCAGTTGTTTGATGAGATCAGCTTTCCACCGTAAAAGCAGCCTGTATGCTTCATCCCAGTTTTTTAATGATGTTTCTTCAAAGGACATGGCCGGTGGTCCGCCTGCATTGACAAATACACCTGCAAGCTCACGGCCGTTCACCTGCCGGCTAATGGCTTTCAATGTTGCAGCTTCCAGCACGTCACCCACAATCATCTCAAGCTTCTCAGGGTATGCATTTACCCATTGCTGAAGCACTTCTCTTCGTCTGGCTACAGCAATTACTTTTGCTCCATTATCTATTAATGTGGATGCAACGGCATGTCCCAGGCCTGAGCTCGCTCCTGTGACAATAAATAGCTGATCACTGATCTTTAAATCCATCATTATTTGCCCTCAAGTCTTTCAGCCCTGGATGAAGGACAGGCCTCTTCCACCCTGATCATAAAATCGGACAGCACATTCATATAGTTAATAAACGCCTCATAAGGAGTACCATAGGGATTAAAGTACTTATGCACATCACCATCAGAGAACCACTTAGTACACATATAATAGAAGTGGTCAGATGTTTGCAGGTATCGCCAGTCGCGTATGATCTCATCATCCTTGCATTCGCCTACCTTCTCTTTCAGTGCATAAAGCTTGTCGAAGGCTTCATCCTGCAGTTCATTTCCCAGCCAGGCAGTAAGGTCTCTTTCCTCGTCGGCCCAGGAGATGGGATGAGGAACATGTACGACTGATACCGGCTGCAGTTTTTCAGCCAGCTCAGAGGGGGTATTAAAAGTAAATTCGGAATGTGAGAATACTCTTTCGGGAAGTGCCCGCATAAATTCGAAGATGCCTGTTTCAGGCCATTGGTGCTCGCCAAAGGTCTCATAGTCCATAAAAAGGTTCACCACTTCTTCTTTGGGTTCGATCTCGTTGAGCCATCCGACGAACTTTTCTGTTGTCAACGGCCATTCGCCCCAGCTCTGCTGTGAAAAGCGGAAAGCAATATCGTCGCTGAGCCTGAAATTTTTCAGGAGCAGCTTCAGCTTGGGGTTGATAGCATTGGCATACATATAGTTCGGGCTTTTCCATCCCAGCACATGCTTTGCTCCTTCGGTGAGCATGAGCTGAAAGCCCATCTCGGCTACCATCTCCCCTATTTCGTCAGAATAGATCAGCTCGGTATTCCTGAAAGTTGTGGGTATCTGGCCGAAATGCCGTTCCACCTTCTTTTTCTGCATCTCCACCTGCTCAACAAACTCTTCCTTGCTTTTCAGGGCAGCCAGGCCATGTGCATGTGTTTCGGCAATGAATTCAACGTTTCCGGTTGCGGCGAGGGCCTTGAAGCTGTCGAGCACATCCGGCGTATAAGCCTCAAACTGGTCGATGGCGGTACCGGAAATACTAAAGCTCACCTTAAAGGCTGACCCGTATTCATTGATCAGGTCGAGGAGCAAGCGATTCATCGGCAGATAACATTTCTCGGCCACGCGACGCATGATAAAGCTGTTTTGCTGCTCATCATAATAATGATGGTCTGATCCAATATCAAAAAACCGATAGTTCTTAAGCCTGTATGGCTGGTGGACCTGGAAATAAAAACAAATTGATTTCATATTGTGTTATTGCTAGATATCTTATAATACACTTTCATAAACTTCTTTTACATGGTAAGCGGCATTTTCCCACTTCAGGCTGTTCACCTCATCCTTACCGTAGCGCTTAAACATTTTCGACAGGCCTTCATAATGCAGGAGTCCGTATATGGAGTCGGCCATGGCATCCACGTCCCAGAAATCTATTTTCAGGGCATGCACCAGTATCTCCGACACCCCGGACTGTTTAGAGATCACGACAGGCACATTTGAGCGCATGGCCTCCAGGGGCACAATGCCAAAGGGCTCCGAAACGGAGGGCATCACAAACACATCGCTCAGGCCAAACATATGATCCACATCATCGCCTTTGAGGAAGCCTGTGAAATGAAACTTATCGCCCATCTTCAGCTCCGCTACGCGCCGGATGGTCTTATTCATCATATCGCCGCTGCCTGCCATCACAAAGCGCACATCGGGATCCTTGTCGAGGATCTTTCTGGCTGCTTCAACAAAATAATCGGGCCCCTTTTGAAAGGTTATCCTGCCCAGGAAGGTCACCACTTTTTCTTTTACGCCACGTTTATATTGCTGCTCGGCCTTATCGCTGGGCTCAACAGCATTGTATACCGTTGACACCTTATCAGGGTCGATGCCATAGCGTTCAACCACTATGTTACGAGTAAGCTTGCTCACCGTGATCACCCTGTCAGCCTCTTCCATCCCTTTACGCTCCAGGTCGTACACATTTTGATTTACGTTTTCTCCCGAGCGGTCGAATTCAGTAGCATGCATATGCACTACCAGCGGCTTCCCGCTCACGCTTTTGGCAGCTATGCCGGCAGCATAAGTCAGCCAGTCGTGGGCATGGATCACATCAAAGTCGTTGGTGGCAGCCACTGCAGAAGCGATGAGGGCATATCGTTTTACTTCATCCATCAGGTCGGTACCATATTTCCCTGAGAACTCAAATTTCTTTGAGAGCACGACATCATCACTGCTTGTAGTCTCCAGCTCTGCCGCTTCCATGATCCTCCTGAACTCTTCCGGCCCTACATAAGGGATAAGGTTGGATCCGATCTCCATGTATGTGATGCGCTGCCAGTACTCTTCGTACTTTTTATCACGAAAATCAAGGCTGATATCGCTGGCGTTTATCAGCCTGACCGCCTCCTGGTTTTCGTCGCCATAGGCTTTGGGAACCACAAAGAGCACCTCCACATCGTGTTTCATCAGGCCTTTTGTCATCCCGAAGCAGGCAGTGCCCAGGCCCCCGGTAATATGAGGGGGAAATTCCCAACCGAACATTAATACTTTCATCAGCAGATCGATATTTTCATAATTATCATTTTCTTTTCCTGTTGTATTTTTTTATGAGGGCATGTGTCCTCAGGAGCTCAGATACGCTCCATGCCTGCGATATGGTGCCTCCCGGCAGGTGTGGCGGGTCACCGTCGTACACTTCTGAGATGGAGCCGATCCCGGCCTCTGTCATCACCCCTTCAAAGCCTTTATACATATCTTTTATATACCTCACGCCTTCCTTGCCGTGTATCCTGAGGTATGCCTCAGCAAAATGGCCAAAAAGCCATGGCCAGACAGTGCCCTGGTGATAGGCCCTGTCGCGTTCGGCCTGGCTGCCGAAGTAGCTTCCTTTATAATGTATGTTCTTGGGCGACAGTGTCCGCAATCCACGTGGGGTAAGCAGTTCCCTTTTCACCACATCCACCACGCCCATACAAACGCCTTCATCTATGGCTCTGTACGGCAGGGATGCAGCTATGATCTGGTTTGGGCGCACTGAGCAGTCGGCGCCATTCTCTCCCACATAGTCGGCCAGGTAGCCACGCTGCTCATCCCAGAAGATAGTGGTAAATGCTTCAGGTATCTTCTCAGCGATGCCACTCCATCTGTCAATGAATTTCTTATCCGCTGCGGCTTCTGCCAGCTCCATGCTAAAGCGGATGGCATTATACCAGAGGGCATTGATCTCCACGGCTTTCCCTATGCGGGGTGTAACGGGCTTGCCATCCACCACGGCATCCATCCAGGTGAGGGCATGTCCGGGGGCTCCGGCCCAGATGAGGCCATCGTCCTGCATGTGGATATTGAAATCCGTCCCCTTACGGTAGCCGTCGAGGATCATTTGCATCTTGCGGCCATAAGAAGACCATATATCTTTTTTGTTTCCGGTACGATCAGCGTATTGCTGGAGGGTCCAGAAAAACCAGAGGGGGGCATCGACAGAATTATATGCAGAGTCGTCACCCTCTCCGATATTCGGGAATAAGGGGCCGTTCAGGTCGGTCAGCATGGCGTCGATCACAGCCTTACAGCTTTTCGTGTCATCATTGGCCAGCGTCAAGCCCGGCAGGGCGATAAAGGTATCCCTGCCCCATCTTCCAAACCATGGAAAGCCGGCCACCACCCACGACTTCCCATCGCGCCTGATCAAAAACTGCTGAGCGGCGTTCAGCAGGCAGTTTTCAAAATTGTCGCGTGGTGTACGCTTGTTTACTTCGGCAGTGAAGGCCCGCTTGATGCCAGCCGGATTCACCTCAGCGGTGCCGGCACAAAACACTATGCTTTCACCTTTCTTGATGTCGACCTCAAAAAATCCGGGAACAAAAAGATCTTCCTGGTAGTCGTAGCCCCGGTCCATCTCCTCCTGGTACTCTATGTTGTGGTACCAGTCGGGGACGTGGGTATACTCAGCCTTTTTTGAAAACTGCATAAAGAGGGGCGTATATCCGTCATACATGCGTATGCTAATTCCATTGGGGACCAGCTTATATTTGTCGTTTGCATAAAAGTTGGCCTTAGAGAGCTTATGGATGTTTCTGAAAGCCAGGAAAGGATTGAAGCGAAGCTTAGTGGGTGAGTGCGCATCTTCGAGGGTATAGCGGATCATGATCCTGTCGTGGGATTCAGCAAATATCAGTTCTTTTCTCAGCATCACCCCTCCCACCCTGTAAAGCATATTGGGTATAGGCTCGGTGTTGAAGTCGCGAATATATTTATGTCCGCCAGGATTATATATGCCGCCCGGATACTTATGGATGCCCAGGTTAAAGCTGGCATCATGCTGTATCACCACCTCGTCGAGGTTCGACAGCAGCACATGGTTTTCATTGTCGATGGCGGGCTGTGGTGCTATCAGCAAGCCATGGTATTTTCTTGTATTGCAGCCGATGATGGTTCTGCTGGAGTACGCACCCGCCCTGTTTGAACGGAGCAACTCCCTTTTGAGGGCATAGCCAAGGTTTATCAGCTGGTTCTTATCAAATTTGATGTAACTCATTTTTCACACTATTGCATGTATACATTGGAATTCAATTTGCAAAATTATTCATAAAAATAAGGCAAAGATCAGTAATGCCATATTGGTGTAAAGATAATAAATTCTGGGGATGAGTAGGCGGTTGGCG
Source organism: Bacteroidota bacterium (assembly GCA_039714935.1). Lineage (GTDB taxonomy): Bacteria > Bacteroidota > Bacteroidia > Bacteroidales > B18-G4 > B18-G4. The sequence goes on along the minus strand of JBDLIJ010000040.1, from coordinate 6,245 downwards.
GTTGGCGGTAGGATGTAGGCGGTTGACGGTTGACGGTTGGCGGTTGGCGGTTGACGGTTGACGGTAGGCAGTAGGCAGTAGGCTGTTGGCTGTTGGCGGTAGGCGCAATTGATTGACAATGGCCATTAACTCTTGAATCTTAACTCCCCATTCTTCATTACCAATCGCTATTAGTCAATAATCAATAGGATCTCATCACTCAATAAAGTTTTAAGTTTTGGGTTTTAAGTTTTAAGTTTTGGGTTTTAAGTTTTAAGTTGGATTCAACAATCAAAACTCCCCATTCTTCATTACCAATCGCTATTAATCAATAATCAATAGGATCTCATCACTCAATAGGATCTCATCACTCAATAAAGTTTGAATTAGTTAAATTGGTTGAATTGGGGTTTGGATTTACCAAAAAAGATGTATTTTTGCAGCGGAGAAATGGCAGAGCGGTCGAATGCGGCGGTCTTGAAAACCGTTGTCCGTTTACGCGGACCGGGGGTTCGAATCCCTCTTTCTCCGCAAAAGGCTCGTTAAAGAGCTGAAATTAAGGAGTTTGCGAGGTTTTCTCGTTACAAGGTGCGGCAAATGGTCGCCAAATTTCTATCAGAGATAGCGTTTCCTGGGTAACAGGCAGATAGAAAATGAAAAAAGCTTATTCACTAAGGGAAGTGGTAGATTTCATACCAGCTTCTCTTCATGAAACGAAAAATTGGGAAATCATTTTTTACGCCAGAGATCCTCAGAGTGGGGATCTAAGGCGTAAGCGTATCCGTGTAGGTGGGATCAAAAATAAAGTGGAGCGAAGGATATGGGCCAAGCAAATGATTTACAGTATTAATAAGAGACTTAATGATGGGTGGAATCCCTTCATTGAAGCCGAATCATCACGCCAATTTCATAAGATCGAGGATGTGATCACGGCCTTTTTACGGGATAAAAGAGGCTTGCGCAAGGATACATTAAGAACATATCAGTCGGAGATAGATTTTTTAATGAAATTTATCAGAGAAAATTATCAGCCCGATGGGATTATAACAACGAAGGTCTTTTCATTCAGTATTACCATCATGATCCAGCATATGAGCCAAGGGTTTTACCTGAAGATTATACGGAGAATACTATTAGTTTACATAATAATAATGAATCTTATAATATATCAACATCTTGTGACTCCAAACTAAATATTGGTGACGGAGGTATAGAATCATTGCAGTCAACAATGATACAATCCCAGATCTCTGCAGATAGTCTTGAAACCGTCCTTGACAATTATGTAGATGCAGGAAACACTGATCAAATGGTGATGGATGTTTCAACAAGTTACCCTGATGAGGCATACGAGGTATACAGTGACCTTATGAACAATTCTCCTTATCTCAGCGATACTGTAATGGAGGAGTCAATATTAAAAGAGAATGTTCTTGCGGAGGCCATGATAAGGGATGTGCTTGTAGCAAATCCTCAGGCAGCAAAATCTGATGAAGTGATGTCAACATTAGATGATAGGTTCAACCCACTTCCAGATTATATGATATCGGAAATACAGCAGGGAATCAATGTTGTTTCAGATAAAGAGTCTATTGAATCAATGCTTTCTCATCAAAGGTATATGGTGGAAATGGCAAAAAGTGAAATAATCAAATACCACTTGCAGGACACAATTGTATCTAATTCAGGAGACAGTATAATAAACTTACTGAGTGGCTCCAATAATCCTTCTGACTTATATAAGCTTGCATTCATATATGCTGAAATGGGGGATTCGGTTTCAATGTCTAATACACTGTCAAGCATTCCAACCCCAGATGATAATCACCAGTATTTTGTTAGCATTCTAAATATTATTTCTAATCAATATGAAAATGATTTGAATCTTTTTGGGCTTGATTCTAACCAATTGTCAACCCTTGAGACTATTGTGCAAAATAGTGAAGGACTGCCTAAGGTTTGGGCAAGAAACATATTAAGCTGGCATTCTCAAGATGATTATAGGGAAATAATATACGCTCCGACAATAGGAGAAATGCAATCATCCTTTGTTGCACCCACCAGCAGTTATCGGGTTACAGAATTACTTGAGGTATTTCCAAATCCTGCAGATAAATACGTTGTGATTTCCTGGCAGACAAACATAAGTGCAGCATCCAGGATAGAAATATTGGGCATGGACGGGAAGTTGTACAAAACAATAAATCTCAGCGCTAAGGAAGGGCAGGAGGTTATTAATATCAGTAGTTTATCTTCAGGGGTTTATTTGGTAAAACTGACAGGGGTTAATATATCTGAAACAACAAAGTTAGTAATCAGATAATTTGCCTCTAGGTTAATTTGCTAAAGATTGCAATTTGTACTATATTTATCAAAATGAAGGGAATACTTCTTTTAATTACCGTATTATATTGGCATTCCGTGATCTTGTCTCAGAGCATCTTTTTCAGTCGAATTTACGAGCCCCCGGAAACTTACTGGTCCTGGGGGAGATCAGTAATTCCTACTGATGCTGGATACCTAGCTATTTCAATAGGTGCTGGATACGATGGCGGATCAAATAGAAACATAATTTTATGCTTTACAGATCTTGAAGGGACTCCTTACTTATGGAATAATATTGGTAATCCAAATTGTCATTATTATCCATCCCATGGCTCTTTACATCATATTGAAGGGAAAGGCTATGCTCTTACGGCTACCCTGGAAATAGATTCACTTCGTATTGGAAAATTGATCTTGGTTGATTACTCCGGTGATATGAGGTGGTCCAAAACCTTTTCAGATGATATTACAGGTGACACAACTGCAATTATTTTGCGAACTTCCATTTTGGCCAACAATGATGATTTTATAATAGTTGGATCTTTGTATGGTCCATCCGGTAATAATGGAAATTATTTCATCATTAGAGCTGATTCATCCGGAAATCAAAAATGGCAAAATTCTTTTGGATCATCAGCAAATGAAGAATTACGATCAATTGCTGAAATGCCTAATGGTGATTTAGTGTTTGGAGGGTACCAGGTCGAGGATAATCTAATTAGGGATCCAGTGGTAATCAGGACAGATTCAAATGGCAATATTATCTGGCAGAAAGTATTTGGTGGAGTTTATACTGATGCCTCTCCTAAAATAGCAATTGCTAACGACAGTAATATCTTAATAGGTTTTGCACAAGGGTATTCTGAACCGGTGATAGGCCTATCTTACAGAGTACTTACTTTCATGAAATTGGATGTATTCGGTGATACGATCTGGTGTAAACAGTCTGGTGATACATTGCTGGGTAATTTTGTTGCTAAAATGATCGTCTTGGATAATGGGAATTTTGTAGCTATGGGAACCACACAAATAGAACCAAACGTTTACTCAAGAGCTTTCCTATACAAGTTAACAGATAATGGTGATAGTTTATGGTACAAAAGATACTTATATACCACTCAAACAATAACAAACTCAATCCAGGATTTCGAGCTGGCTAATGATAATGGGTTTATTCTGTGTGGGGGGATATTTACCGAGACACCTGCATTTGCTGAACAGATGTGGCTATTGAAAGTTGATAGCAATGGGTGTGATACATGTGGAACAGGGGTTGGAATAAGGCCATGGAATATAAGTGAATACCTTAGTTTCGGGATATACCCGAATCCATCTTCTCACTCCATGAATATCCGTTATCCGTTATCCGAAACTCGAAACTCTATATTCATTTATGATATGTTTGGTAGATTAATGGATGAGATCATTATTCCCTCCGGTCAGGATGAAAACAAGGTAGATGTATCCAGATATCGTGATGGAATATATGTAGCTGTGCTAAGAAATGAAGAAAAGACTCTAGGGAGGGAAATGTTTGTGGTAAAGAAGAAATAACTATTTGTGAATCTGCTAAATAAAAGAAATATGCGATACTTTATTACCCTGCCATTAATCCTGATATTATCACTTCCAACCTATTCACAATCTACAACTGATTGGACTGAAATAAGTGATAATGTTCCTGGGGATCTGCCAGACGGGAATTTTACAGATGTTTATTTTATTGGAGATGAAGGTTGGATCACCTTTGATGAACTATACAACAACCATGGAGCTATCCTATATACCGATAACGCAGGGATGTCATTTACAATCCTGACGGTACCTGAAGTGCCGAATGTTATTGAAATGATAGATGCTGGAAAGGGATTCGCAGGATGCCTATCTGGGAATGTATATTATACCAACGATGGAGGTGTACAATGGAAATTGTTATCAGGCTCATTGGGTTCTGAGATTTATGGAATTGATGCATTAGCAGATCCTTTAATGGGGTATGCATGTGGGGAATACGGATATATCTCAATATTCGATACAAATCAGGTTTATCCTCCTGATCAACCCTTCAGTCCATGGTATAATCAAATTGACATGCTTGACATTGAGTTTCCGATAGATTCTAATGAAGGTTGGGTTTGTGGAGAATATATGATAGGTCATTATCATTATGGTACATGGGATTCCCTAAATGCACCTCAATGTCGTCGTTATTATTCATTATGTTTTATTAATTCGGATACAGGTTGGAGTACAGGAGGACAAGGTATGGTGATGACCCCTGTGATAACAAACACAACAGATGGAATTAATTGGAATTGGCAAAGCCATCCATTGATTGATCAATGGCTATATGATATATATTTTATTGATAAGGATTGGGGGTGGTCGGTAGGTATGTATATTCTTTCAACAATAGACGGTGGTGAAACATGGGTTAAAGAAGCTCAGAACTATGGCAATACTTGGTATGCATTACATGCAGTTGATAGTTCAGCAGTTTATGTTGTAGGGAGAAATAAGCGTATTTTGAAAAGGGATATTATTATCTCACTGGAAGAATTGCAAATATCAAGAATACTAAATACGTATCCAAATCCTTTCAAGGTACATACTACATTAGAGTACGAACTAAGTACGAGTTCAAACATACAATTTACAATATATAATAACACAGGAAGGGAGGTGTTTAGAATTGAAGAGAAGTATGAACTCTCTGGTCACCATTCCATCCTCTTATCGCTCTATCATCTGCCGTCTGGGTTATATTATGGAGTATTGAAAAGTGATAAGGAAGTATGTATTGTGAAGATGGTTAAACGGTAGCTCTTCTTGAATCTGCATAATCCAGAATCCTAATAATCACTATATGCTAGGAAATTCTCAATCGCAAGAGTTGTCTATTTTTTTGAGATATTAGGAGATCATTCGGGATTTTTCTGGATTTTTCAAAATCTGTCGAGATTTTACAAAAATTTTCCTGATTTTCTCTCCATGACAGTCAAAAACACCAAAAAGCATCATAATTCCGCCAAAAATCACGAGGTAAGTGGGTACAGAAGACTCAATAGATGGATGTAGCCTGCATTATACTTCCTAGACGTGTGTTTATCACATGAATATACTAAGGTTTATTGCGATTAATTGTTAAGCTCATTTAAGATTCATGACATCGAGATGGGCAATCGAAACGATCGAAGAATGAGCAGCTAGCTATCTGCAGCAATAACAATTATTCCCGGCGATTTTGTATATTTGAGGAGATCTCATATTAAAAGATTCGCTTGCGTGTTGATAAATACATTTATGACTGTCAGTTAGTCTGATATGAAACTTCTCATTCTAATATTCTTACCAATTACAGTTTTTGCTCAGAACTGGACAGAACCAGTAAATATTTCATATGATATGTCAATTCTTGACAATCAGCCCGACCTCTGTATTGATAAAAATGGGAGACTACATTGTGTTTTTACTCATAAACTGGATAATAATTGGCGAAAAATATATTATTCACAATCAACAGACTATGGATTTAGCTGGATAATACCCGAAGATATTTCACTTAACACGGACCTTTCATTGTTAAATCCTCATGTTAAAGCAGATTCAAATAATAACATTTATGTTTCTTGGGATTATAATACTGGTAATCCTGAACAAACCCAGATCTATATTAAAAAATATAACGGTACATATTGGGAGGAGGCTGTAAATATAACACCGAATGAACCTGAATCACATGGAAATGCATTAGTAATAGATAATAATAATCGCCTGTATTGCTTTTGGGGGAAAGGTGGATATAATAGCAACACCTATTATAAGTATTTAGAAAACGATAAATGGTCAGAGACAATTTGTCCATATCCGGGAAACCACTATTGGGCTTTTACCGATTTTGCTGTGGATGATTTTAACAATATACACTGTATTGGAATGTA
>JBDLIJ010000039.1:0-18355 GCA_039714935.1 Bacteroidota bacterium | reverse complement strand
CTGATAAAGTATCCCGTAAGTCGCTGGTTCCTGAGAAGCAGTTTTTCAAAACCTATCCTCTTAGCCAGCCACCTCATTCTTAAAGCATTCATCAGTCCACTTACTTCCCCGGGCAGTGGCCCGAAGCGGTCGATCAGCTTTTCCTGAAACTCCATCAGCAGCTCTTCTGTTTCAATGCTGTCGAGTTCTTTATACAGGCTAAGCCTCTCCCTTATATTTGTAATATAATCATCCGGGATGAGAAGCTGAAGGTCAGTCTCTATCTGGCAATCTTTCACAAATGTTTTCTCCCCTGGTGCTTCAAACACATCTTTAAATTCATTTTCTTTCAGCTCCTGTATGGCCTCATCGAGAATGCGGTGGTACATCTCAAATCCTATTTCCGAAATAAAACCGCTTTGCTCTGCACCCAGCAAGTTTCCTGCTCCCCTGATATCGAGATCACGCATGGCAATATTGAAGCCGCTGCCGAGGTCGGCAAACTCTTCAATGGCCTTCAGGCGTTGCCTGGCTTCACGTGTCAGGCCCGACAGAGGAGGTGTAAGCAGATAGCAAAATGCCTTTTTATTTGTTCGGCCCACCCTGCCTCTCAGCTGGTGAAGGTCACTTAAACCAAAATGGTGGGCATCATTGATGATGATGGTGTTCGCATTGGGGATGTCGAGGCCGGACTCAATAATAGTGGTGGCAAGCAAAATATCGTAATCACCATCGATAAAGTCCAGCATGCGCTGTTCCAGCTCCCGGCCCTCCATCTGTCCGTGAGCCACAGCAATCCTGAGCCCGGGAACAAAACGACGCAACATATTATCCACATCCATGATATTCTGCACCCTGTTATGTACAAAGAAAACCTGCCCTCCCCTGGATACCTCATACAGTATCGCATCCCTGATCGTTACTTCGCTGAAGGCACGTAATTCAGTCTGCACCGGATAACGGTTGGCCGGAGGGGTATTGATGATCGAAAGGTCGCGGGCACCCATCATACTGAATTGCAGTGTACGCGGAATAGGCGTTGCCGTAAGGGTAAGCGTATCAACATTCACGCTCATCTGCTTCAGCTTTTCCTTGGCAGACACACCAAACTTTTGTTCTTCATCTATAACAAGAAGTCCAAGATCTTTAAATTTCAGGTCTTTACTTATCAGGCGGTGGGTGCCGATCAGGATGTCGATCTCACCGGCAGCTAACTTCCTGATCGTTTCCCTTTGCTTTTGAGGACTTTTAAATCGATTGATATAATCAACTGTACAAGGAAGGTCGCTCAGGCGATCACTAAAGGTTTTATAGTGTTGCAGCGCCAGTATGGTGGTGGGCACCAGCAGGGCAACCTGCTTGCTGTCTGCGACCGTCTTAAAAGCAGCCCTGATGGCCACCTCGGTCTTCCCGAAGCCTACATCTCCGCATATCAGCCTGTCCATCGGATACCCGGCCTCCATATCCTTTTTCACGTCCTGCGTGGCTTTGTTCTGGTCGGGAGTATCCTCATAAAAGAACGAAGCCTCCAATTCGGTTTGAAGGTAAGTATCAGGCGTAAATGCAAATCCTTTTGAAGCCTTCCGTTCAGCATACAATTTGATAAGATCCTTTGCAATATCCTTAACCTTTTGTTTGGTCTTGCTTTTAAGCTTATTCCAGGCTGCGGTACCCAGCTTGTTCAACTGTGGCAAATGCCCCTCTTTACCGGTATATTTAGCAATCCTGTGTAATGAATGTATGCTGACATAAAGAAGATCGTCATTCTTATACACCAGGCGTATTGCTTCCTGCTCCTTGCCATAATTGGTGATCTTCTCAAGACCATCAAAACGACCAACACCATGATCAATATGCGTCACATAATCGCCCTGTTTCAGGTCATGCAACTCGCGTATAGACAGCGTCTCCTTTTTTGTAAAGCGCTCACGCAGGCGAAACTTATGATATCTTTCAAAAATCTGGTGATCAGTATAGCAGACGATCTTCGCATCGGCATCAATAAATCCCTCATGGAGTGAAATATTCATGGTATCAAAAACCGGTGGTTCTTTCTTGTTCTGCCTGAAGGATAAGTCCTCAAAGATGCTATGCAAGCGTTCGAGCTGCTTTGGGCTGGACGACAGGATAAGATTCTTAAATCCACGGCTGTTATGGTCATCAAGATCAGCGGCAAGCAAATCAAAATTCTTATTAAAAGACGGTTGTGGTGAAATATCTGCTGCTATCTCAACAGCATCTTCATTCCACGGGCTTTTTGAATATTCAAAAACCGTAAAATCACCCAGTCCTGAAAGCCATTCATCACCGGTCTGAAAAAGTTTCTCTACTTCCTCCTCCCGATCTGCGTCATGCTCCCTGTACACCTTAAGTGCTTTATCAAATTCCTCGTTGATCCGGTCGCGGGTAAAAGGGATATTTTCCACCCAGATCACTGCATCTTCAGGCAGCAGGGCCTGCAGGTTCTCCCGCCTGTGCTCGATACGGCGGTCGCTGATATCAGGAACAATGTTTGCCCGGCTTAGCTTATCAACAGAAAGCTGATTTTCAGGATCAAACGACCGGAGAGAAGCTATATTGTCACCGAAAAACTCTATCCTGTACGGGAAATCATTGGAATAGGAAAACACATCCAGAATACCTCCTCTTACGGCATACTGTCCCGGACTGATCACAAAGTCAAGCCTTTCAAAATGCTGATCGTCCAGGAAGTCGATCAGGTCATCCATGTCGAGCTCGTCATCCTGCCTGATCTTCATGGAGTTTTTCGACAGGAAAGATTTCGTTACCAACTTTTCAGCCAGTGCTTCCGGATAAGTGACAAGTATTTTTGTTGAAACAGCAGAGGCCAGTTTCCCCACAGCCTGCGACCTTTCCATTGCGTTGGTACTATCGGTATGGCCCAGGTCATATGATTTCTTGTAAGAAGTAGGAAAAAACAGTGTTTTCTTTTTTTGAAAGCTACTATTCTTCTCATCAAAAAGGCTTTCCAGGTCATTAAAAAAGTAAGCCGCCTGTTCCTTCTCATTCAGGATAAACAAATGTGTGCCCTGCCGCATGCCAATGGCCGCTGCGGCCAGCACAGCGAGTGATGATCCCGTAGTGCCATTCAGCCATAGCCATTGAGAATGGGATTGCTGCATATATGCAAGCAACTCCCTGAGCTGTTCCTGCTGCGAATAAAGATTTACAAATTCCTCAACTTTCATACAATAATTCTGTTGTGAACAGCCTTATCCTTTTTACGATGCTGAGGGGCAAAGATAGGGATTTGTGGTATATTTGTCGGGGATCGGGTACCGGGTGCCGGGGGAGTGAAGTTTGAAGTTTGAAGTTTGAAGTTAGAAGTTAGAATTTAATAAATGAGGATTTTTAAGTTTGGTGGGGCATCGGTGAAGGATGCTGAATCAGTAAGAAATATTCCAGGCATTCTTTCAAAGTATAAGGGAGATGATCTGGTTGTTATTGTCTCAGCCATGGGAAAGACCACCAATGCTCTGGAGGCACTTGCCGGTTCGGCTTTTAATAAAGACGCTTCAAAGGAAAAGCTATTTGCAGATATCAAGGCTTATCATCAAGGAATTGCGGAAGCCCTCTTTCCCGACAAAGCCCATGACTTATACAAGCATTTTGATATGCTCTTCCGGGAGTTGGAAGGCTGGATACACACTGACAATACATATGACTACGACATGTATTATGATCAGATTGTTCCTTACGGAGAACTTCTGTCAACAAGGATCATCAGCTACTATCTGAATGAGTCCGGCCTGAAAGAAAAATGGATGGATGTGCGTGAGCTCATCATCACCGACAGCACTTACCGGTCGGCAAAAGTTGATTGGGATGCTACCAGCAAGCGTATCACTGAAAGGGTCAAGCCTGAGATAATGATGGGCAATATGGTGATATCACAGGGATTTATAGCCGGCAATGGGCATTACAGTACCAGCCTGGGCCGTGAAGGGTCTGATTTCACATCTGCTATTTTCGCCCATATCCTGGATGCTGAAGAGGTGATTGTATGGAAAGACGTGCCTGGCTACCTGAATGCAGACCCCAAATTCTTTGACGACACTGTAAAACTTGACCGGATATCATATACCGAGTCCATTGAGCTTGCCTTTTATGGGGCAAAGATCATACATCCCAAGACGATAAGGCCCCTGAAGAATAAACGCATTCCGCTTCTGGTAAAATCATTCCTTGAGCCTGATGCTCCCGGTTCACTGATCTATGAGGACATTTCGTCAGATGCACTTGTCCCTTCGTTCATTGTAAAGGAAAACCAGGTACTGATATCGATCTCTTCAAGGGATTTTTCCTTTATTGCTGAGGACCATCTGCATAAGATCTTTGGCTTGTTCTCCACACACCGGGTGCGTATCAACCTCATGCAAAATTCAGCTATCAGTTTCTCGGTATGCACTGACAATACGGCACGGCTGAAGGTGTTGATAGAAGAGCTGCAAAAGGGTTTCCGCTTAAAATACAATGACGAGCTTCAGCTGGTTACGATCAGGCATTATGATGAAGAAACCATCGACAGGCTTAGCGGTGGAAAAGAGATCCTGCTGGAACAAAGAAGCAGGGTGACGGTACAGATGGTTATTAAATAGGTGTCGGGTACCGGGTGCCAGGTGCCGGGTAATTTTATTATTTTTGCTAAAAAAATTCAACTTTATGAGAGGAAGTATAGCTATTATCTGCGGGGGTGGTCCTGCACCAGGCATTAATTCTGTGATCAGTTCTGTTTCAAAGGTGTTCTTAAAAGACGGATACAGGGTTATCGGGCTGCACGGCGGATATAAAAGCCTTTTCGCAAAGGAGCCGGTATATCAAGATATTGACTTTCATTTTGCCGATAGCATACGCGGGCAGGGCGGCTCTGCCTTACAGATGAGCCGTCATAAGCCTAAGGATGAAGAATTCAGCACGGCATTTTTTGTTAAGCACAATGTCGAGCTGCTGGTCACCATTGGTGGGGACGACACTGCTTCAACAGCAAACAGGATCTCTAAGTACCTGAAGAATAATAATGTCAGCATACAGAACATTCATGTTCCCAAAACGATCGACAACGACCTTCCTTTAGCTGAAGGACAGCCCACATTTGGTTACCAGTCGGCCAAGGAAGCCGGCGTAAGGATAGCACAAACGGTGTATGAAGATGCGCGCACCAGTGGCAACTGGTTCATCATCTCTGCCATGGGCAGGGAAGCCGGCCACCTGGCCTTTGGCATAGGTGCAGCCGTACATGCTCCCATGATCATCATCCCGGAGATGTTCACAAATACACCCATTACTTTTGACACCATTATGAAACTGATCGTTTCCAGCATTGTGAAACGAATGATACAGGGCATCCCTTATGGTATCATTATTATCAGTGAAGGGGTTTTCCATTTCATGCCCGATGATGAGATAAAAAGCTCAGGCATACATTTCACCTACGACGACCACGGACATCCCGAGCTGGGAAATGTCAGCAAAGCACATATCTTTAACGTACTGCTTCAGGAGAAGCTAAAAGAAATTCAACTCAAGGTGAAGAGCAGGCCGGTGGAACTGGGCTATGAACTGCGCTGCGTAAACCCTGTCGCCTTTGACCTTGTATATTGTTCAATGCTGGGCATGGGAGTAAAGCGTTTGTTCGACAAAGGGCATACAGGCTGCATGGTTACCTCCGACTCCCTTGGCAACATCAACCCCCTGTTTCTGGAAGACGTTACAAATGAACATGGCAAAGTAGAGCCCAGGCTCGTCAACATGGATTCACAAAAAGCCGACCTCATCTTTAACCACGGGCTGCAATACCTTGATCCGGGTGATCATGAGGCTGCGAAAGAATTCGTTGACAATCCTGAACACTTTGACTTTCGCAACATCCTTTCATGGTAACACTTTGGGTGTTGGGTGTTGGGTGTTGGGTGTTGAGTTGATCATGCCTGAATAGCGTTGACCGTTTTTTTAATAACTTTTTTGGGTACAATTATCTTTTTTTGGTATTAATAAATAGAGATAGTTATGATATGGAGAAAACCCAAATTGTTAAATTAACTTATAATTATTCCTTAAGAATAATTTGTTTATACCAGGAGTTGATAAAAAATCAGGAGTATATTTTATCTAAACAATTGCTCAGGAGCGCTACCAGCATTGGAGCGAATGTATTTGAAGCAGGGGCAGCTATTTCGAAAAGAGATTTTGCTCATAAAATGTCTATTGCCTCTAAAGAAGCCAGGGAAACATATTATTGGTTGAAGCTACTAAAAGATAGTAATTTGATAGGAATAGATTTAACTGGCTACATCGAAGATGTAAAAAGTATAATCAATGTTTTGACCGCTATTGTAAAGACCACGCAAAGGCGAATAAGACAAAAGTAGGATTTGCAAACCACCCAAAACCCAAAACCCAAAACCCAAAACCTAACACCCAAAACCCAAAACCTTAACGGTTAATGGATATCAATAAGCCTTAAATCTGGCAAGGATCTTATCAACAATCACGATAGCCAGCTTTTGCTTTGATTCGTGTGTCCATCCGGCGATATGTGGGGAGAGGATTACCTTATCAGATGAAGCCAGGAACTTATATTCCTCAGGCAGCTCATTGCTGCTGAGGTCTTCAAAAGAAGAACTTTCATACTCCAGCACATCCAGGGCAGCACCCCTGACTTTGCCGGAGCTGACAGCCTCTACAAGATCGGCTGTGTTTACAACCTTACCCCTTGCGGTATTCATAAGCCAGATATCCTTACTGAACTGTTGCAGGTAATCAGTATTCACCAGGTAGTTTGTTTCTTCCGTAAGCGGAACATGCAAGCTTAAAATATCAGCAGCAGAGAAGACCTCATCCATATTTACTTCTTCCACGTATTCGTCCGAAAAATCCTGTTTATATTTATCGTATGCTATGACCCTGCAATCGAAGCCATATAATTTTTTCGCAAAAGCACCCCCGGTATTGCCATACCCAATAATCCCTATTGTTTTGCCTTCAATCTCTTCGCCTCTGTTCTCTTCTCTTTTCCATATTCCGTTACGCACCTCATCATCAGCCCTGATCATATTATTCATTAATGCAAGCAACATACCCAGTGCATGTTCTCCTACAGCATTGCGGTTCCCCTCAGGGGCGTTAAAGCAGCTGATACCGGCCTGCTCAGCATAGCCGATGTCTATTCCTTCCATACCGGCCCCTACCCTTCCGATAAAAGCAAGCTTCCCGGCAAGTGAAAGCAGATCCACATTCAGCTGAAAACGGCTTCTGACAATAATCCCGGCATAATCACCAATGATATTTTTTAATTGATCCAGGGTAAGGTCAGGAAAGCTGTCGCAAACAAAACCAGCTTCTTCAAGTCGTTCCTGAAGCAGATCATGGTTAGTGTCGAGTAATAATACCTTATTGTTTAGTGTTTCCTTCAGCATTTATTATTTGATAAAGTCTTCATTCCATACGATGTCCTTCACAAGGATCTTGAATTCTTTTCCCAGTTCATAGATCATATCTGCATCGCCCGGAAACTTCTTTTTCGGATGATCAAGGATATCATGCACCTCTGGTGGGCATGCAAACATATCGCCACTGGCCGTCGCCGTCCGATTCTCAAATAATGATCGTGCCGTGAGGGGAACAACATATAACACTGTTCCTGAATGGCCATCCACATACTTCAACCTTCCTTTCATCACCGCTGACTTGATCTGATATATTTCCTTGATCTTACATTTATTATAATCGGGATTCTTTTTATCTTCAGCTTTTTTCGTTTCATCCTTGTAGGCCTCTTCCAGGCTTTCCGGATTTTTATGTGAGGCGGTATATTCCTTTTCACTCACTGTGCCCGGTGACACTTCCAGGGAGGTGATCTCAATGAGCAGTAAAAGAGGATACTGTTCTCCACGATCAGCCTTGCTCACACAGTCAAGGAATTGCTGCTGCTTATGTGAAAGAGCAATATTCTCCATCTCGGCCAGAAAATCCGGAGAAAGAGAAGTTTTACTTTTATTTTTTACTTCTACGAGCGCCTTTTTTGAGCCCATTGCAAGCGCCTGCCGCATGCGCAATTCAACATCCTTATAATCACTAACAAGCTTTGTAATTTTAAGAAGCTCAATATAGGCTTGCAGGGCATCGTCCTGTACTCCCGTCTTCAGCAGGCTCTCAGCATATGCATATTGATAGTTCACAGCATTATTTCTCGCAGATTCAAGGTCTTCGCTATAATCAACAACTTGAATATTTACCTGATCTTCATGCAACTGGTCGGCAAGGACGGAAATAAGATCATATCGCTGCTGCATGGCATAATAAGAGGTGAATACATCATACCAGATCTCAGGCATCTGCGATGATTTAAGTTTTGCAATATTTTCCTGCTCACCGGCATTCGCTTTTTCATAAGCAGTAATAAGGGCCGCATAGGTTTCAGTTTTCTTTGAAGTCCCCTTTTTCAATCGGCTCACACATTTTTCAATGGCTTTATCATATTCACCTTTTTCAATCAGCTTTTGAGGCGACTGAGATAATAAAAGCATGGGCAGCGTCAGGTAAAACAGGAATAAATATGTCTTTGCCATCATTTCGTGTTTAATTGATTTTACAAATATAAGTATGATAATCAGGAAAAGATAATAATCCCCACTGCTTTCACAGGCATCAGGGTCAATTTTTTCTATCCCCAAACACTTTAATAATTACCAATTCCTTGCCAAAGAAGGCCTGAATAAAAAATTTAATGTAATTTCGTATGCTCATATCCATCCGGGAGAAATTGCGTATGTGGAAATATCTGGTACGGTTGATTTTACGCAACAGGCTAAACAATCTTATTGTTATTCTGCTGGTTACTATTTTTATGGGCTGGCAGGCTACCAGGGTGAAGATGTCGTACGAGATGGCCAGGATGCTTCCCGAGTCGGACTCGACCAGCATTGCATACGAAGAGTTTAAAAATCTTTTCGGCCAGGACGGCAGTGTAATGTTTGTAGGCATTCAGAATGAAAACATTTACAATTTAGAGGAGTTCAACGACTGGCACGAGTTATCGTGGAAGATCCGCGACATTGACGGTGTGGAAGAAGTATTGTCAATAGGAAAGATCTATAAGCTTATAAAGAACGACAGTACCGGCTTGCTTGATTTCCTTCCTGTAATATCTGTTAAACCGAGCCATCAGCATGAGCTCGACAGCCTAAAAGATGTAATCTTATCCCTCCCGTTATATGAGGGCTTGCTGTATAATGAAAAGGGGGATGTTACCATGATCATGGTAACCCTCGACAAGGCAAAGCTAAATACCAAGAGCAGGGTTCAGCTTATTGATGACATTAAAAGCCTGGTTGTCGCCTATGGTGAAAAGCATGCTCAGGAGATGCATTATTCAGGCCTTCCCTACATCAGGACGGTGACTTCAAAAAAGATCCAGAATGAGTTATATTTCTTTATCGTACTCTCACTGGTCATCGCTTCAATAATTTTATTGCTTTTCTTCCGCTCCTTCAAGGCAGTGCTTTTCACCATGCTTATTGTCGCTGTGACGGTGATCTGGGTGCTGGGTACTATTTCTATTTTCCAGTATAAGATCACCATCTTAACAGGTATCCTGCCTCCCCTTCTCGTGGTGATCGTGGTAGAGAATTGCATCTTTCTCCTGAACAAATATCATAATGAATACCTGTTGCACGGGAATAAAGTCAAGGCGCTTGCCAGGATGGTAACACGTATCGGCAATGCCAATTTGCTGACTAATACCACTACGGCTGTTGGTTTCGCTGCATTTATCATCACCGGCAATAAGATGCTGACTGAATTTGGAGTTATCGCCTCTATCAACATACTGGTTGCATACCTGCTTTCACTATTCCTGATCCCTATATTCTTCAGTTACCTGCCTCCGCCAAAGGCGAGGCATACAAAGCATATGGACAGATCACTGGTTTCCAGTATCATTACGAAAGTGGTTTCTGTAGTTCAAAGCAGGAGGAGGCTAATATATATAATCACCTTCCTTTTTCTTGCTGCCGGCATTTTCGGAGTTACAAGGCTGGAAACGACAGGAAATATTGTTGACGACATTTCGAAGAAAGATAAGCTGTACAAGGACCTGATGTTCTTTGAAAAGCATTTCAAGGGCGTGATGCCCCTCGAAATATCAATAGATTCGAAAAGGGAAAATGGTGTCTTTGCTGACAAAGGTAAAACCCTGTATAAGATCCGGCGATTGCACAGGCTTCTAAGCAAGGATTCTGTCTTTGCAAATTATCTCTCCCGCCCTGTTTCTATCGTCGACGGCATCAGCTTTCTTTACCAGGCTCACAAGGGGGGGGCGTCCAAATATTTCGTGCTTCCACCACCCAGCAAGCTTGCAGAGCTGAACCAGTATACTGCGGGCCTGGACAGTGCCGGGAGCAACCCTTTTCATTCGTTTATCGACAGCAACAGCCAGATCACAAGGGTAAGCATACAGATGGCAAACATCGGCACTAAAGAAATTGAGATGATCACTGAGCGGCTGAAGCCGGAGGTCGACAAGATATTCCCTCCCGAAGATTATACGGTTCTTCTCACAGGCACCAGCATCGTATTCCTTGAAGGCAGTAACTACCTCGTAAAAAATGCTTTGATGAGCCTGTTGCTTGCCGTAATTGTGATCTCATTACTGATGGCACTGCTGTTCACATCTGCCAGAATGATTGTCATCTCACTGATTCCCAACCTCATTCCACAATTGATGACCGCTGCACTGATGGGATATCTGGGGATACCCATTAAACCATCCACCATACTGATCTTTAGCATTGCCCTGGGCATCTCCGTTGACAACGCCATCCATTTCCTGTCGAGATACCGACTGCAGCTAAAACTCAATGAATGGAAGATCAAGCCTTCGGTGATCGCAGCCCTGAGTGAGACGGGCTACAGCATGATCTATTCGTCAGTGGTCTTGTTTTTCGGTTTTGGCATCTTCATAATCTCTTCTTTCGGGGGTACGGAAGCCCTGGGCTACCTCATCCCGTTTACATTACTGATGGCCCTGCTTTCGAACCTCTTCCTGCTGCCTTCATTGCTACTCAGTCTTGATAAGTATATTACCACCAGATCCTTCAAGGAGCCCTTACTGGAGATCTTTGATGAAGAGGAAGACATTGAGCTTGACGAATTAGTGATAGAAGGTGAGCAGGGCAAGGGAAGCGAAACATAAAATCCTTGTACTTTTCGTATTAATCCTTACCTTTATCTCCCCGGAAATAATAATTTATTGCAGATGAAAGGAATCATTCTTGCCGGAGGATCCGGCACCAGGCTTTACCCCATCAGCATTTCTACGAGCAAACAGCTGATGCCGGTATATGATAAACCCATGATCTATTATCCGCTGTCTATTTTAATGATGGCCGGGATCAGAGACATACTTATTATTTCCACGCCCCATGACACTCCAAGCTTTGAACGGCTGCTGGGTGACGGCAAGAAGCTTGGATGCTCTTTCAGCTATGCTGTACAGGAGGTACCCAACGGACTGGCACAGGCCTTTGTGATCGGCGAAGAATTTGTGGGAGATGATAAAGTTGCCCTTATCCTTGGCGATAATATCTTTTACGGTGCTGGCCTTGGACGCCTGCTGAAGGAAAATAACGACCCTGACGGAGGCATGATCTTCGCCTATCATGTGTCGGACCCGGAGCGTTATGGTGTGGTAGAGTTTAACGAAGATCAAATGGCCATATCCATTGAGGAGAAACCAAAAGAGCCTAAATCCAACTATGCCGTTCCCGGACTTTATTTCTATGACAACTCTGTTATCGATGTAGCGAAGAATATTAAACCCAGTGCACGTGGCGAGTATGAGATCACAGATGTAAACAAATATTACCTCAAAGAAAATAAACTTAAAGTGGGCATACTTGACAGGGGAACCGCCTGGCTCGACACCGGCACTTTTTCCAGCCTGCTGCAAGCTGCTCAGTTTGTACAGGTGGTAGAAGACAGGCAGGGCTTAAAGATCGGCTGTATTGAAGAGGTAGCATACAATATGGGGTTTATCGACAAAGAAGGATTAAGAAACATTGCCGAACCCTTGCTGAAGAGCGGATATGGCAAGTATCTTTTGAACATTATTGAATAATAAGCATCATTGAACCATGAATAATTACGAAGAACTACTGGAAAAATTCAGCCAATCACTCGAAAAAGAATCCTTTTCCGGTAAGCCTCCTGAGTTGTATGAGCCTATCAGCTACATGCTTAAACTTGGCGGCAAGAGATTGCGGCCTGTTCTATTGCTAATGGCCTGTGATACTTTTGGCGGAAAGCTCAAGGATGCCATTCCGGCTGCCATGTCTATTGAGATGTTCCATAACTTTACACTGGTGCATGACGATATCATGGATGGCGCCGGGATACGCAGGGGGAAAGAAACCATATGGAATGTCTGGGGTGAAGATACTGCGATATTGGTTGGTGACACCATGTTTGCTTTAGCTGTTGAATATCTTATTAAAACAGATCACCCAAAGAGTAAAGAAATACTTGAAGCCTTCCTGAAGGCATCTAAAAAAGTTTGTGAAGGCCAGCAATACGACATGAACTATGAAGAAGAAGAAGGGACGACCATTCCTGATTATCTTAATATGATCAGAATGAAAACAGCAGAGTTGATCGCCACTTCTCTGACAATCGGTGCTATCATAGGTAATGCATCAGATGAAGACATCAAGCATATTTATGAATTTGGAATTAACATTGGCACGGCCTTTCAGTTAAAAGATGATCTGCTGGATGTATTTGGGAATGTAGATAAATTTGGGAAAATGCCTGGCGGCGATATCTTATCAGACAAGAAAACATTCCTTCTTCTTAAAGCCCTCACTATTGCGGAAGAAGGGGATAAAAAGATCATTGAGGAGTATATTGGTGATGGAGATGATGATCCTGAACAAAAGATCATGGACATCACTGCTATCTACAGCAAGCTACATATTGACAAGATCACGGTAACGGAAATGGAACGCCATTTTGAACGTGCCGAATATCACCTCGACCTCATCACACTGCCCGACGAAAAGAAAGCAGAGCTGCTGGGTATTGCGAAGAAGATGATGTACAGGGATAATTAAGTTTTGAGTTTTAAGTCTTAGGTTTTGGGTGGGTTCTTCAATCAAAAATCCTCATTATTAATTACCAATCATTATTAATTAATCAATAATCAATAGCCTGCCTGTTTACCAGCCGAAGGCTGGCAGGCAGGGATATAATCATTCAAAAAGGGCGCTGCTACGATTTCTTAAGGTTTTTCCGTTCTTCCCTGAGTGATTCAAGCTCCATGCTGCGGCTTTCCCATTTTTCCATTTCTTTTTCAATTGCGCTTTTGAGGGTATTATATTTCTTAAACACGTCAGGGTCGGAGAGGGCTTCTTTGTGTTTCACAGGATCCATCAGGACACTATCCATTTCTGAAAGCTCAGATTCTAATTCTTCTATCCTTTTTTCACATTTTGTGATCTGTGTATTCAGCTTGCGGATATCGCGATCGAGCTGCTTATTGCGCTCATACAGGTTCTTGTTCTTAGAAACCTCCTTCACCTTAAAGGAGCCCGAATTTTTCTTTTGTTCAAGCTCACGGAGGCTTTTAAGCTTTTTGAAGTGCAGAAAATCATATATATCCCCGAGGTATTCCTGCACACCCTTATTGCGAAACTCAAAAACTTTATTGCTCAGGCCCTGCAGAAAATCACGGTCGTGCGACACGATGATCAGGGTTCCGTCGTATTGCAGAAGGGCACTTTTAAGGATATCCTTTGAGCGCATATCAAGGTGGTTGGTGGGCTCATCGAGTATCAGGAGATTAGAAGGTTCCAGCAAGAGCCTGGCCAGTGACAGCCTTGACTTTTCACCACCTGAAAGCACCTTTACTTTCTTGTCGATATCTTCACCGGAAAACAAAAATCCTCCCAGGAGGTTTCGCACCTGGCTCCGCATATCACCTGTTGCTTCATCGTCGATGGTTTCAAAAACTGTTTTGTTTCCATCCAGCATTTCAGCCTGGTCCTGGGCGTAGTACGCAAGCTGCACGTTATGCCCAAATTTCAGCTCCCCGCCATACTCCAGCACCCCCATGATCACCTTTGAGAGGGTGGTCTTGCCCTCACCGTTTTTCCCCACAAAAGCTACCCTGTCGCCTTTGATAATTGAAAGATCGAGGCCATTCAACACAAGTTTTTCTCCATAGGCTTTACTCAGGCTCTTTGTTTCCACCACCACTTTGCCTGATCGTGGTGCAGGAGGAAATTTAAAATGGATGGCCGCTTTCTCGAAGTCTTCAATCTCTACAATATCAAGTTTGTCGAGCATCTTTATCTTCGACTGCACCTGGCGCGATTTTGTATTTTTGTAGCGGAAGCGCTCAATGAAGCGTTCAATCTGGCGTACCTGCTTCTGCTGGTTATTATATGAGGCCTGCTGTTGCTCCAGGCGTTCTTCACGGAGCATTATATATTCCGTATATGCGGCCTTGTAATCAAAGATCCGCTCATCACTGATCTCGATGGTGCGGTTGCATAGGTTGTCGAGGAATGCACGGTCGTGGGAGACCAGAATCACCGCCCCGAAATAGTTATTAAGAAAGTCTTCCAGCCACTGTATAGACTCAATGTCGAGATGGTTGGTAGGCTCATCGAGAAGGATAAGGTCAGGTTTGCGCAGTAGTATCTTGGCAATCTCTACGCGCATCTGCCAGCCATAGCTGAACTCCGCTACAGGGCGATAGAAGTCGCTCCGGGTAAAGCCAAGTCCCATCAGCACTTTTTCCACATCAGCATCCATCGACTGCCCCCCGAGAAGTTGGAAGGTTTCATTGGCATCCGATAATTTATGAATAAGCTTCTGATAGCCTGGCGACTCATAATCCTCCCTGCTGGCGATCTCATCGTTAAATGTATCAATGTTCCTTTTCAGTTCAAGAATCTCATCAAAGGCGGCGATGGTCTCATCATAGATGCTTTTGTCGCTGTCGAGTTCCATCTCCTGCGGCAGGTATCCGATACGTGCGGTGGAAGGGATTACGATATCGCCGGTTTCAGGTGATTGCATACCGGACAGGATGCGAAGGAGTGTCGTCTTCCCGGAGCCGTTACGGCCCACCAGCCCCACCCTGTCTTTCTTGTTGATGATGAAAGACACGTTACGGAAGAGGTAGTTTCCGGAGTAGTGTATGGCCAGGTCGCTGACGGAGTACATTGCCTAATTATTATTAGGGAGCAAATGTAGTTATTTTCGGGGATACCGGGGGCCGGATGCCAGGGTGAGTAATGAGATCCTATTGATTAGTGCCCCACCTGCGCTGAAGCTACGGCGGGTGCAAAGAATGGTAGTGGAGAGTTGTGAATGCAGATAATTGAACAAACTTCATACCTCACACTTCATACCACATTATTCATTATTCAACCAGCACCTTCCTCGCCATCTGTCCTTCTTCTGTTTCAATCCTGAGCAGGTAGATGCCAGGGTCGTAAGTAGAGATATTCAGGCTGGTCTGGGTTTGATTATTCAAATGATGACATTGAAGGATGTGGCCGTGGAGATTGAGGAAGTAGAGTCGTGCGATTCCAACAGTGGATCTGATATTGACCAAGTGGTTGGTTGGATTAGGAAATATTAATAATTCGTTATCTTCATTTAGATCATTGGTTCCTTCCCATATTATATGTCCGATTGCTTCTGGTTCGCAATCCTCGTAAATAGCCACTACCATATAATGATATATTACCCCAAAAATAAAGGGAGGATCTTTATAATGTTCATAAAATGTATCCTGGGTAAAGTCCAGATACTCATATGCTCCAACACCATTATTTTCATTCCAATAAATGTCATAACCACTCAACTCACGGGATGAATAATTAGCATTGGAAATATTTGACAATTGCATTGATTCCATTGTTGTCAGATCACTCACATAGGCCTGCAGGTTCCAGTTAAGGTCAAACTGTGTACCAAAACTTGAGATCGGATCCCATGCCACACCATCAAAGGTGATCATGTCACCATAACCAACCACGGCAGGACCTGCGTCATAACCTGCAGGAAAGTCACCATCGGCAGAGTTCATAGTATATCCGAACCACAGTTCCTGTGTCACATCAATTTCTATCGGGGTAGAAAGTGTGATCTCGTTCCAGTCGCCAAGGATAAGCCCGCTAAGGGTCTCTTCATAGAGCAGGGTACCCGCATCAGCACCTTCCCATACCTTAAGGGTGAAGTCAGTAGCTACCACTGTGGTGCCAGGCACGAAACGGATTGCTGTAATATACTGGCCATCATATTGGGCGATCATATCAGGATCCCAGTGAGAAGCAACGCTAAATTCGCCACCACCGGTGAGTCCGATACAGCCAACCTGGGTACCATCATCCCACATTATCCAATCATTAGATGATGAGTTATTAGGTGGAGGAGGCCAGGAGACTAATAATGTGTATGGGTCTACAGGCATAACATTTACCCAAGGTGGAGGGTAACAAACTCTCTCAATAGAGATATTATCTACAAACCATGAAAGGATATCTGAGGAATCATCCCCCCCTGCCAGGAAACGAAGTTTGAAGACTTTGCCGAAAGCAACATCTGTAATATCGATCTCCAGGTGGTCCCATTCAAAACTCCCATTTGCATTACTAAATTGCTTTACCAAATTCCATTGATCATCACTCCACACTTCTACAAGTAAATACTCAGCACCTGTTGCATTAACATTTTCATGTTTAAGGTCAAAACTTAATATGAATTCCCCGTCAATATAAATATTTGATGCTGAGTCAAAGTATATTCCATTAATCAAGTCACTCGTTAATGCTTGTTGATAGTTTTGTAATACAGGACTCCACTTAAACTCTGCGCTTGGACTATTATTCCCAACCTGACCATTAATAAGCCAGTTTTGATCAGCAGTCCAAAACGTACCAAAGTTCCCTGAAGACCAATCTTCAATAACTGGCAATTGTATTCCATTAAGAAAAATGCCATTTGTTTTATAATAGCTATCGCTTAGCTTCCCAGATGAGAACACCTCATCTCTCAATTCACTTTGAGCTACTACTGCCATTGAAAGAAATGCTATTACGACACCATAGATAATCCGTTGACCGATTGAAACTTGATTAATTAATACACTCATGATCAAAAGAATAAATAGTAAGATTTTCAGGTAATCCCAAATAACCTTCTTATATATTTATGACAATATTATATAACAAATGGTTGCATGAGTTGATAAAAAGGTGCCGGGGGCCGGGGGCCGGATGCAAGGGTGAGTGATGAGATCCTATTGATTATTATTGATTAAGACATCATCACTCTAACTAACTCCTCCCCTGCTCATAGGGGAGCCGGGAGGGGTAAAAAAAACGAGGCATAAGCACTATTTATTGAACTACTATAATCTTTTTTACGTAGATTCCTATCGAGGTTTCAACTTTCACCATGTAGACACCAGCTTCATAAGCGGTCACACCGATCTGCAGGTCGTTGTCTTCCACAAGCTTCTGGTTGTAAACAACCTGACCAAGGTAGTTCATAACAGTTACATGTGTAATATCAGATGAAGATGTAATGTTCAGAATGTCGCGTGCAGGGTTCGGGTATACTGAAATTTCATCAGAAAGTTCAGTATTCAGGATTCCAATTGGTACAAGCCAGCAAGCTTCATCAGAAGCAGGCTCGCAATCTTCATATACTGCCGTTACATAGTAACACTGCAGAAAACCAAAAACGAATGGGTATGCTTCAAGGTGGATATAGAAAGTATCCTCTGTAAAGTCTAGAAATGCATACCCCTGATGTTCGCTGTTCCAATAGATGTTGTATCCTGTCAGTTCACGTGCTGACTCTGTAATGTCAATGCTAACATGACTCGCAGTGTTGTGGCCAACCAGTATGCCGCTTGAATTCGTATAGACAGTTTTGTCTTCTGCATAGGTCATCGGGTTCGAAGAGCCGTCAGTAACATCGCCTACGAAGGCCTGGAGGTTCCAGTTAAGGTCAAACTGTGTACCGAGGCTGGAGATCGGATCCCAGGCAATGCCATCCAGGGTGATCATGTCACCGTAACCGGCTACGGCAGGGCCTGCGTCATATGCTGCAGGAAAGTCGCCGTCGGTTGAGTTAACGGTATAACCGAACCAGAGCTCTTGTGTGACATCTATTGCTACCGGAGTAGCAAGCGTGATCTCGTTCCAGCTGCCAAGGATAAGGCCGCTAAGGGCTTCTTCATAAAGAAGGGTGCCCGCATCGGGGCCTTCCCATACTTTAAGGGTGAAGTCGGTAGCTACCACTGAGGCGCCAGGTACGAAACGGATCTGTGTGATATACT
>JBDLIJ010000038.1:0-18516 GCA_039714935.1 Bacteroidota bacterium | reverse complement strand
CCAGCAGCGTCACATTATAGATGCCTGTGTCAAGGTAGGTGTGCATGGGGTTCTGCAGGTAGGCGAAGTCGCCGTCGTCAAAGTCCCAGTACCACTCCGTGATGGGGTTGCCTGAAGTGCCGAAGAACTGCGTGGGGTCTCCCAAACAGGTGGGCTCAGGCGTCCAGGTAAAATATACTGTCGGGCGGTCGGGGACGGTTACAGGCATGGTGATGGAATCATAGCAAATCATTCCGCTGGAGTCAGAAGTGATCACCAGCTTAACATTGTATACTCCTCCACTGGCATAAGCATGTGCAGGATGCTGCAGGTTAGAGAAAGTGCCGTCATCAAAGTCCCAATCCCATTCTGTGATAAAATATCCTGCCGGGCAGGTAGACAGATCCGTGAACTGTATGGTATCACAGCTCAAAATATTGTAGGTAAAATCAGCATTTGGTGGTTCGGCAACAAAGATAAACTTCGTAATAGATGTCTGACATCCATTGGTAGCCATCACAGAAAGGGTTACCTGAATAGCTCCGTAGGTAGTGTAAATATGAGAAACATTTTGTCCTGAACCAGTACTGCCGTCACCAAAATCCCAGTCCCATGTGAGGATATCATCTGAGCTCAATCCATAAAATATAATTTCTGAATTGAGGCAGGCCGAACTGGCACTTGTTGTAAAGTCAAGGTCAGGAGGGTCGTACACAAATACCGGATGCGTTACTTCATCCGAGCAGCCGAGGTCATCAACAAATGAAAATGTTACATCATAAACACCGGGGGCAGGATATGAATGTGATGGGTTCAGCGCATTAGAGAAGTTACCATCTCCGAAATCCCATTGCCAGCTGACAAGGTTAGCCGTACCCGTTTTGGTAAAGAAGAAGTCATCGTCGATACAGGCTGAGTCACTGGGTGTGATGCTGAAGTCGGCATCGATCTGCGGATATACAAAGAGATCAGTGATGATCACGCTGTCGCATCCCCAGACTGATAGCAATGTATCATAATATATTCCGGTGGTATTGGCCCATCCGCCTCCCGGCAGTATAAGTGTATCGTTGAAGCAGATCGTATGGTTCTGTGTAAACTCATAAACAGGATGTATGGTAAGCACCATCTGGTCCATGGAGTCACAGTTGATAACATTAGATGCGATAAAAGTAAAGGTAATGGGTCCGGTTTCATTTGGATCAGGGATATAGACTGGCACCATTACCGTTGGGTCCACGAAGGAGCCGGCGCCACCAGACCACATCATATTTATAGCATTATACGCTATCGGGGGTACTGCAGAATTTGCAAAGTTGAAAGGATCTCCCTGGCAGGAATGTTCATCTGAGCCTGCATGTGCAGAAGCTCCTTCAATAATATTTATGGTCATGGTAGACGTATCATGGTGACATGGGTCAATCCCCAGTGCTACCATATACAGGGTGACAGCTCCCAGCTCACCTAATGCCGGTGTGTAGGTAGGGGCAAGTGCGAATGGATCATCAAAAGTACCCAGTCCGCCAAACCAGAAGATAGAGCTATAATTGCTCGCTGACGGTGGTATTGCCAAAGCTGAAAGTGGAACCGGAACATCCTCACAAGAGGTTGTGTCCGACCCGGCATTAGCAACAGACAATGGATTTACAAGTATATCATGCTGTACCTGTGAGGTACAGAAGGTCAATGTTACTGTATAAGTGACCGGACTTGCAGCAGGAATGGTGAATATATGGCTGGTATTCTTTCCGATGGCAGTGTTACCATCGCCAAAGTCCCAAACATAGTCAGTGAAATTATATAAACCGATCCCAGTAAAGTCCACAATATAGCCTTCACATGATGGCGTGGGGTTCATATTAAAGTCGATTACAGGATCCACTACCACACGCTGATGTATCATAGTATCCAGACAACCATTGGGGTTGGTCACGATCAGTGATATATTGTAGATGCCAGGATTAACATATGTGTGGGTTACCACCTGTCCGATGGCCGTGTTTCCATCATCGAAGTCCCAGTCCCAGCTAACGATATCAGCGGTTCCGGTACCATTAAAGGTGATGAGTTCGTTCACACAGGAGCTGTCGTTGGGTGACATCGTAAAATCACAGCTGGGCAATTCAAAGATATTCACCACCTGTGTCATGGTGTCGCGGCAGCTGTTTTCGTTATAGACATATAAGGATACGTTATAGGATCCAAATGTGGTATATGTATGCGTTACGTTTTGGCCTGTGGCTGTAGTGCCATCGCCAAAATCCCAGTACCAGTCAAGAATGGGGGTTGTGCTTGACGCATTAAATGTGAGTTCTTCATTTGTACAGATCGAATTACCGGGGCTGACAATAAAGTCAGCAACAGGAAGTTCAAACACCTCAATAGTATGTGTGACTGTATCGGAACACGCATCGCTGTTGATAACCACAAGTGTGATGTCGTAAGTACCGTCTGCCGACCAGGCATAGCCTGTGTTTTGCCCGGTTCCGGTGTTGCCATCACCGAAGTCCCAGTTCCAGTTAGTAATTGTTGTGCTTGAGTTAGCATCCAGGCTTATCCACTCACCCACACAGATGGAGTCTGGTGGAGTAATAGAGAAGCTAGCTTCAGGACTATCAAATATTGTCAGCAACATGGTGGAAGTGTCATTAGCACAAGGTATCCTTGCCAGGGCAATCAATGAGCACTGTATGGTGGTGCCAATATCTCCTGCTCCGGGGGTATAAACAGGGTGCAGGAGGGTATTATCGTTGAAGGTTCCTGTTCCGTTGGTGATCCACCTCAGAGAGTCATAGGCATTGGCTGTAGCCAGGGTGACAGCCGTGCTGAAGTCAAAGATGAAATACTCACAAATGCTTTCATCGCTGCCGGCATCTGCAAAAGCAGGCTCCTGCACTATATGTTGCTTGTTGATGGTATCAGAGCATACAACCAGCATCACATTGAAGGTATCGTAGGTAGCATAGGTATGGGTAACATTGCGTCCTGTGGCGAAATTTCCATCACCGAAGTCCCATTCCCAGGTAGTGAAGGTCACATCATCGCCAGTGCCATCAAAGTTTACCAGGTCGCCCAGGCAGGATACCGGTGGTGTCATGTCAAAGTCGATATTGATCATTTCTACCCTGCGGCTGTGCCAGACAGTATCCTTACATCCTGTAATATTTGTTGCTACCAGCATGATGGTATAGTCTCCTTCAAGCGTATAGGCATGGCTAACATTCTGTCCACTGCCAGTATTCCCGTCGTCAAAGTCCCAGTCCCATGATGTGATAGTGGTACCTGAAGTATCAATGGCATCAAAAAATACCAGTTCATTGGTACAGTTGGTATCGTTAGGGCTCATGCTGAAGTCGATAGCCGGCAATGCAGTGACAGTTACCTGCTGCGTAATTGTATCACGGCAGCTGTTTTCATTATATACATACAAGCTTACGCTATAATTTCCGGCTGCACTATAGGAATGTGTCGGATTTTGAAGCGTAGATGTATTTCCGTCACCGAAGTCCCAGAACCATGATGTGATGGTTCCGGTATTTGTATTTGTGGTATCAAGGAAGGTGAATTGCTCCAGGTTACAGATTGAGTCATTGGGTAAAATATCGAACCCTGCTACAGGCAGTGGATGCACATCAATATTTTGGTTAATGGTGTCGACACATCCATCACTGTTGATCACTGACAGTTCAACATCATACAAACCAGGAAATGGCCAGGCATATCCGGTATTCTGTCCTGTTC
Organism: Bacteroidota bacterium; assembly: GCA_039714935.1. Classification (GTDB taxonomy): domain Bacteria; phylum Bacteroidota; class Bacteroidia; order Bacteroidales; family B18-G4; genus B18-G4. Next base: position 14,796 of record JBDLIJ010000038.1, on the reverse strand, counting down.
CTGTGTTTCCATCGCCGAAGTCCCAGTTCCAGCTTGTAATATTTGTGCTGGAGTTGGCATCCAGGTTAACCCATTCACCGGCACATATAGAATCGAGAGGAGTAAAGCTAAAGCTGGCTTCCGGTCCATCAAAGATAGTCAGCAGCATGGTGGAAGTATCATTGGCACAAGGTATTCTTGCCAGGGCAATCAGCGAGCATTGTATGGTGGTTCCTATGTCGCCGGCACCGGGGGTATATACCGGGTGCAGTAAGGTGGGGTCATTGAAAGTTCCTGTTCCACTGGTGATCCACCTCAGTGAGTCATAGGCATTGGCTGTGGCAAGTATGCCTGCTGTGGCAAAATCAAAAATGTAGTATTCGCAAATGCTTTCATCGCTTCCGGCATCCGCCAGGGCAGGCTCTTGCACGATATGCTGCTTGTTGATGGTATCAGAGCATACAACCAGCATCACATTAAAGGTGTCGTAGGTAGCATAGGTATGGGTAACATTGCGTCCTGTGGCGAAATTACCGTCACCAAAGTCCCATTCCCAGGTAGTGAAGGTCACATCGTCGCCCGTGCCATCAAAATTTACCGGGTCACCCAGGCAGGATACCGGTGGTGTCATGTCAAAGTCGATATTGATCATTTCTACCCTGCGGCTGTGCCAGACAGTATCGGTACATCCTGTTGTATTTGTTGCTACCAGCATAATGTTATAGTCACCTTCAGCTGTATAGGTATGGCTAACATTCTGTCCGCTGCCGATATTCCCGTCGTTGAAGTCCCAGTCCCATGAAGTAATGCTGGTACCGGACGTATCTATGGCCATAAAGAAGATCTCTTCGTTCACACAATTGGTGTCGTTGGGGCTCATACTGAAGTCGATGGCCGGCAAGGCAACTACGGTTACCTGCTGCATTAAGGTGTCAACACAGGAATTATCATTCAAAATGTACAGGTATACATCATAAGTACCTGTTGAGGCATAAGTATGTGTTACGCTGGAGCCACTCGTAGTATTACCATCGCCAAAGTCCCAGTCCCAGCTTGTAATACCTACGCTGCTGGAGCTGGCGTCATCAAATGTCATTTCTGTGTTCAGGCAGACAGAATCACTGGGTGCAATAGTAAAGCCTGCAATTGGTAACGGGTGCACCTGCACAGGCAGGGTAACCGAATCTACACAGGCGGTGTCGTTGGTAACGATCAGTTGCACGTTAAAGGTGCCATCGGAAGCATAGGTGTGGGTAATATTTTGTCCGTTTCCGCTATTTCCGTCATCAAAATCCCATACCCAATTTACGATTGTTGTTGTACTGGTATCCGTAAAGAAAATATCTTCTCCCACACAGATGGAGTCGTCGGGAATAAATGTAAAGCCTGCTTCCGGTCCGTCAAGTACTGACAGGATCATGGTGGAAGTATCGTCACCGCAGGTACCGATACCATATGCAATAAGTGTAAGCGCTATGTCGCCAAGCTCTCCTGCAGCAGGCGTATATATCGGCCACAGCACAGTCGGATCATTAAAGCTCCCGAGGCCACCGGACCACCGCAGTGAGTCGGCGCTCACCGTATCAGGCAGCGTAGCCGAGGATGAAAAGTCGAATGGATGGTATTCACAGATGTACTCATCGGAGCCTGCAATGGCAGCGCAAGGTTGAATGACAGTGTGCAGGTATGATGTGTCTTTAGAACAAACACTTAAGGTAACCGTATAAAGTCCGTTGTCAGGGTAAGCATATGTCACATTCCTTCCGGTGTCCTGCGGAGAGCCATCCCCGAAGTCCCATATCCAGTCGGCATAGGTAACCATGTCGCCCAGTCCGTTGAAGTAAACGGTATCATTCTCACAGCTAGAGTCAGGCGTGTGTGTGAAATTGATAAATGGGTCTGTGATCACCCTTATGTATTCAATCGTATCTACACAACCATAAGCATTAAATGCTGCAAGAGAAACAAGGTATGTTCCGGGGATATTATAGGCATGTGTTGTTGTCTGGCCGGTGCCTGTATTTCCATCGCCAAAGTTCCAGTCCCAGTTTACGATCTGGCAGTTTGTGGTCCCGATAAAAGTAATGGTCTCCTGGTAGCATGCAGAGTCAATAGGTGTAGTGCTAAAATCTATTACCGGCACTGTATCTACTGTGAGGGTCATATAGCTTGTATCATTGCCACATGGGCCGGATCCATAGGCGATCATACCAAGTGATACCGGACCTAATTCCGAGAGATCGGAATAATATATGGGCAGGGTATCATTCGGATCAACAAATGTCCCTGCACCGCCAAACCACAATATGGAATCGGCGCTGATCACAAAAGGCGTAGTAGCGGAACCATGAAAATCCCATCCATCGCCCTGACATACGCTCTCATCAGAGCCGGCATTGGCCACAGTAGCTGGTATTACGGTGAGGTTCACGGTATCAGTATCGTAGCAGGTAGCGTTCCACACCTCCACGATATAGGTGCCGGAGGTATCCGGAGTGATGATGGGTACGGTGTCGCCGGTATTCCAGAGGTAAGTTTCAAAGCCGGCACCGGCATTGAAGATGGCGGTGTTGGTTCCATCCCAGCAGATGGTAGTATCGTTGCCGAGATCAGTGTCAGGCGTTGCAGCCACGTATATGGTTATCGTATCTGTTGCAAAATTCCCAACTGTATCATATACCATCACAACATATTGTGTTGTATCGGTAGGAGCTACGGGAGTAGTTGGATTAAACACCGTTGGACCGTGGTTCCAGATCACATTTTGATTGTTGGAACAAAATATTTTTACCTCATCTATTCCCCAGGTATCATAGCCTTCCTGATCCGTATTTAATTGAGCAAAGCGAAAACGTGTATTCGTTGTTTCTGCAGGAGGTGGAACCGGACAGGAATATTCATGCCACCAGTACACATTACTGGTATCATATCTTTCAGAAGTATGTCCACCCCAGCCTGTAGGAGTTGGATCCCAGTAGCCTCCGGTCCCGTCTACCCATGTGGGAAAAGGTGGCTCGGAAACATTCGGCCCCACAGGAAATTGATTTATACCAGTGAAATCTACCCATGTGACACCATCATCTATAGAATACTGCAAGTGGACACCTTCGCCATCACCGGCACCATAGAAGGAACCAACACTTTCAGGATCTTCACAATGTCCTGGGTCATTATTTGCCTGTCTTCCAAACCTCATCCAAAACTTCACATAACAATTACCGATTGTTACATCAAAAGTGTCAGTAATGATCGTCCGTTCAATAGAATTAGTAGCTCCTACCCATAAAAATGGTCCGTTTGGCCCTGCTCCATTTTTGTATTCCCTGCACTCATTTCCTCCCGGAGGGGGAGGTCCCCACCAACAGCCTTCATCACATCCCTTATCAGGAAATGTTGGATTTGCCGCTGTTGAAGACCAGCCAACACCAATACCACCTTCAAAACCATTGTTCATAAATACATCACAGGAGCCTTCTGATTCAAGATATATAGAATCACCAAGGCATATGGTTGTGTCAGATGTAGGCTTTGTGATATCAATAGTACAATCCTGGCTAAGAACAATAGCGTGTACTGATAGTAAGAGAGAAAATATGAACAGTAATTTTTTAATCATATGAGATAGTGTTGCCAGTCAGTGTCAGTAAGTCAATAAAAATCGGTTCTGTCGTAATCAGTATGGCCCTATCAGATTTGGTGTTATCGTATTTGTTTACAATACTTTATTTATACAAATATAATTAATAGGGTGATAAAAGGCCAGTAAAAATAGTTAAAAATCTTGATAAACTGTTATTTATAAAGGTTTATATCATCAATTAACAGACAGAAAAGATGTGGTATGGTTGCCTGGGCAGTAGGCAGTAGGCAGTAGGCAAATGTAAAAGGAAAAAGGAAAAAGGAAAAAGGGAAAAGGAACTAACTTAAAACTCAACACTCAACACTCAAAACTCAAGAAAGGTGTATCTTAGTGGTGCAAAACCCTTTTCTAATGAATAAACTAGTTTGCGGAATAGCACTCCTGCTTCTGCTATCGTCATGCGACCAGGTGGTATTTCCTGAGCCACAACCCGGGAAGGTGAAGGCTCTGGATGAGATACCGGAATTATTGCAGGGATTATATATTGATCAGAATAAGGATTCGCTCTATGTTTACAAGAACTCCTTTTCTTATGCTGAAGGCCCCCCCTTATGTTACAAAAATGAACCTCTGTCAGATTCCACGGTGTTAAAAGTTTATCGGGGCAAGTATTTTTTTAACCGTCGTATACGTATTAAAAACGAGTATTACTGGCTCACCTATATGCTTGATCCTGTAGATTTAGGGAAACGAATAGACTTATATGCCATGGATCCTGGTGATATTGTAAAGCTGGCTAAATTGCAGGAGATCACTTCCAAGCTCCGTGATATTGAAAATGGAGATAATAATTATTACCTTTTTGCCCCTAAAAAGAAGCATTATAAAGAGATCATCTCCGATACGATATTTACGAAGATGATCTCTTTTAATAAGCTTGCGGATTGAGAATAAAAGATCTGAGTGGTGCAAACTCTAAATCCTAAACAAACCCAAAACTCAAAACCCAAAACTCAAAACTATTTTAATACCGGCTCTGTTCTCGGATCTTTTTCTTTCACAGCTGTGCCTTTATATTGCTGCCGGGCAGTACGTGGAACACCAGTTTTCAGGCCCATATCACTTGATTTTCCATACAATTCAGGATGCATGTATAATCCTTTTTCATGTGCAGGTTTGTTCACCTCTGTCTTGATCCTGTTTTCCTGTGCCCAGGCATCGTTCCTGACACCGGTAACCTGCCAGCTGACTTTTACATCCGGTTTATCTGTTTGAATGGTAAAGCTGTTCCCTGAGATCTCTTCTTTCACAATGGCCTGTGCAAATTCACCGATTACCGTAAGCTGATAGCGGAAGTCTACATTTACTGCATTGAAATATGAAGGAAGCTGGACATCTGCAAATCCACTTGCATCGGTAGTTACATTTCCATTATAGATATTCATCATGTCAGGACTTTCAACAAAGCTATGCACCAGGTATTTGTTGGCAGGATCCTGCGGGTGGTCGATCTTAAATGATCCACCTGATTTGGACAGGGTACCGCTAACATGTACATCACCGTTAAAATAGCCGGCATAGTTGTTTGTTGCCGAACCATCATCATCACCATAAATAGCCATACTATATGTAGAGCCAACATCGCCAAGGCCTACACCATATACGCCATAGTTATTGTTTGTTCCTCCGCCGCCTTCTCCGAAAACTCCTTCATTGAACGATGATGTGGTGGAATATGCATGCCCCAGCACACCATAAGAAATATCGCTGGTATTATTTTCAGCCCATCCAAATAAGGCAGGCGACAGGTTTTGTGATGAGCTATACAAAACATTGAGATCGCTTCCCATAGCCCCGGCGGAATTCTCTACGACTGAATGTACATTAACAAGTGGATCTATGGTTCCGACACCCACATTATTATCTTTCCAGGTCATTGTCTGGTTACCGCTTTCATACATGAACACTGCCTGTGAATAAGGATTCCAGTACAGCCAGGCCACGTCAGCCCCGGCTTCCAGTATATTCAGCCCTGAGTTTCCCAGCGCATCTGCTTTCCAATATGCTATACTGCTGCTTGTCAGCAGGGCATGTGCGTCTCCTGTCTGGTTATCAATATGAAGAGGCTGAAGGGGAGAGTCGTGACCAATACCTACCCACCCGTCGTCATAATAAATATCCGGTGCATTCTCATGCCACAGGCATCCACCACCGCCTGAGCCTGAGCTGGCAGCATAAAAAGCAAAAGGCACAGTAGCCATCTTGCTTAATCCCATATCAATATAAGCTGCGCCACCGTTAGGATCTATCTCTGTATGAACATAATAGTTGCCACTGGCCCAGTTAATGGAAGGGAAGTTCCCGGAGATGACCGCACCATCACCAATCATAAAGTGGAATAAACCGTATGAATTGGTCATCGGCGAATGAAGTTCTGAGTAGGCTACGGTCCCAGGCAGTGGGCCTTCAACAATTGAAATACGCACGCTAATACTTGTATTTGCAATAGGGGTTCCGTCACTATCGCGAGCCATTCCCTGATAATCAATAAGCTGCGGAACCTGACCGCTAACAAGCAGGCTTATAGATAAACCTGCAATGAACATTAATAATTTGATCTTTTTCATAATAATATCTTTTGAATTATTGCTTAATTATTTTTAAGGATTGTATGCTCCATGAGCTATCATCTTTTATCATCAGTTTGAGATTGTAGATGCCAGGTGATAAGGAGCCCAGATCAAGCAGTTTGTTAAAATTATTTGTAACTCCCTGAACGGATTCATTTAACACAAGCCTGGCCCCGGCATCATACAGCTGATATGATATTTCTGAAGGCCGGTCGAGCATAATATCCATGACTATCTGATCGGTACAGGGGTTAGGATAGAGGAGAATTGCTTCTTCCTTTTTCATTTCCGGTACGGATACCGGTGATGTAAGATACTGTTGAAATCCTCCGTGGAAGATCACAGTTGGCTGATAAGTTGATGCCACGGGTCCTGACTGACCGATGGTCCAGGAAATGTGTGCGGCCGCTGATTGATAATTCCCCCCACCGGCACTGATCACATGAATGGGCATTAATTGCGCAGAACATGTGAAGGCGGATGCGACGAAGACAATTAATAGTAGTTTTAATTGTTTCATAATAAAGTTATTAAGTTTAACGGATCAAGTAAAGATCTGGCTAAAAAATTCAGAAAAAATCAGGCCCGTCTCCTGATATATTCGCTGCATGTAAATATACGACGATTCATAAAGGAAAACAAGTAAGTAATACGTAAAAGCTGCTACGTGTTATGTGCAGATGTTTAATACTCATTTGAATACCCACACAATCTTCAATATCACAAAATATACAAAGACTGCCCCTTTCTATACAGCTTCTTTTATGTTAAATATTTGTTAATATCCAGCAAGTCAGCTTTTTGTGAATTATTTTTATGCCAGAATATCACGTTGAATGGCTAATAGAAAAATAAAAAGATGATCCTATGGTACCAAATACAGAAAACACATTGGTTTTAAAATCTACTATTGACGGCCAACTGATATTACCCGGTGATAGTGCATACGATGAGACAAGAAAGATATGGAATGGAATGTTTGATAAAAAGCCTGGAGTTATTGTGCAATGCATGAGTGCTTCTGATGTGGCAAGTTCGATAAATTTTGCAAGAGATAATAAGCTGTTAATAGCCGTAAGGGGCGGTGGGCATAATTCTGCCGGAACCGCTTCCTGTGATAATGGCATGATGATAGATCTCTCGCTGATGCAAAATACAGAAGTTGATCTTAATAATAATACCGCTAAAGTTGAAGGGGGCTGCCTTCTTGGCGAAGTTGATAAAGCAACCCAGGAACATGGCCTTGCTGTGTCATCGGGGATTATTTCACATACGGGGGTTGGCGGCTTAACCCTTGGCGGAGGCATGGGCTGGATCAGCAGGAAGCATGGCTTTTCTGTCGACAATCTTTTATCAGCAGAAGTGGTCACTGCCAATGGAGAAATAGTACATGCAAGCAGAGATAAAAACCCTGATCTGTTTTGGGCTCTAAAGGGAGGCGGTGGTAATTTTGGGATTGTCACCAATTTTGAGTTTAAATGTGCTGACATTGGCACTGAAGTTTATTCCGGCCCTATCGTTAAAAGATTTGAGGACGCAAAAGAATATTTACAATTTCATAGAGAATTTGTGAGAACAATGCCCGACGAAATGACTGTCTGGATGGTGATACGGCATGCCCCTCCTCTGCCATTCCTTTCTGAAGATGTGCATGGGAAAATGGTAATACTTGTCCCCTTTGTATATCTTGGAGACCCTGAAAAAGGGGAAGAATTGATGCAGCCTGTACGTGATTTTGGAGAAACACTTGGCGATGGGTCAGCTATGAACCCATGGGTTGGCTGGCAATCGGCCTTTGATGGCCTGGTGGATCACGGGGCAAGAAATTATTGGAAATCCCATCATATGAAAGGATTATCGGATGAGTGCATTGATATTGTACTTGACTATGCCGCAAAAATGCCTACAGACGAGTGTGAAGTATTCATCCCGCATATGGAGGGAGCTCCGGGCAGAGTGGGTGCAGAAGAAACAGCATTTTCATTTCGAAATACCCCCTTCGTAATGAATATCCATACCCGATGGCGTGAAGCAAGCGATGATGAAAAATGTTTGAAGTGGGCAAGGGATTTCTTTGCAGATACCAAAGCGTATAGTCATGGTGTTTATGTTAATTTTATCAGTGATGAAGGAGAAAACAGGACACGGGAAGCCTATTCACCTGAAGTATGGGGTCGGCTTGTACAGGTGAAGACAAAATGGGATCCCGAAAACCTGTTCCGCGTGAACATGAATATTAAGCCTGACAGGTTCTAAGTGTCAGTTAGGTGTAAGGTGGGGTGCCTATGATTGTGAGGCGAACTGCCTGCGGGTCCATCCTTTGGCATTGTGTCATTTTTTGAAAAATATACTTGACACTTCGTTGCCAGAAGCGTATCTTTATTACGAATTGGTTTCAAGAAGCTTCTTAATAAACATTAAAATAAAGATCATGCAGAAAAATATATATATCGTTTTATTCTGTTTTGGATTCCTGCTTGGATCAGTACAGAGCCAGACAATCAACTTAATTTTCACAGCCCAGGATTCCATAACAATGGATCCTGTATCACTTGATAGTGTGATGGTTCACAACATCACTGCAAGCTGTGATACGGTTATTTACGGACCTTCACCATCTTTATTATTGGTTTATCCCACAGTTGTTGATGAATATATGCAGGGCAGGAATGACCAGCTTAATATTTTACCTCCATTTCCTAATCCATCCCATGGAACCGCCTATTTTGAAATTACTCTCCAGGAACCAGGTCCGGTAGAAGTTAGTTTGTTTAACATTTCAGGAGTTATCTTACATAAATGTCATCTAAACTTGCAAGCAGGACTACATCTTTTTAAAGTTGAATCATCCGAGAATACAATCCTTTTCTTGCGTGCATCAACGGTATCATATTCAAGCACAGTGAAATTAATCAATATAGGCAACGGAAGTTCCGGAAACATGATAAGCTACATGGCTTACAAGCAAATGGTTCAAAAATCTGAGTCCTATTCCGACTACTTTGTATTTAGCCCGGGCGATCAGCTATCATACACTTCTGCCCAACAAGGATACTATTGGGACAATATCATCGACATTCCTTTAGATGACACAGTATATAATTTTATACTGAACCCAGTAATTGATGGCTGGTATATCATTGGAGCTTCAACGGCATATCAGGAATTGAATAAAAATTCGATGATGCAAATAACGCGTAATGAAATTACCCAGCAAACCGACTCAAACCTTTTTGAATTATACATCCCTGTGATAGCAGGGGATGAAGGATTTAACATTGTAGAAGTTGCAGGGTCTAGCCTTACAACATATGGCCCTGATACAGATTTTCTTACAGTCTTATTCGGCCTCGAAGGGGAACCACTAATTCCATTTCAACGGGGTTCATATACAGAGAGTATAAATCCTTTTACCGTTCCTTTCGACGGGATGTATCATGTTGCAATATACAATCAAACTCGAAAAGTTGTGGTTGTTCCTGTACACTGGGGCATGATAGGAGCGGCAACATATAACTTGTGGAATAGTTCGGTTCCTATGATTGGGTCCCCATTTGATCTTTTTACAATGTCTTGGACAATAGACAGTATTGATCTGATGAACGGAGAATGGAAGTACCGATATTCTGATGGGTGGAAGGTATTTCTTGATACAACAGTTAATTTAGGGGGCGGCATCACAGGAGTGAGTGTTAATGCAAACTTAGGAGAGTCTGTGGATTCCCTGGTACCAGGAGGGAATAATATCGTCAATAACCTCCCTGGCATATACACAAGCACCCTGGAATACATATTGGGATCAGGTTACCAGGCAAGCCTGACATTTATTGATTCACTGCAAGTCACGCCATGGACCGGTGTAATATGTGATGCAGTAGGACCCGGGATCAGTAGTGATAACCCCAGCGCAATACCCGATCCAAGTAGCTGGAATTGGGGTAACCGAATAATTGCAGACAATGGGGGTGTTCCATCTTCAATTGGTAATTTATATACCTGGACCTGGACAAGCATCATCCTTGAAGCTTATGAAGGATTTAAACTCAGAACACTCAACGGCCTTCCATCCCCTGTCAACAATATGTACTTTGATGCAGGGTATCTTGATTTAAATGTTGCAGCCAGTGCCCCGGAAATTATCGATGGAGGGCCTCCGAATCACAACCTTATTGCGACAGTAAAAGCAAGTTACACTATAGTTCTGCATATCGATGCTGCAAATAATAATGAACGTGAAATCATAATTACGATGGACTAGGCGTATTTCTTGAATATGACAAAATAAAATTGACTTTGTCAAAAGCCTGACGTAAATTTGGTATTGATATATTCACATCTCTGTCATCAAGAATGTAATCTGTTAATATGAAAACCATTGTTGAGTTGCTTGAAAAAAGTGCACAAAAGTATGGGAACAACACATATATTCTTGAGAAAAAAACAGACAGATATGAGGGTATCACCTATAAAGAAACTAAAGAACAAGTATACAAAGTTGCAGCAGGCCTTCTGGCGCTGGGGGTAAAAAAAGGCGACAGGATTGCATTATTATCTGAATCCCGCACTGATTGGGTGATCAGTGAACTTGGGGTATTGCATGCAGGGGCTGTAAGCGTACCTCTTTCCATTTTACTTAATGAAGATACTGATCTGAAATTCAGACTTGAGCACTCAGAGTCAAAATGGATAATCGTTTCGGGCAATCAACTAGATCAAATAAATTCAATAAAGCGGGATCTTAAAAATCTTGAAAAAGTCATTCTGCTGGACCCGGCTGAAAGTTATTCTCAAGACGAGATATACTTTGGCAAGCTTAAGGAAATGGGAGAGGAATATTGGAGCAATGATCCGGATAAATTCATAGAAATGGTAAGATCAGTCCGTACCGGGGATTATGCAAATATTTGCTACACCTCAGGAACGACTGCTGATCCCAAGGGAGTAATCCTGTCTCACGGGAATTATATTGCCAATATTGAGCAGGCCCTTTCCCTGATGGATGTACCCGAATGGTGGTCAACACTTCTTATCCTGCCATGGGATCATTCTTTTGCCCATACTGTAGGAATATACATTATAATGGCAACAGGCGCCAGCTTTGCTGCAGTGCAATCAGGTAAATCCTATTATGAAAGCCTGAAGAATATACCAGGCAACATCAGGGAGATCAAACCGGTATTTATGTTGAGCGCACCGGTATTGGCAAAGAATTTCCGCAAAGGTATCGAGAAAGGGATCAAGAAGAAAGGGCGATTGACAGAAAGACTGTTTAAGCATGCCTTAAAGATTGCCTATAGCTATAATGGCATTGGCTGGGATAAGGGGAAGGGGTTCAAGATCTTCCTTAAGCCGATATATAAACTATATGATGTAATTCTATTTAAAAAAATCAGAGACAGCTTTGGCGGAAGGCTAAAGTTTTTCTTCGGGGGTGCAGCATTGCTTGATATGGAACTTCAAAAATTCTTTTATGCCATTGGGATACCTATGTTACAGGGCTATGGTTTGTCTGAGGCATCCCCTGTAATTTCAGGAAATACGGAAAAAAGAAATAAGCTGGGATCTTCTGGTTATCTGGTTAAAAATCTCGACTTAAAAATCTGTGATGAGGATGGAAAGGAGCTGGCTGCAGAGGAAAAAGGAGAGATCATTGTCCGCGGTGAAAATGTCATGAAAGGATACTGGAAAAATGAGAAAGCCACAAAGGAAACCATACGTAAAGGATGGCTGCATACAGGAGATATGGGATATATGGATGATGACGGCTTCCTGTATGTTCTGGGAAGGTTTAAAAGCCTTCTTATTTCAGACGATGGTGAAAAATACAACCCTGAAGGAATAGAAGAAACCATAACTGACAGATCTTCATATATCGACCAGCTGATGCTGTATAATAACCAAAACAAATATACTTCTGCTTTACTTGTGCCAAATACTGAAGCGCTGGAAAAATGGGCCCAAAAAAACCATATCGCACTTAACGAATCGAAAGGTTTGGAGGCTGTTTTAAAGCAGTTAGAATCAGTGATCAATCAATTTAAGCAAGGAGGCGCATATGAGAATGTGTTCCCTTCCAGGTGGTTGCCTCATGCTATCGCAATCCTTATTGAACCATTTAACACGAACAACCAACTATTAAATAGCACCGGGAAAATGGTTAGAACGAAGATCATTGAATATCACAAAGACAAGATAGACTATCTATACATCCCTGAAGCCAGGAATATCATCAATCCGGAAAATATTGAAGCACTAAAGACAGTCTTCAAAATAAAATAAGCAGATTGATATTTTACAGGGATCTCTAGGGTTCATCCCTTGTAATAAGCCTTGCCAGCTCATCCCGCATTTCCAGAAAGGGTGGTCTTAACAGGCTTTCACCGTATGTTCCATAGTTCACCATCATCGACATAATAGCATTATGTTCCGGGAAGTAAAACAGATCTGCGCTGTAGCTAAGATCGCGGCCGCGGTGTCCCCAGGCATAGTCTTTCTCCGGGTTGCCGACGTCGATAAAATCTTTGTAACAGGATACGCCCAAAAGTTTGCGCGATTCGATCATAGGATTGAATACGAGCATCTGCTCAATCGATTCCTCCGTCAGCAAAGTCTTTTTAACAAACAAGGCATCGATAAAAAGGTACATATCCCATATGGTACCGTACATCCCTCCAAAGCCGTTTCCACTGCCGGTATTCCAGTTAGTCAGATTCATCAGAGTCCCATTATTGTAGAGGTCATAATAGCCCTGTGCAACTATATTATCCGGCAAAGGGTCATGCCAGAAATAATAGGTGTCAGTCATGCCCACTGCGTCTATAACTTCCTCATGCAATACTTGTGAATGGGTTTTATTCGTTGCCGCTTCAACGATCATGCTCAATAAGGTATAGTTGGTATTGCTGTATCCGGCTGTATAAGCATGATCAAATTCGAACATGGCATCTTTATGGTAGACATATTTGAGCAGATCCCCGGCAGTCCAGTGTTTGCCCGGATCGTTGAGAACCTGCAGGTAAAAATCCTGGTCTCCGATTACATCATAGATTCCGCTGGTATGACTCATCAGGTTGCGAATAGTCAATGGCTGGTCGCAATTTTCTATTTTGTCCAGTATATCAGCAGAAATATAATTACGTATCGGATCATCAAGTGACAATATCCCTTTTTCCTGCAATCGCATGATGGCCACTCCCAGCTCCATTTTAGTAACGCTGCATATCTTTGAGATGTGGCATGACTGGAATACGATACCCTCTTTGATATCGGCCATGCCTGCCGAGCCTATATAGAAACCATTATCATCCTTTACAAGAAGGATAATCCCGGGAAGTCCTTGTTTTACATAATTCTCAATCAGCGATTGCAATTCTGCGCTTTTGGGATTTTCCGTATAAACAGGATCATTCTCCAGCGTACAATTTAGTTGAACAGGCCTGTTGACATCAGCCTTTTCGCAGGACTGGCTGATGATCATGATGGCCACCACCAGCTGAAATAATCTCAAAAGCTTATGCATATTTTCTATGATTAGGTTAATGAATAATAACAGGTCTTTCTATTCGAGGTTGAACTGGAATCCTATGAAGAGAGCCCCATTTGGCAGCAAGCTCACATAATTCCGAACGAAGGGCATTTGCAGCCGTACATCATAACCCAGGATAAGCCTGCGGATGTGATCATCTTTGCCCAGGTCATACCCAAAGCCTATCCCTGCCCCCACTACGAACTGTGGCTTCCCGGCGCCCTGTTTCGCACTGTATGTGCCGTCAGGATCCATAATACAACGGTCGGTCAGATAAAATGCATGCATATAGCCAGCCTGGAGGTAGCCTTCAATGGAAAAGTCATTGATTTTCCATCGATATCCCCCCTGTGTGTTCAGTAATATCCCCTGGTAAACAAAGTGGTGGTATATGTAGCTTATGCCGGCATTTTGAAACCATTTATGTTTTAGTGTATCTTTCCATCCAAATTCGTAAGCTACAGTGATCCCGGGGTGGATGGGCTGATTAAAAGTGGCTGTTAAGGAAGCTGGCGGCAGCATGGTCGCATTGTTGAATACAATTACGGAAATTGGGTTTGCCTTCCATGACTGACACATCATCATTAGCGGGAAAACCAGGAAAATGATAAGTAGTGATTTTTTCATCTCAACCCTGTTTTGAGAATATTGAAATATCTTCTTTTGTCGGTAAGATAATTTACCCAAGCCTTACTCTTGATCAGGTGTGTAGTATATCAAAAGTAATATCAACTTGAGCTTTCCGCAAGATAATTATTCAAAATTTTATATTTGCAGGGGTGAATCTGATTGGTAAAGGCCGGGGATAAATGGATGAATGATAAGTCTTCAAATCAATTTTATATTAAAAAATAGTTGATTAATTCCGGATAATGCCTATCTTTGCACTCGCTTTTAAGCAAAATTCCTCTTTAGCTCAGTTGGTTAGAGCATCTGACTGTTAATCAGAGGGTCCTTGGTTCGAGTCCAAGAAGAGGAGCGGCAAAAAAGGGCATCGCGTTGCGAGGCCCTTTTTTGATTGTCGATTGTCGATTGTCGATTGTCGATTGTCGATTGTCGATTTTCGATTTTCGATTTTACAT
>JBDLIJ010000037.1:0-18613 GCA_039714935.1 Bacteroidota bacterium | reverse complement strand
TAATTTTTAATGTTTAATTATGCTGCCCACAGCCTACAGCCCCCAGCCTACTGCCTACTGCCTACTGCCTACTGCCTACTGCCTACTGCCTACTGCCTACTGCCATTTCATGACAGGACAATAAAGATATGATATTTTGCAATACGCCAGGACTTGCTCCCATAATCCACAATCCATCATCAGACTTTTTCGTAAATAACTGAACCTTATTCCATTCCCTCCGTATAAGTTTGAACATAATTTAATTGTTGTATGTTATGAAGACACTTATCAAATGCCTTACGCTGTTTGTTATTGGCCTGTTTATATTTGGAAATCAAGTATTTGCGCAAATTCTTATTGCGCCGGTATCCGGTGATCCTCACCCTAGCGCCGCTCTTGAGATCCGATCGGAAACGGGAGGCCTGTTAATTCCAAATATTGAACTTACCAAGGTCGGAACTGAAGCTGTTGCAACAAATATTTCTGCTCCGGCTGATGGATTGCTTATTTTTCATGATGGCCAGCTCACCGCAGGTGGCAGCAGTGGCCTTCCCAAAGGACTATGGTATTTTGATGCCACTGCCGGAGTTTCCGGAAAATGGTTGATCTATAGCCGGGTTGGATCCATCTATTCAAGCAGCCTTGATAATTTTGGCGAGATGTATGAGATCAATGACATGGGCAGCGGAACAAGCGTTGCACTGAATAATTTATACAGCGTTCCATGGGCAAATGCATCTGCAGGCTTTTTAGGACCAGGATTTTCAATTACTTATGATACAATAGTGCAAACGGAACAGACTGGTACCACGGCTATTGCCGACCAGTTAACAATATCTACTGTTAAAGCATATTATACTGCCGATGTGTCAACAACCCTGATTACAAATACTTCCGGGAATATCGTTTCCGGACAGCTTTTTGTGAATGATGTGCCGGAAACAGCCATTTTCTTCCGTCATGCTTTCCAGACAAGTGGTGAATATGTGAATTGCTCTACCAGTGGCATTATTGTGCTGGAATCAGGAGATAAGGTTGATTTTCGGTTTAAGACAACTACATCAGCTGAAATTATTTATGTTGAGCATCTCAATCTGAAGCTAACCAAAATCGGTGACTTTTAGTCAGGATGGAGTTTAATTTCTATTGATCATTAATACAAGACATTATGAAAAGAACGATTATAACAAGCCTGTTTGGTTTCAGTCTGCTGGTATTGTTTTGCCACTCGCTGAATGCTCAGGCCCGTTTATCAGCTGATGATGATCCTACTGATTTAGAACCCAGCGCCATGCTTGAATTAGATTCAGACAGAGGTGGCCTGCTGGTCCCCAAAATCATCTTATCATATGATGAAGGAGATATTGTTGCCGCATCTATCCCGGTAACACCGGCAGATGGCCTTATCATTTTTCATGACGGCTCAAACGATATCACTAAGGGATTATGGTATTATGATGCTGTAATACCTGCCTGGACTATCTATTCCGATTTCTCATCAACACTGTCAAATCAAAGCCTTGATGATTTTGGAGAGATGCACGAGGCCCAAAGCCTGGGGTTAGGGACATTGTACGAGCTTTCAGAAGTATACAATACTCCCTGGGCCTCAGCTACACCTGGCTTAAAAGGAACTGCATTTACATTCCTTGACTCTGATTCTACATTTGCCACAACAGAAACAGGTGCCAGCATGCCTGTCGACCAATTTCTGATTTCCGGTGTCGATGCTATATACTCAGTCGTAATTTCGGCCACACTGGTATCTACAACTACTTCAAACACTGTTACTGGAACACTGTTTGTAAATGATGTGGCAGTACCTCACTTATTTTTCAGAAATACATTTCAGCTTAAGGATAAACCAACCAGCCTGAACACTAGTGGGAACCTGGAGTTAGGACCCGGAGATAAAATAGATTTCAGATTTATCAGTACGGTCAAAAATAATGGTATTGAAGTAGAAAATCTTAATATCAGGTTAGCCAAACTGGGTGACCTTTAAAATTTATTTCGGTCAAAAAGCTATTACAACAGGGCTGTCTCAAAAGGGACAGCCTTTTGTTGATATTTTTAGTGAACTATATAAATAACAAATTGTTGTAGAGGAAACTAATAAGCTAATTAATTATGCATAAAAGGATTGCTATACTATTTGTCTTCTCAGTACTGTTTCTGGGAGGCTCATCATTGGAAGCACAGGTTGATTCATTGATCATGAACACAGGCGAAACCCTCGTAGGTGAAGTAAAAGACCTGAAACAAGGGATTGTTGTTATTGAAACTGAATACAGCGATAGTGATTTTGAAGTGGAATGGGATAAGGTTAAGTTTATTCGTACGGAAAGAAAATATATTATTACCACTTCTGAAGGTGAGCGTTATCATGGCTCCCTGATGTCAGCTAGCGATCCATCAATGGTTACCATCAATGATGATGATGATGGTCCTGTAGGTGTGAATATTATTGATATTGTATTCATGAAATCAGTTGATGAAACTTTTCTCAGCCGTATCGACCTCTTAATGTCTGTTGGTTATACAATGACAAAGGCAAATGACAATCATCAGCTAAGCGCCCGCCTGAATGCCGGTTATTTGTCGGATAAAATTGGTGTTGACATGTATTTCAACGCGGTAAGAAATATACAAACCCCCGACAGTATTACGATCACCACAAGGCGTACTGAAGGCGGGACTGGATTCCGCTTGTTTATATACAAAGATTGGTTTGCGCTGGTCAGCTACGATTTTTTACAAAGTACAGAACAGAAACTTGATCTCAGATCGATGACCAAAGCAGGACTTGGTAATTATGTTCTGAATACAAACAGGATGTACTTTGTGATTGCGGCAGGGGCAGGGTGGAATAATGAAAACTATAGCGACATCACAATCGAAGACAGGAATAGTGCAGAGGCCTTTGCCGGTTTCGAATACAATATCTTTGATATAGGTGACCTGGATTTAAAGACCAGCCTGTATGCCTACCCAAGCCTTACCGAAAGCGGCCGTTTCAGGAGTGACTTTAACTTCGACCTGAAATACGAGTTCCCGCTGGATTTCTTTATCAACCTTGGCTTTACTCTGAACTACGACAATATGCCTGTTGAAGGTGCTTCTGAAAGCGATTATGTGCTGCAAACCACCTTTGGATGGGAACTGTAAGATATCCGATATCCGATGTTCGATGTTCGATGTTCGATATTCGAATCATATCACTGATTATTAACCAGAACCTTTCATCTGTATATTCATCTTGACCAGATTTCATGGGTTCCGTATCTTTAAAACAAAAACCCATGAGAAAACTAATCTCTTTAATGCTGACTTTGTCATTGTTTGCATCAGTTTCTTATTCACAGGATGCGAAAGAAGATGACCCCATGAAGCCGGCCCTGCTGGTTATTGATGTACAGAATAAATACCTTCCTATGATGTCGCAGGGCGATCAGGATGCTGCTCTGGAGAGGATGAAATGGGCGATATGGTTGTTCAGGCAACATGAACTACCCGTAATCCGGATATATCACACCAGCGAAAAATGGGGCCCTGAGCCAGGCTCGGAGGAATTTCAATTTCATGAAAGCCTGGAAGTGCAGGACGATGACCCCATGATCGTTAAAACCTACGGTAGCGGTTTTAACAAGACAGCACTAGACAGCCTTTTAAATGTTCAGGGCATTAATACTTTGTTTATGTGCGGGCTTAGCTCTACAGGATGTGTACTGGCAACTTATTTTGATGCCAATAATTACGATTATAATCATTTTCTTCTCAAAGATGCTTTGTTGGGGCCGGATGCAGGATATACTGATAATATCGAGGAAATGTTTGATGCAATCAGCTTGCAAACAACCAAGTTTATTATTGAACAGGCGAAGTAGGGCATCAAATGTATTTGTAAGATATCGAATGGGAAATGGACCATCGATTCCGTCGAACAGTCGTGCCCTCATGCAGTCGCAAGATCTAATGAACAATTATGCAGATAGCATAATACCTCCATATATCTAAATTTCTATACTTGACAACCCCCTCTTAATGTCGTATCTTGGGCTCCGATTGGTTAAGGCTGTTAAGGGGGTCATCATTAACAGATTAATTAAGAAAACCTAAAGGGCCTCAAAAACAGCCAGTTAAAATTTTTTTCTTTCTGAGGCACCAAGAACCAAACCAATATCTTAATTATTAGAGCTAATTGTAGGGCATGATTTTTCACGCTCCGAATGAACCTATTTATGCAAATGCATATATGATATACCTATTCATATAACAATCATTCATAAAAATTGATAATCATGAAAAAAGGATTTTTTACCACAGTATTTCTTGCCATTTGTGTTTCAATATTAATGGCTCAGATTCCGCAGGCTTTTAAATACCAGGCAGTGGTCAGAGACCACAATGGTGCTATCATTGCGGACCAAAACATTAATCTTCGGATCAGCATATTATTTGGTGATCCAATAGGAAATGAAGTGTATTCAGAGACCCACCTTTGTACGACCAATGGAATGGGCCTGGTTAATCTTAAGATTGGGAAAGGATTTACCCAGACAGGCCATATCTCTGAAATAAATTGGGCAGAAGGCGAGTATTATGTGAAGATTGAGATGGATGAACATGGTGGAAGCGACTTCAAACCCATGGGTGTAGCACAGCTTCTTTCGGTTCCATATGCTTTACATTCAGGAACTGCTGAAGGTATATCTGGTGACGGAGGCGACGGCGTTCCTGCAAACAACTGGATATTATTCGGGAATAGCAATACTGACCCTACAGAAGATAAATTAGGGACTACTGATGCTGCTGACCTCGTGATCGTTACAGATGACATTGAAAGAATGCGAGTTTTAAGTGATGGTGATGTACATATTGTTAATAGTGCGAATATTGGAAAGAATCTGACCGTTGAGCAAAATGTGAACCTCAACACCTTTAGCGGGCAAACCATTAATCACGGGCCATTTACAGTGGCCAATATGAGCCCTACTTTGCTCTCAGGGATTCTCACAGTTGATCTGCATACAGATTTGAATAGTTCTCTGAATGTGGATGGTGTTACCGATCTCAATAGTGCTTTTAACGTAAATAATAGCAGCCCTTCATTGCTGACAGGAACACTTCTTGTGAATGAAAATGCAACATTCAACCAGCATGTTACATTAGATAATGGTGCACTTGGCGCAACAAGTCCGAGCACCGGTGCTCTGGTAGTGGCCGGGGGAGTGGGAATAGGCGAGAACCTCTATGTGGGAGGAAGCGCCTTCTTTGACGGCCCCATGGCAATAACGGATGAAACTCAATCATATGATCCTTATACAGGGGCACTAACAGTGGCTGGTGGTGTAGGAATTGCCAAACGATTAAATGTTGCAGGGGCATCATCAATTGATAGCACCCTTATGGTAAAAGGACAGCTGACGGTGAAGGCAACCCTGGCCAGCAACGACCAGAGTAATTATGCTGATTATCCATTACTGGTTGAAGGAGGGAATCAGGGGATTGCCATTAAAGTGAATGGTAACAGAGAGGTTGCAAAAAATTATATTTCATTCTGGGATAATGACGGTGGCGAAAAAATGTGGGGAAGGATAGAAGGAATAACGCTAAGTGAACTCAGAAGTGACCCGGAACATATTTGGGAAACGGCATTTAAAATATCTGATGTTGTAGTGAGTGGGGTGGATCTGCTTATCGCAATAGCAGATATTGTTCAGGCATTCATCGATCTTGGTGGAGCAATTTCTTCAAGTACGGCCTGTGCCGGACTGGGTGCTTGTGTCACAGCACCGATTCCATCGCTGATTGGAGCTGCAGCCGTGGGCATAATAAGTAATATAGCAAACGGCGTATTGTCGGTATTTAATGTTGGGGTGGCAACTGCAGATCTGATCACCTTTATTCATTTTAAAGAAAGCAATGTAGGTGTCTCTTATCAGTCAGGGGCTGGTGACTATGCAGAATGGCTGCCCAAATTGAACGCTTCAGAAAATTTTGTTGAAGGTGAGCTTGTTGGTCTTAATAATGGTTATGTAACTAAAAGTGTATGGGGCGCTGATAAGGTAATGATCGTCTCAACAAATCCCATTGTCCTTGGAAATATGCCCAATGAGAATGATGAGAACAATAATGTAAAGGTTGCTTTTATGGGACAGGTGCCAGCCAGGGTGCTGGGCGACGTTGAAGCAGGTGATTATATTTTGCCAAGCGAGTTCGGAAGTGGATTTGCCAAGGCCGTACATCCCGACGATATGATGATTAATGATTATAAACGCGTTGCCGGTATAGCCTGGTCAGTGCTTTATGATCTGGGTGGAGGAATAAAAATGGTGAACGTTGCAGTCGGCCTGAATAATCATGACCTTATTGATGCTCTTAGCAAGCAGGAAGAACAACTCATTTCACTCCGTTCAGAAGTTGCTCAGATGAATGATATATTGGTAAGCCTCATGCCGGGTTATGCTGAGGCTGCGGGCCATAATGGGGAAGTTAATGGTGCAGAACTACCTGAAGCTGCCAATAATGACGTCAATATCAAGTATACTGAAAATAACCTGGTTTATTCAAATGAAGAAGATATTGTTTATTTTGAAGTATCAAGAGTACAGATTGAATTTGCAATTGATTTCGCCAGAGAAGAATACCAGAAGATGGTTGATGATGCTAAATCAGTCAGAAAAATCCTTTATGATGACGAAACTGAAGCACTCTTAAATGAACAAGGGATCACTTTAATGAGTGTCGAGGATCATCCTTTCTGGAAAAGAATGGACTCTGACCCTGCATATAAAGAAGAAATTGTCAAATATGTTAAGACAACATTGGAGGATGCCATAAATACAAATAAGAAGTATGCTCATGAGTTTTCTGATTTAGAACCGCATGAATAAGCCATGATATTAAGGAACCTTTAAATATGAACAGTCATGAAAGACAATCAATATAAAAATGGGTTCAGCATCATGGTGCTTGTGGTAGTAGCATGTTTGTTGTTCTTACCTAAAATCTCTTTACCTGAGAATCATCCTCCCGGGATGCTGGCTGATACACCCCTAACCATAACCTGTCCTGATGATATTGTTCAGGGCAATGATCCCGGACAGTGTTCGGCAATTGTCACCTATACGATACCCGCCGGCCTTTATCTTGCATCAGGGCCTTCTTCCGGATCGTCGTTTACAGTGGGTGTCACAATCATCCAGCTTAACCTTGATGATGATTCCGACTCATGCACGTTTACGATAAGCGTAAACGATTCGGAGGATCCTGAATTTCTATTCTGCCCCGACGACATCATATCGTCATATGATGAAGGCTTGTGTCAGATGATATATTTTGATGATCCTGAAGCTATGGATAATTGTGAGTTGGATA
Source organism: Bacteroidota bacterium (assembly GCA_039714935.1). GTDB lineage: Bacteria > Bacteroidota > Bacteroidia > Bacteroidales > B18-G4 > B18-G4. Next base: position 11,251 of record JBDLIJ010000037.1, on the reverse strand, counting down.
CATTATTCCAGCAATCAGGGCTGCCATCCGGTTCGATTTTTCCAATAGGTACAACTATAAATACTTTTTTGGCAAGAGATACCGCCGGTAACGAGACCTTGTGTTCTTTTTCAGTTTCTGTGACCGGGAACCATACGGCTGTTTTGGAATCTGACGGTTCCAACTCGCAACTTATGACTCCTCAGGGTGAGTTGCGATATCAAAGGGCATTTTACCTTATTACCCCTGCCGAAATGAGTTCAACTGATCTTGAAACAGGAATGGAGGTTAACTCAATAGGGTTTACCATTGGCGTGGCCCAGGCAGAAACCACAGAAGGGAATCTGGAAGTGTATCTGGAAAATACTACTGATACGCTAAGCAGGATTGATGATGCCTGGCAGACTGCCACGACCACAACCAACACAATGACATTGAGTATTAGTGATCCCGGAGAGTATGAATGGAAAGTAAAGGCGCTGTGTTCCGGATCATCAGAGTACTCCGGGCTTGCGACTTTTGACAACGGGGATCTCGGCAGCTGTAATCAGCCTTTTAATCTTGAAACAAGCTCAATTACCAGCTCTGCTGCCATCTTTGCGTGGGAGCTGCCTGATCCATCCGGAGTTGACAGCCTGATGTTAATCTATGGCATTTCATTGTCTGACACACAGGATACAGTATATACCACAGGAATGAGCTATTCTGCCACAGGATTGACACAGGATACCGCCTATCAATGGAAGGTGAGAACACTATGCAGCAGTGATGATTCTCCGTACGCAGCTGAATCTTTCAGCACCCTGGGACCAGATGTATGTGAGGAACCAACAAGTCTTACAATTGGAACTGTTACAGATACTACAGCTGAAGTATCCTGGACTGAAAACACTGATTCGTCACATTATGAACTATCAGCACGACGACTGGGTACATCTTACTGGATAAACTATTATTCATTCGGTGATAGCTATACACTGTCAGGTCTTGAGCCTGGAACAACCTATGAATGGAAAGTCAGGACAATATGCCCTGATGGAGAAGGGTCTTTTGTGCCAGGTTCCAATATTACTACAACAGGTGCTGTAGTTTGTTATATTCCTGAAGACTTGAAAACAAGTAATGTGAGCAATACCGAAGTCGACTTATCGTGGCTGGCTGTACCTGATGCAACTTCGTATGAGGTTAGTTACCGTTTAATAGAATCCATCTCATGGAGCAATGCTATTGCAGGAATGACTATGGTGAGCAACTCCGGTATAACAATTCCTGATACCCTGGGCCCATATGATATAGCTTTTCAATCGGGAAGTACTTTCACCTATGATGGAAACGGAGTTTATATTGCCTGGGAATATACGAATGCTTCAGGTTCTGTTACAACGAGCAATACTTCTTTGTGTACAAAGCAAAATTCAGCTTTAAAAGCAGTAAGCGGCCTGGATTCAATACCTCTTATTCGCAGTTTTATAGGACAGACGGATGAAAACAGTATCGCTTTGCCAGCAACACTCAGGGCTACCAATTTGCGCCCGGAAACCCGATTGGGTTCACCGGCATTAAAAGATAGTGTTGAAGTTACAGCTGTGTACACCCTGGGATACGTTGCATTGAATTATGGCAGCCCGGTACCCATTTCTGCCATGATAAAAAACTTTTCAGATAAGGAACGGACTTTCACTGCTACGCTTGAGATCTTTAACAGGGAGAATGATGATCTGCGGATGTCAGTATCCCAGGACATAACAGTGGATGCCGCCTGTGGTGAAATAGTAACGTTCCCTGACTGGATGCCAGGTGAATATGGTGTGGATTCTGTGGTTGTTTCGATTCCACCTCAGTCAGGAGAAAATGTAATCGATAATAACAGCAATTATTATATACAGGATGTTAATCAATTTATGCATGCTTATGACGATGATTCCCCATTCATTAATGCTGCTGGTTTTGGCAACGGGGATGGGCTGATTCTGAGTCGTTACACAATGAATGGATGTGGAAAAGTTATTGCTGCCAAAGTATATTTGCATTGGTCGGCGGCAAATAATCCCCTTTTTGCAGTCATACTGGATGATGGTGGAAATATTCTAAATACATCCTATGGAATAACCGTCGATTCAATGAATGTAAATTGCTATCATTCATTCTATTTTCCAGATCCTCCGTCAATAAGTAATGCAGATTATTACATAGGACTTGCACAAGTGGCAAACCCGACAGATGCGTACTATCCGGTAGCTACGCAATGGGAGAGCAACCTTATCAGGGAAGGTGCTTATTACCGTGCTGACCTTGATGGGAGCAATTTGCTTGATCATCCATATCCGGGGAGATTGATGATACAGGCTGAGATTATTCCTGCTATGCCGGCTCCTTATATCAGCGGAGATGAAATATTATGCCAGGGGAATACGAATACGCTCACGGCGGCCAGCAGAACGAGCAGGTATGCTGATAGTGTAATTTCGGTCAGCTCGCAATACTCCGAATATATTTTTGGCGCCATCCAGACACTGGGAACACCTGATGTATGGCCTGAATACGAACCGGATCCCCGTGCATGGGGCAGCGAAACAGCTGACTTACAACGTGAATATATAGAGGTCCATTTCCCTGATCCGGCCCCTATTAACTATATTAATATATATCAGACCCAGAACCCCGGAGCGATTGATACTGTGTATATTATTAAAAGTGATGGCTCTTATGATATGGTATATGGCGATACAGCCCGGCCTGAAGTACAGGAAGCAAGCATTAAAGAGATAAGCTTCTCTCTTACTGCTTATGATGTGTCAAAAATTCGTATCGAACTTGGCTCTGATTCAGTTTCGGGATATAATACTATTGATGCTGTTGTGATCGGTCAGAATCATGACCCGGCTACTTTTAGCAGTTATAGCTGGGACCCTGGTGGGGAAACCTCACAGACAATAGATGTAACAACTGAAGGGACTTACAAGCTTACGGCAACAAATGCCAGCGGCTGCAGCATGACAGATAGCATCGAAATAAATACTCCTGTAATCACAACACCGTTGATTAGCTTCAGCGGACCGTCAGAATTCTGTGAGGGAGACAGCGTCACACTTTATTCAAGTGAATCCGGCGACAACAGCTGGAGTACGGGTGAGGAGGGCGATAGCATCACAGTGAGTACTTCCGGAACATATAATGTTACTTATGATAACGGATGTGAATCGGCAACATCCTCCGATGTGGTGGTCACCAGCTTACCCCTCCCGCAAGTGGTCCTTACGGGTGGTGCAATGTGTCCGGGAAGTTCAACCATAATAAGTGCAGCAGCGGGTTTTGAAAGCTACCTGTGGTCTACTGGCGATTCCACACAAAGCATCACAGTGAGTATCCCAAATTATTATGAGGTCACTGTGACGGATACAAATGCCTGTGAAGGATCAGGATCTGTTTCTTCTTTCTATGCTCCCGCACCTGTCCCTGCTATTTCAGGAGACCCGTTTTTCTGCCCGGGCGACTCCACCTTGCTGGACGCCGGATGGGGATACAGCTCCTATCTGTGGTCGACAGGCGATACCGTGAGGAAGATATATGTGAGCACTACCGGTGCTGTATCCGTGACCGTAACCAATGAGCATGGATGTTCCGGAACTACAGGTGTGACCACCGGAGAATACGTTCCACCTGCACCATTTATCTCAGGAGCTTTAAGCTTGTGTTATGGCTCTGCAACGATATTGGATGCCGGAGAAGGATATGCCTCCTATTTATGGTCAACAGGAGAGATCACCAGCTCAATCGTGGTTGACACTGCTGATACTTTCACCGTTACAGTGACAGATGCACATGGCTGCGAAGGCTCGGCAAGTGCCACCACAAACATGGATGGAGCTTTGCCGGATATCCCGGGACCAATTAGCGGCCCGACAGGAGGAATATGCCAGCAAAGTGGCCTGATATATACAATTGATCCGGTATTAAATTCGACTCATTATGTTTGGACTGTGCCGGATGGTATGAGTATCACGGACGGACAGGGGACGACAGAGATCACGGTAGATGCAGGAATAATAAGCACAGGCATCATCACCGTGGCAGCATCTAACACCTGCGGGCAAAGCCATACATGGAACGGGAGGACACTGGAAGTACACGGAACTCCTGATGCCCCCGGAGAAATTGCAGGGCAGGCCAATGGTGTTTGTGGCCTTTCAGGCCTGGCATACTCCGTTGTTGAGATATACGGAGCATCCTCCTATAACTGGACGGTTCCTGTTGGTGCAGTCATTACATCCGGGAGTGGTACTTCAAGCATTACGGTAAGTTTTGATCCTTCATTTATTACTGGATATATATGTGTTGGGACTACCAATAGCTGTGGAACAAGTGAGGATGCTTGCCTGATGATCAGCAGCAAGCCTGCCATGCCCACAGAAATATTTGGCCCCATCGAAGTATGCCGTAAAGCGAAAAATGTTGCTTACGCGATCGATCCCGTGTTTAATGTGGATAATTACATCTGGACCGTTCCACTGCAAGCCAAAATAAAATCTGGACAGGGGACTCCCGGCATCACAGTTGATTTTGGCAATAAAGCCGGATATGTGAGGGTACAGACAGAGAATGATTGTGGCCTGAGCAGCATCCAGTCACTGGCAGTTGATGTGGTTCCATGCGATGATGACGGATTGGTCATCAATATTAGCGATCCACCCAATAATGGCATGAATAACAACGATCCTGTCATAAATGGCAGCAAGCATATTTTCTTTCCTGAAGTGATCGCAAGTGCGGGAGGTTTTAATTATGGAGAGATGACTACACTAAGCTGGACTTTAGGTGAATCAGTGATCGAAACGGTCAGTGACGACAGGATGATGCTTAGCCAGGGCTTCCATCAAAACTATTATGAGATCATTGCCCTGGGAGGGATCCCGGATGGATCAACATTTGAGGTAGAGGTGTACCCGGTACCGACACGGGATAATGTACATATCCATATCACCAGTGATTCAGAAACAGTCAATCTGATGGTTGAATTATACGACCTTGTTGGAAACGTTGTTTATAAAGAGAATGTAACAAGTAGGGAATTCAATTATCAGATCAACCTTTATCAATATCCGGCAAACTTGTTTGTTTTAAAAGTAACTGACAATGAAACAAATTATGAAAGGATGTTTAAGATCATAAAGGTTAAATTGTAACAGTTGCATTACATATTGGTGTAAATAAAAAGAGGCTGTCTCATAACAAATGGAGACAGCCTCTTTAGTTATGATCAATATTTATTACTTAGGAATACTGCTGCTTTTAGCAATAATATACATGCTCACACTGCAACTGAATGTTTCTCCTTCGGTAATCTGAAACTCAGTGAGGGCAGGGCTTCCAAGTCCACCTGATCCGTACCATCCTACATAATCTCTAATAGACCAGTCGGCGCTGTTGTCAATATCTTTCCAAACATCAAGATAGTAATTGCCTGGTGCTACATCCGTAATTGTAAAAGTTACACTGGCACCTGAACCTTGAACAGCTGAAAACTTAATGGGTTGATTCCACAGCCAGTTATCATATGAGGTATAAAGGCTGACCTTTGAATTTGAAAGGTCACCTGAGGTCCCGGCAGGAAACTGAGCTGTCCCGGTTACTTGTGTCACAGGTGCGCTTACAGAAAGTGAACCTGAGCCTGAAGCAGTACCTCCATTGCCATCTGAAACTAAAACTGTCACAGAATAAGCCCCCTCAGCACTGGGTGCTGTCCAGCTTGCAGTGGCACCAGCACCTTGAATGGCTCCGCCAGTAGCGGTATAGGCGTATGTCAGAGCATCGCCATCAGGGTCTGAGGCCGTAACAGTAACAGTTGCCATTCCGCCGGCAGCTATCGATGCCGGGTTTACAACTACTGCACTTACACTTGGATTTGTGTTCTCCTCTTCTTTCTTGCATGAGCTTAAAATAACTGCAAAACCAAGAAAGAGAATGCTTAATACGAATAATAACTGAGTCTTTTTCATCTTGATATGATTTAAGGTATTAATATATATTTTATGCTAATATAAGAAATAATAGGCTGAAAGTCCAGTAATTACAAATATTCTTGATACTGGTTCCGGATAAGATGGATGGTATTTTCTTGAAAGGAGATTTAAAGTCCTATTGTTTTTATCAAGCTGATGAACGTCATGCATTAGTTATCTTAAACTGTCATTAACTCTGCTGTTTTGACAGAATCCCGCAATTAAGCCAACAAAAATATGGTGTAAAGTGTTAATCCTTTCAGTGTCCTGGTATTTTATTAAACAATATAAGATTAGATTAACATTTGTTTATATAACAATATTAGGATTAAGTGTTTATCTTAGTGCTAATTATCAACAATGTAATTTTTTAAGGATAAATTTAAATAATGCAATATGAAAAAAATTAAATTACTCTTATTAACGATTATCTTCCCGGCAATGCTTATGGCTCAGGCGGGTGTTGAAGTAGTACCCTTTGCAGGGTATATGTTCGGAGGAAGTGTCAAGTATTATGAGGGAAAACTAAAACTTGAAAATGGTCTGGACTATGGAGTCTCTATATTGGTTCCAATGCATGAACTGCTCGACGTTGAGATTAATTATACCAGGATGGACAGTAAGGCTTCTTTTACTCCATATTTCGGTTTCCCCCTACTGAAGTACAGGGAAACAAATCTTGCAACCAACTACATCCAGGTAGGTGGTATTTCAAAGTTCTATAGGCAAGAAACCAGGGCTACGCCCTTCAGCTCTTTGTCTTTCGGTGCCACATGGTTTAGTCCAACTGATGCATCCTTCAGGGATGTGTGGCGCTTCTCTGTAACCGCCGGGCTGGGCGTAAAGGTGATGCTGACAGAACGCGTTGGCATCATGTTGCGCGGACGCCTGATGATGCCCATGTATTTTGGAGGTTTCGGAATGTATATCGGTACAGGGGGCTCGGGTGTCAGTGTGAATACTGTAGTAGCACCACTGCAGGGCGATTTTAACGGAGGCCTGATCATTAAACTTGCCGGTAATTAATTCAAATCTATATGAAAAAATATATTTTGTTATCCATCGCGCTATTCCTGGCTTTTGGCAGTTTTGTTACAGCCCAGGATGAAGAGCCCCAGTTAAACTGGCCCAGGGAAATAGAAACTGAAGAAAATGCAGTGATAACCTTGTATCAGCCTCAATTGGAATCTTTTGAGAGCAACATCCTTGTTGGAAGGATGGCAGTTTCAGTAAAGCCCGAAAACAAAGATTTAATATTTGGGGCTTTATGGTTCTCAGCCAGACTGCTTACTGATCTGGAAAATCGCCTGGCCGTTCTCGATGATTTAGAAATAACACAAACACATTTTCCAGATGTTGAGAAAGATAAGGTTGATCGATTTGCACGTATGCTGGAAGAGGAAATTATGGGTTGGGATTTAGAAATGTCGCTCGACAGACTTCTCGCCAGCCTTGAAGTTGCAGAAGTGTATGAGGGGCAGTCTGCAAGCCTGAATAATGAGCCTCCCGAAATATTTTTCAGAACCTCACCTGCAATATTGGTATATATTGATGGTGATCCCATACTCATGGATACTGACGAATCAGGGATCAAATATGTTGCAAATACGCCTTATTTCCTGGTTAAGGACACTAAAAAGGGAGACTTTTATTTAAAAGGGGCAAAATGGTGGTATACGTCAAAACAGGCAGCGAATGCCTGGGAACTTACGACAAAGGTTCCGGGAAAGATAAAGAAACTTGCAAAAAAGGTGATAGAGGAGGGTGGCATGGATGAAGATTCGGTATTGATGGCCATGGATGAAGCGCCTGAACTAATTGTATCAACAGTGCCCGCTGAGCTGATATCAACGGATGGAGAACCTATATATGCTCCCATTGATGGAACAACACTCCTTTATGTTGATAATACCGAAAATGATATTATCATGGATATTAACAGCCAGCAATACTATATCCTGCTGGCCGGAAGATGGTATACCTCAAAAACAGTGCAGGATGGTGATTGGGCTTTTGCTCAACCCAAGGACCTGCCTGATGATTTTGATGATATCCCTGCAGAAAGCCCCATGGCCAATGTCAGAAACAGTATTCCAGGAACGGAAGAAGCAAATATTGCGGTGCTGGAGCAAACCATCCCGCAAACTGCAACAGTAGACAGGAGCACCGCAACAGTTGAAGTTTCTTATGATGGGGATCCTGAATTCAAGCAGATTGAAGGAACTTCAATGGCATATGCCGTAAATTGTGATAAAAGTGTACTCCTGATCGACAGCAAATACTATTGCGTGGATAATGGAATATGGTTTGAAGCTATACAGGCTGCGGGTCCATGGTCAGTCAGCACAGAGCGACCTGAGGGGGTTGAAAACATTCCCCCTGAAAACCCGGTTTATAATGTAAAATATGTCTACATATACGATTATACTCCTGAAGTAGTCTATGTGGGTTATACACCTGGTTATACGTGCTCTTATGTTTATAGTGGCGTAGTGGTTTATGGTACCGGCTACTGGTACCGGCCATGGTATAGGCATTATTACTATCCCAGGCATGTTACCTGGGGTTTTGGTGTACATTATAACCCATGGACCGGATGGGGATTTTCTGTTGGTGTGGGCTTTGGGTGGCACAGGCCAAGCTACGGATGGTGGGGGCCGATGGGCTACCAGCATGGCTACCGGACAGGCTATAACCATGGTTACCGTCGTGGTTATCATCACGGCTATGCTGCAGGAGCAAGACGTGGCTATGCTGCCGGCCAGCATGCTTCGAACAGGAATGTATATCATAACAGGTCTAATGGGGTGAGATCATCAGGCCTCAGGCGGCAGACAGCACAGGCAAATGTAAGAGGCGACCGTAGTGGAACTGCAAACAGGCAATCCCAGCTTCAGAACCGGGCCAATGCATCGAATAGAGCCAATTTGAACAGGGGGCAGACAGCTGCAAAAACGCGGCCTTCCGGCAAACGGAATGATGTTTTTACCGACAGAAGTGGTAACGTTCAACGCCGGGATCAAAGCGGAAACTGGCAAAACCGGTCAAATGGCCAGTGGCAACAGCAATCCCGGGATAGATCCAGGAACACCCAACAGATGAACAGGGATCACCGTGCACGACAAGAGGGCGCCCAAAGACAACGTTCATATAATACGAATAGAAGCCAGAGCCAGTTCAGGTCTTCCGGAAGCAGGTCAATGCCTGCTGGCGGAGCCAGGGGAAGGGTTGGTGGCAGGAGAAGATAAACCTCCCGGCCTTTAAATAGCAAACAACCTGCTTATAGGATATACAACAAGCTGAGCATGGGGAGTAGTATGATCAATTGTGACGAATTACAAGACAAGGAAATAATCCGGAGGTCACTGGAAGACCTGGAATATTTTCGCTGTCTTTATGATCGGTATGAACCCAGGCTATTCCGCTATATCAGTAAGATCTCAAGAACGAACCACGAAGAGGCAGAAGATATTCTGCAGGAAGCATTTATTAAAATCTGGCGAAACCTCAATGAGTTCGACAGTTCGATGAAACTTTCCAGTTGGCTGTACCGCATCGTACATAATGAAACCATCTCATATTGCCGGAAAAAACGTTCTTTTGGGAAAGATCTTACGCTGGAAATTGATGATGACCAAATGCAGGATTTGCATGCTGATCTTGATGTTGAATCAGATGCTGAGCATAAATATTTGATAACGAATGAAATCCTGAACCAGCTTCCGTTGAAGTATAAGGAATGTTTGATTCTGAAGTATTTCGAAAAAATGAGCTATGAGGAGATCTCTGATATCCTTAAGATCCCTGAGGGTACAGTTGCTGTGAGGATAAACAGAGCAAAAAAAATATTTAAAAAGACCGCAGAAAAAGAAAATATTTCATTTAAGCGCTAAACAATGAGATTATGGAAAATTCAGACAATTTCATGAGCAGAATAAAAAATGAAAAGATCACACCTATCCCCAAATGGCGTTTTACTTATAAAAATACCATACTCTGGTCAGTGATCTTCTTTGCTACAATTCTAGGAGCTGTTGCGTTTTCGATAATATTATTTGCTGTTCAGCAGATAGAGTTTAATCTCATAATGCATATGGCACATTCAAGCTTTGAAATGTGGCTGGCCCTGCTCCCATTCCTGTGGATCATATCCCTGATAGTATTCCTGCTCGTTTCCATTTTTGGACTGAGAAAAACCAGAAAAGGGTATAAATTTTCTGTGCAGAGAATTATTATCGGAAGTGCTGTTCTCAGCATCCTGCTTGGAACAGTGTTCTTTATAGGTGGTGGAGCAAAATGGCTTGAAAATGCATTTGCTGTAAACGTTAGTATTTATGAAAGCGTAAAGGAGAAAAAAGCCAGAATGTGGTCCGCTCCTGAAGAAGGATATCTCTCAGGAATGATCCATAATGTTAGCGATAGTTCGATTCAATTGCTGGATTTTAATGAAAATACCTGGACCATTGATATGATGGATGCCAAAATTTCCAGAATGGTCAGCCTGGAAGAAGGCGAGAAGATCAAGATCATTGGAAATATCACTGAACCATACCATTTCCGGGCGGAGGAGATACGTCCCTGGAGTGGATTCGGGAAAACCGGAAACCGAAAAAATGATTCGGAGTAAAAAAAGTTTTGTTAAAAGTGAAAGAAAAATGAAATGCTCGCGTAATAGTGAGTGAATCAAGATTCATAATTGACAAATCATTTCATTTATTAACAAAACAAATTTATTCAATCATGAAAAATATTTTGAAATTATTCACTGCATTTATAGTATTAAGCTTTGGTGTATCCGTCCTGTTAATCGGATGTGAAAAAGGGGGTCAGGATTCTTCTGAAACCACAATTAATAAAAACGCAAGCGAAAACGGAACAGACGACCTTAACTGCAATTGCATTGTAAACCCTGCAGCCACCATTACTCCTGAAGAAGAGGAGATGCTTGTTTATATGCGCGAAGAGGAAAAGCTTGCCAGAGACGTTTATGCTAAATTTTACGAAAAGTATGACCTGGCAGTATTTAATAATATTTCTACCAGCGAACAACGTCATATGGACAGGGTTCTTTGCCTCCTTATGCACTATGGCATAGATGACCCGGCTTCAACGGAAGTCGGAGTATTTAATAATGCTGAATTACAGGAGTTATATAATATGCTGATCGACCAGGGATCTGCTTCACAGAATGATGCATTGACCGTTGGCGCGACCATCGAAGATGTTGACATCTATGATCTGGAAGAATATGTCGCGCAAACTTCAAATGAAGC
>JBDLIJ010000036.1:0-18723 GCA_039714935.1 Bacteroidota bacterium | reverse complement strand
AGTCACCGGCACTTCAATAATGGTATCAAATACATAGGTGGTATCAGCACCTTGTTCCTGTGCCAGAGAAATGTCATTTGACATGAAAAACATGAGCCCAATCAGCAATCCATAAAGCAATTTTGATCTTAATTTCATTTATAAACGATTTTGATAAATATGGTTTTTATTGTCCCACGAAAATACGATAAATATTGTAATATAACGGGGAAGCCGTTATCTGATTGTAAGCCACCGATAACTTACTTAAACTTGCTTTTTTGTAATAATCTGTTAATTTTGTTAATTAATAATTTTGGATATTTTGAAGTATACTTCCTCTAAAAAAAATAATTTTATATGTCAGAGGGAGCCACTGTATAAATTTTTTCATGCAATCTGTGTATATTTGCATTAAGAAATTTATGTCGGCTTGTTAATATTTTTAGTATTACCAGACTTGGCGATTGTTAAAAAAGGTGTAACTTGTGCCACCTAAACCTAACAGCAAACTAACAGAAAATTAATATTCCATTAAAACCAAAAATCAAATTTGACTAACATGAAAAATAAAATTTTACCATTAAGTCTTGTTACGTTAGTTATTTTCCTGGGCGCTTTTCTAATTTCGGCCACCATCACATTCCCGGAATCATTCCTGAATGATCCCGACAATGAAGGTGAAGCTGACAAATCCTATATGAGCACCTATCTCACGAAGCTTCGTGTCAACCAGCAAACGCTTGTTGTTGATCAGGCAGACGTGCTTAATGCACAAATTCAGGCCGGGGAAAATGCATCGGATGGAACCATGGAGGACTTCAACTGGAAGTTTCTCGGACCTGATAATGTAGGCGGCTTCACAAAAGCCCTATTGTTTGATAACAGGGATGAACTTGGGAAAACAATTATTGCCGGTGCCTTAACCGGTGGCCTTTACAAATCAGTAAACACAGGATTAACCTGGACCAAAATAAATGGTATTGAGAGTAACCTGAATATAACAGGCATTGCTCAGACAGCAGATGGCACCATTTATGCCGGAACCGGTGGTTATTTTATTGGTTCTGGAATATACATGTCGCCAGATGGTGAGAATTTTTCATTATTATCAGCCACGGCCCCATCTGCGAATGAAGCCTTTGCCTTCACAAACGATATTGCCGTTAATCAGGATAATGGAGCGATTTATGTTGCGACAGAACTAGGTGTCTGGTATTCCAGCGATAACGGAACGACCTGGGCCATTACAGAAGTTGGTGACACTGCATCCCTGATCGGTGTCTCAAGCGATATTGATGTTGGCTCAAATGGGATCACTGCCGCATCAGTTGACGGGCTCTGCTACATTTCAGAATCTGGCAACCCAAACCAGTTTGTGCTGCACTCAAATGATACCTTTAACCTTCCTTATGAAGATGCAGACTTCCTGGAGCTGGCAATTGCCCCTTCTAATCCCGATATCTTATATGCTACTGTTTTACACGAATCAGGAGACGATATCGAGCTGACTAATATTTACCGCTCTGACGATAAAGGGGTTCACTGGAGAGTTATTGCTCCCGGTGGTTCTTCCCTGAATATGTTTTTTACAGACGATCATAATGTCCTGACAGTATTTCCTGAAAATCCTGACAAAATTCTTGTTGGGGGTGCAGATATGTGGGAAGGCACCAAGATCGATGAAACAGGATTCTTCCAATGGACGCATAAGTCTTTGGGTTTTATCCCTCCACAATTTTTCCCTTCCTATGTACATACTTTTCACAATTCATATACTTTCCGTCCGGGTGTTAACAACGAAGTTTTTGTGGGCTCCAACGGAGGGATCTCCAAAGGAACGATCACCAGCCAGTACTATGAATTTGTTGAGCTGAATAAAACATATACCACCTCCAATGCCGTAAGGGTTGGAATCAGCGGTTACCCTAAGGTAGTCCTGGGTGGTTTTGACCAGAACGGTGTACAGATCATTGATGGTCATGGAAACCCTGCACAGGCAGCCAATGGAAATCAGATATGGTTCCTAGGCCCGCCCTGGGGTGGGAACGGAGGCGAAGTATTCATCTCAGTAATTGATCCCCTGGTGGCAATTTTCTCACTGGAATCTACTGAGGATGGTGATGGAAGATTTGTCAGAGATGAAGAATTAGGTGTTAATCCCTCTGCTTCATTTCTTAGTAACGCAATAAACTTCCCTGATAATTACCTTGCCCCTACCCTTTTCTGGGAAAATATCAACAACGAAAACAGCCGCGACACACTGCACATCGATATCAATACAACAATCCCAGCAGGAACTGATCTCTGGATATACAGTCCAAACAGAGCATATCCTTTTGCTTATACTACAGAAATAGCATATTATGAGGGTGATATTATGCATGTATGGGATCCCGTAAGCACAAAGCTCTTCATTGGAACTGAAGAAGCATTATGGATGACCACAGAAATTCTTAACTTTTCTGTTGAACCTGAGTGGTTCATGATTTCAAATGATGATGCCGGGCTGGAAGGTACGGTTAGTGCCATGGCCATGTCGGAAGATGCAAATTTTGTTTTTGTCGGTACTGAAGAAGGTCATGTATACAGGATCGCAAATATTGCGCTGGCATATAATTACGACCGCGCTGACGTCAGAAGCCCTTATTGCATTATTTCTACTGCCGAGATCCCGCTGATCGATCCTGTTACACAGGAACAAAATACACAGATCATAACCTCGCTTGCCGTTGACCAGGCAGATGCCAACAATGTTGTTGTCACCCTCGGCAATTACGGCAATGAGCATTACATATATAAAACTACCGATGCCCTGAGCGCCGAGCCTGTATTTAGCTCCGTACAGGGGAACTTACCCCTGATGCCTATCTACTCATCAATCATCGAAATGAACAACTCCAACATGTGTATTATCGGAACGGAGATGGGCATATACGAAACACAGGATCTGAACACTTCGTCACCGACATGGAATACCTCATTTGGTATCACAGGACAGGTGCCGGTGTATGATCTGAAACAACAGACCTACGCTCAGGAAGAACTCAATATCTGGTTCTGGGATGGCGTTGATTCCACGCTTGCTAATTATCCCGGCACCAAAAATTATGGAAACATTTATGCCGCCACTTATGGAAGAGGCTTGTTCTTCTCGAATAAATACCAGAAACCTGTTGGCATCATAACACAGGATATGCCTGAGCAATTAAGCAGTATCAATATTTATCCGAATCCAGCCAGCACTACTACCACCATTGAGTACACACTGAATCGCGATGGTGACATTTTGTTTACTGTTTTCGATATAAATGGTAAAGCAGTGGTGAATGAAAAACTGTCTGAGGATCAAGGCACACACCAGTATAAACTTGACTGCAGCTCATTGCCCCACGGCATGTATGTTGTGAGCATCAATACCGGAAAATCTGTGCAAACAGGTAAATTCATCATTACACATTAATTTTTGATTTAATAGCTACTAACATAAAACCTAACACCTCATAAAAAGAACGGACATGAAAAAATTATTATCCACACTGCTTTTTCTTTTCGTCATTACCTTGCTGAGCTTATCTGCTCAAAACAGGATATATCCACCCACGCTTCTGGAGCCGGAAAACGGTGACGACGGGCAGATGCCAGACGTAGTACTTAGCTGGGCTGCCGTTGGCGGTTCGGGCGGAATAGTAGAATATGAAGTTCAACTCGACACCAATGCTTCTTTTCCAACATCTCAACCCTTCCCTGCCCAGGATCTCACAGGCTTACAGATGAGCCAACTCATGTTCGGGGAGGAATATTTTTGGAGGGTAAGGTCAATTGAAGGCACTGAAATGTCAGATTGGTCAGAAGTATTCTCCTTTATCATTTTTGAAACTGTTACACTTAAGACACCTGCCAATAATGCAGAAAAGCAGCCACCCAATGTGCAGTTGAAATGCAAAGACAGGGTGGGGTCAACCATTATTACGGGAATTGATGTATTTGAATTCCAGGCCGACACTTCTGAAAACTTCACCAGTCCGCTCCTTTATGAAGGCAGTAGCGAAACATTTGTTACTAATGCCAGTTACCTGCATTTTGGCGAAACTTACTTTTGGAGAGCCAGGGTATCACATGCAGCTGATGCATGTGATTGGTCAGACACGAGAATATTTTCTGTGATATCACGTGATACACTTGAGGATCCTGCTAACAATGCAACTGATATGGGACTGGAAAATGTCCTGACATGGGGCGGCATCTCCGGAGTTGTTGACTATACCATTGAAATAGCAGATAACGATGCATTCACAAATGCTTTTAGCCTGATTGTGGAAGAAGCGGAATATACGACAGATGGCCTAATGACATTCGGACAGGAATATTTCTGGAGGGTACGGGCAAATCACGCCACTGACACATCTGACTGGACATACCCTTTCAACTTCACAACTACAAGCACCGTTCACCTCAGCTCACCGGAAGATGGAGAAATGAATACTACCATAAACCCACTTTTAGAATGGGACATGGTAACAGGGGTAGATAATTTTCAGGTGCAGTATAACAATACACCAAACTTTGAAGAACCCTGCTGCAATGAATTGATACCTGGTGCTGATAATTTCTTCCAGGTGGTCTATATCCTCGATTATAATACAACTGTTTACTGGAGAGCCCGTGCCATGAAAGACCTTGACACAACTTCCTGGAGCGATGTGTGGGAGTTTACAACCAGGCCGATAGACTTTGGCATTGAAGAATCTTCATTCGGTGCGGATAATATCAGTATCTATCCTAACCCGAGCCATGGTAAACTATTTATTGATATTGCAGGAGATGAAAATGCAGAAGTAAATGTTTACATCATGGACCTCCTCGGACATGTGCATGTTCAGCAAGAAATGATGTTTGGAATGGGCAATACCAGCAATACACTGGACTTGAGCAAGCTTGCCAATGGCCTTTACATTATAAAGCTTAACAGGGGCGACCAGAGCTATTCACATAAGATTACCATTCATAAATAGCATACACCAAAAACCAAATACCGTAAAAAAGTCCCGCCAGATGGTGGGACTTTTTTATTTTCGATTCTGTATGTTCGATGTTCGATGTTCGATGTTCAGTGTTCGGTGTTTAAAGGCATTGTAAATTGATGAAGGAGATTGAAGATTGAAGATTGGAGATTGAAGATAGAAGATAGAAGAAGTACCGGCACCCCGACCCCTAATCATACCTCCTGCCAAAGCTAAACCCCAGGTAAAAGGTAAGAAAGAATGACTGCTCCGGGTTTTTGGCCATGATACGTACCGGCAAAGGGTAATAATCGAGTATGGCGCCAAGCTCAATAGCCTTGATAGAGGAATTATATTCACCGAATTCGAAATTCAAACCAAGCTTGGCGTACAAACCGGGATGAATGCTCGTATTTTCAATACCATGCAAAAAGGGAGCACGTCCATATATATTATCCAGGCCGTGAATGTCGGAATCATACTTTTCTAGATCAACAGAGTAATCATCACTTTCAACAGAATAATTCAGAATATATAAATATACCGGTTTGGCAAAGGCCAGAGAAAGTCCCCCAAAATATATCAGCCTTAGTTCAACACCGCCCCAATAGGGTTTGCGATTCAGAAGTTGCTTCACTCCAAGGCCTCCCCTCAGAACATACACATGATTCTCTTTCCCGTATACGTAACTTTTTGCGTTATTAAAATATGGGTTGATGGTTTTTATCTGCTTGGGACTTTTCAGGCTTACAAAATCAGCTTCCAGCTGAAAAGATCTGAAGTAGCTGAGGTTTTTCCCTTTTCTGAAGTGAATGCCCCAGCCACGGGAATGCAGGATCAGCCCTCCGGCATATTCCCTTCGCAGCAACACCCTGTCGGTAATAGAGTCGTAAACAGGCTCCTCACTTTGTTTCTTTAGCGGAATTTCTGTATCCTGCTCCTGCCCAAAAACAAAAAAACCCACCAGAGAAAGGAGGGTTAACATTATTATGTTCTTAATAAAGCTCATTGATAATAAAACCGGGATATATGCTTAATCGTATCCGTATCCCGGAAACAGAATACCTGAAAACAATACTAATAATTTTGCTCTTTCTGATACTTATAAGACTCACCGTAGGCAGCACACTTCTCATTAGATGAACATGCTGTCGCAAAAATGAAGAAAAGTATCACAGCTGTTGCAGCTATTAGCAGTTTTTTAATAATTTTAATCATAATATTGTTCTGTTCTAAATATAATGGAGCAAATATAAACTCATTTTTAATATATAAACAAGAAAAATGAGAATATGTTGTATACAACAGAATGTTAATAACATCTTATGAGCACAACAAGCGTAAGTCCCCAAATAGAAGGAAGTTGGAAAATGGCCCTGAGCAATGAATTTAAGGCTGACTATTTTACCTCATTGAAAACATTCCTTCTTGAAGAGAAATCCAGGTATGTGGTATTCCCTCCCGGAAACAGGATCTTTGCCGCCTTCGACCACACCCCTTTTCATGCAGTGAATGTTGTTATCATCGGCCAGGATCCCTATCATGGCACCGGGCAGGCACATGGTCTGTGTTTTTCAGTCCCTCCCGGCATTCGCAAACCTCCTTCTCTTATCAATGTCTTTAAGGAGATCAGGGATGACCTTGGCCATCCGATCCCGGAGAGTGGAACACTTGAGAAATGGGCTGCACAGGGTGTATTGCTCCTGAATGCCACCCTGACAGTAAGGGCACACAATGCAGGATCACATCAGAATAAGGGTTGGGAACAATTTACCGATGCAGCAATCAGAAAGTTGTCGGAAGACAAGACAGGCCTGGTATTTTTATTATGGGGCAATTTTGCCATCGCCAAAAAGGAAATTATTGATCAGACAAAACATCATGTCCTCACTGCAGCACATCCCTCACCCTTTTCTGCACAGAGAGGATTTTTCGGATGCAGGCATTTTTCAAAAACGAACGAAATCTTACGCACCCAAAATAAAAAGGAAATCAACTGGAAGATAGAATAAGATCAATCAGCGTCCGTTCTTTCAATGAGGTATTAAATTTTGAAACATTTCTTCAGCACCGGCATCATTATTATTTTCCTGCTTTCTGTATTCAGGCTTAGCGGACAGCATTCGCTGAATCTATTGCCGGCAGACCATACGGCGAAAATGCATATCAGCCGACTCAACTACAACAATACAGTTAAAAATGCTGATGAAGCCAGGCAGGAACTCATGAGAACATTACAATATTTCTATGAAAAAGGATACCTCACTGCCAGCATCGATTCCATTATTCAAGACACCTCAGCCACCACAGCATGGATATTTACCGGAGAGGTGTATCACCTCGCCAGGATCAGCCCGGGCAATGCGAATCATGCCTTTCTGAAGCAAAGCGGCTATAAAGAAAAGTTATTTGCTGACCGCCCCTTCAACCCTCATGAAATTGAAAAGTTAACTGAAAATATTCTGCGCTACTGTGAAAACAATGGCTACCCTTTTGCATGGGTAAGTCTTGACAGCGTGCTTATTCGTGATGACAGAGAAATATATGCCAGCCTGAAGCTGGAACTAAACCAGAAGGTCAGCATTGACACCATTATCATTAAAGGAGACTCAAAGCTTCACCGCAAATACATCCGTAACTATTTCAATATTAAAAAGGGAGATCTTTATAATGAATCAAGAATTGGTAAAATAGAAAGCAAAATGCAGGATCTTCCGTTTGTGAGTATGATCAGACCACCCGAAGTGGCCTTTATGGAGGATAAGGCAAAACTTATTTTGTTTATGGAGAAAAAGCGTGCCAGCCAGTTCGATGGAATACTGGGCATTGCCCCCAATGAGCAAACAACGGGCAAACTCCTGCTCACAGGTGATATAAAGCTAAAACTGATGAGTGCTTTCAATCGCGGAGAGCTCATTGATCTGAACTGGAGAAAGCTGGAAGCCAACACACAGGATCTGAATTTCCACTTCAACTTCCCCTTTCTCTTTTCAACACCATTCGGCTTTGACTATCAATTACAGTTGTTTAAAAAGGACACTTCCTATTTCACCCTCAGCAATAAGCTTGGTGTACAAATAATGTTTAACGGCTATAATAAGGTGAAAGCCTATTACGAAAACCGGCGTTCAGACCTTCTTCATACGGAGGGGCTTGAATTTGCCACTGTCCTGCCCGACTATGCAGACATCACAACCAGTCTGTATGGTATCGGTATTGACTTTAACAAATTGGATTACAGGTATAACCCAAGAAAAGGATATCATTTTGACATAAACGGGGCTGTAGGGTCAAAAAAGATCAGAAAAAACGCAAATGTGAACCAGCTGCTTTATGACAGTATCCCATTAAACAGCACACTATACAGGCTCGAACTGGAGGCGGGGTGGTTTATACCCCTGTTCCGTGGAACTACCTTTCTGATAGCCAATAAAAGTGGCTTCCTGGAGAACAAAAATCTTTTTGACAATGAATTATTCAGAATTGGCGGACTAATGACTTTGAGGGGTTTTGACGAAGAATCCATAAACGCATCCACCTATTCTGTTTTCACACTTGAATTCAGATATCTAATGGGATTGAATTCTTATTTTCACCTCTTCTTTGACGGAGCATACTATGAGCGTAATGCGAACTCGGGCTATGTTAAGGATACACCTTTCGGTTTTGGAGCGGGGGTAAATTTTGAAACCCCGGCCGGGATTTTCGCATTAAGCTATGCCCTGGGCAGCATGGAAGGACAAGCCATACAGTTCCGTTCTGCCAAAATTCACTTCGGACTGAGGGCAAAATTTTAATGCTACCGGTTTTATCATAGAAAGCTGAATATCAAAACTATAAATCCTAAGCCTCTGTGTAGATATTTTTTTTCTTATATTGCACGGTTTTACTAACCAAATTAAGCAAAATGAAGAAACTTACACTATTTGTATTTTTATTTGCGATCTTCAGCTGGTCTGTCTACGCGGGAGGCTACCAGGTAAGGTTGCAGGGTCAAAAACAAACGGGGATGGGATTAATAGGATCCCCTTTTGCACTTGGCGCAAGCAGCATCTTCTATAATCCTGGTGGTCTTTCACTGATGGAAACAAAATATAGTTTCTCGGTAGGCGCCAGTGGGATTTTCTCTAATGCCGTTTTTCAGAAAGATGCAAGCAGCTATCAGGCTGAAACTGATAATCCGGTCGGAACACCATTCTACGTTTACGCAGCCGGAAAAATTAGTGACCGCTTTACGATCGGACTGGGAGTATACACTCCATTTGGCAGCAGCGCACAATGGGCAGACAATTGGGCAGGCCGCTATCTGATTCAGAAAATCTCTCTCTCGGCCATATATATTCAGCCGACAGTAGGATTTAAGATCAATGACATGATCTCTGTTGGAGCAGGATTTGTATACGCTTACGGAGCAGTAGACCTTAAAAAAGCTGTTCCTTACAATAATGATTCATATGCTGAACTAAACGGTACAACAGGCAATATTGGATATAACCTGGGGGTGATGATCAGACCTGTAGAAAATCTGAGCATTGGCCTGGACTACCGTTCAAAGATCGTAATGAATATAGAAGGTGGCGATGCAACATTTAACATCCCTGCCTCCATAGCTACAAGCATTCCGACGACCAATAAATTCGATGCGGAATTGCCGATGCCTGCCAACTTTGATTTTGGCATATCATACAAATTCTCAGATAAGTTTACCCTGGCTTTTGAAGGAAACTATGTTTTCTGGGATGCCTATGAGGAACTCGTTTTTACATTTGAAGAGCAGGATGAATTGCTCGGATCAGTGAACCCAAGGAATTACAGCAACACCTTTATCGGACGTATAGGAGGAGAATATACTCTGAACGATATGTTCACTTTCAGGGCCGGAGCTTATTACGATCCTTCACCAACCCACGACGACTATTTCACTCCTGAAACAGTGAGCCTGAATACTGTTGCCTGGACATTGGGCATGAGCATTGCTCCTGTTGAGAACCTGAGCATCGACCTGTCTTATCTACAGCTTCACGGACTGGAAACCGAAAAGAACTATGAGCCTGCCAACTTCGGTGGAACTTACGAGGTTCTTACGATGATACCAGGCCTTGGTGTAAGTTATAATTTTTAATCTAAAATATGATAGCCATGAAAATAAAACACTATATACTTTTATTATTGATTTTCGCGGTAGCAGCCTGTAAGCCGGCGATAGATGAATTCACTCCTGAAAAGGGAAATGCTGACTTTAGCAGTTATATTGCCGTGGGCAACTCACTAACTGCAGGATATGCTGATGGTGCATTGTATTTATCAGGCCAGGAGGCTTCTTATCCCAATATCCTTGCAAAACAATTTGCACTTGCCGGAGGTGGAGAGTTTACGCAACCTTTGATGAAAGACGAATTTGGATTTGGAATTGATGGATTCACTCCGGTACCGAAACTCGTATTTGCGCCTAAAACAGATTGTATGGGAGAAACAAGCCTTGCACCTGTGCGCGCTCCCGTAGATGTTGACATGAGCAATTTTGTCTCCGTTGCGGCAGACGGGCCTTTCAACAACATAGGTGTTCCGGGTGCCAAAACATTTCATTTACTCTTCGATCAATATGCTCAATTGAATCCATATTATGCACGCTTTGCCTCGGATCCCAACACTTCGGTGGCTGCTCTTGCAGCAAGCAGCGGTGCATCATTTTTTACCTTATGGATTGGAAATAATGATGCCCTGTGGTATGCAGCCTCAGGTGGGGCGGCCGATTCGATGACCAACCCTGTTCAATTCGGATACTTTATGGATCTGATCATTAAGTCATGCATGCAGGATCCTGCTAATCCTGCTCAGGGCGCAGTTGCGAATCTTCCTTCCGTTTCCTCAACTCCGTTCTTTACATTCATGAACACCAAGGTCCCTTATAATGGCCTGTTCCTTGATGAAGACCAGGCAGCGGGATTAAATATGCTATACACAGCGTATGGCCATCCGGAAATTACATTTGAAGCCGGATACAATACCTGGGTCGTAGAAAACTCAGATGGCAGCTGGGGCCGGATGACAGCCAATGACCTGTTCATTATGACCTTGCCTACTGATTCAATGCAATGTCATGGCATGGGTACAACAAACCCTGTAACGATGGCTCCATACCCTATCCCACATAAGTATATCCTTGATGCAGCAGAAACAGTGGATGTAACGCAGCACATTGATCAATATAATGCCATCATTTATGACTTATGTATCAGTTATGGCCTCGCCCATGTTGACATGAATGAGCTCATGGAAGAAGCCGAGGCAGGAATTATTGTGGACGGAATCACAATCTCCTCAGCTTTCGTTCAGGGTAATTTATTCTCTCTTGATGGAATTCATGTTACGCCAACAGGAAATGCCATTTTGGCTAACCATTTTATCGAAGCCATCAATGAAACATACAGTGCTTCCATTCCAAAGGCCCTGGTGTCGGAATATGGAGCAGTGGTGTTTCCTTAAACTTAAACAATAAAACTTTTCAGGCACCACAGCCTGATATCATACAGGGAGAGATCAGGCATATGCTGATCTCTCCCTTTAAATTATCATGACATGACAAAAAGGCTTGTTTTCGCCACCAATAATGACCATAAGCTGGCCGAGATCAGAAAGATCCTTCCTGAAGATTACGTGATAGAAGGACTGAAAGATATAGGATGCACGGATGATATTGAAGAAAGCGCTGAGACCCTGGAGGGGAATGCAGACCTGAAAGCAATGTATGTGTACCGAAACTATAATATTGATTGCTTTGCCGATGACACAGGGCTGGAGGTAGAGGCCCTGAACGGGGAACCCGGCGTGTATTCAGCCAGATATGCCGGTGAAGATGGCAATGCTGAAAAAAATATTGAGAAGCTGCTGAGGGCGATGCAGGATAAGCGCAACAGGAAAGCAAGGTTCAGGACAGTCATCTCATTGATGCTTCATGGCCAGGCAGTACATTTTGAAGGGATTGTAGAAGGGCAGATCATCCACAAGAAAAGGGGAGCCGACGGATTTGGTTATGACCCTGTCTTCACCCCTGATGGATACACCCAGACCTTTGCTGAGATGCCGCTGGAGCTGAAAAACAAAATCAGCCACAGAGGAAGAGCCACAAGGAAACTTATGGAGTATCTATCAAACCTGTAAATTCACATTAATTCGCGAGAGCCTGTTTAAGGACTATAGAAAAAAGTTCTGGAAGACTAATGCCGGCGTATGCTGCCTGTTGCGGAATGATGCTGTTGGCCGAAAGGCCGGGGATCGTATTTACCTCCAGAAAAAATAATCCTGACTCGTTAAAGATATAATCAACCCTGACCACTCCCTGGCAATTTAACCTCTTATACAGCATTTCAGAAGTATCACGACACTGCTGCTCCACCTGCTTCGGCACCTGTGCCGGGGTGATCTCACTTGCCAGGCCATCAGTATATTTCGCCTCATAATCGAAAAATTCTTTCTTGCTTACGATCTCCGTAAGCGGCAGAGAACGAACTTTATCTCCATCAGCGATGACACCGCAGGTGATCTCCCTTCCGGAGATAAACCCTTCCACCAGCACCTGCTCATCCTCAATAAAGGCCTTCTCTATGGCCGATGGCAGATCCCCTGCATTGTTGACCTTCGACATGCCAACACTGGACCCTCCACTGTTTGGCTTTACAAAACAGGGCAGGCCGCTTACGTCCAATATGGCCTCATAATCAAGCTCCATGCCTTTATGTAAGACAATAGATGGTGCCACGCGGACTCCTAAACCTGACACAAGCAGATTGCAAAAATATTTATTGAAGGTAATGGCTGAAGTAGTCTGATTGCAGGCCGTATACGGAATATTCAGCATATCGAGATATGCCGGAAGCTTCCCATCTTCCCCCGGTGTGCCATGAATAGCAATGTACACAGCATCAAAGATGATCTTCTCCCCACGGATGCTCAAACTGAAATCCTCCCTGTTTATGAAATGTACCTCTCCACCGTCATCGGTATGTTTCCATTCATTATTCCGCATCACGATCACATATGTGTCATACAGTTCCCTGTCAAGATGCTCCTCCACAACAGCAGCACTTTTTATGGAAACCTCATATTCTCCGGAATCACCTCCGGCAGCAATGGCTATCTTTTTTTTCATTGATCGGTTGTAAGCTTACTTTATAGATGTGTAAATTTATATAATTAATTTTTATCTTTGCTTCCTTCAGGCAATAACATGGGATTTTTACAGTTAAAATTGAAATTAATGAGTTAAATCCCGCTGTTGTAACAGCAAAAACAAGAAGAAAAAATTATGTCGTTTTTCGGGTTCTTTCTTAAGAAGAAATTCTACCTGAATGTTGGATTATCCATTGTTCTAACGGTGATTCTATTCTTTATTGTGCTGCAATTCATAAAGATATACACCAACCATGGCGACACTTACGTTTTGCCTGACTTCTCAGGCAGGACCCTGCAGGAGATTGAAAATGAGAATTATTACAGCCTGTACGAATTCATCGTGATCGACTCCATCTTCGACAGCAGGAATCCAAAAGGCTCTGTTGTGATCCAGAACCCGCCGGCGGGTTCCATTATAAAGGAAGACCGTAAAGTTTACGTTACCCTTGTGGCCTTCTCTACAGAGAAAGTTAAGATGCCCGACCTTATCGACCTCAGCTTACGGCAGGCTGTAAACAGCCTTCGCTCAAAGGGGCTCAGGATCAACAATCTTAAGTATGTGAAAGATTTTGCCGGGAATGCCATCCTTGAACAATTATATGGAGAAGAGATGATCGAGACGGGAACAATTATAGAAAAAGGCTCGGCTATCGACCTTGTAGTAGGTTTAGGCCAGGATCACTATGCGCCGGTTCCCTTTCTCATAGGCCTGAATAAAAAAGAAGCAATAGATGCTCTGAACAAAGCATCATTTAATCTGGGCACAGTATATTTTCTTGATATTGAAGACCCTGACCATTCAAAGGTGTACAAGCAAAGCCCGATGTGGTCACAGCTAAGCAAACGTTTTAAAGGAAGCAAGATCAGCATATCTTTGCGTTCCGATCTCGACTTCGACTTTGGCGTGCTGATCCAGGAACAAAGGCCAGATACACTTTTTACCGGTGACACAACAAAAATACACAGGCCGGAGTTTTAATAAGAACTGAAGAAATCACACATAATGAAACGCTTTATACTATTATTCATCACTGCATTCCTGATATTAAATTATGGCATGGGACAGGAACGAATCAGCGGATTGTTCACAAATCCGGTTATAAAGCATGCATTGAAGGAGGAGAGTTCTATGGCTGCGGAAGCTATCGGGGAACTAATTTATCCGGAACCAATACCCCTTCCTTTTTTTGACGATTTCCATACCGGTAATATTTTTCCAAGCCCTGCACTGTTTATCGATAATGATGCTTTTATCAATGATGCTTTCCCATACCGTTCGGTTAATATAGGAGCTGCAACACTTGACGCAATCGATGCTTCTGGTGAGCTTTATCCTGATGCAAGCATGTTTCCTTTCATTGCAGATCATCTTACATCACGCCCTATAAGGCTGGATACGCTCTTCCTGCCGGGAGAAACACGTGCCATCACCCTGGCGGATTCATTATATTTCAGTTTTTACTATCAGCCCCAGGGACGAGGCAACCAGCCGGAGCCTGATGATTCGCTTGTCCTGCAATTTGGTTATTATGCAGGTGACTCGGTCTTCGCTTACATGGATTCCATCACCGTAGCTGCCAGCTCATATTTATTCGACCCCACTGACACCATTTTCCCTCTCGATACTCTTTATGCACCACAGGAATGTAATCCCGGGGTATACATGATCAGCTTCGACACTATTGTTTGGGAAGATATGATCACGCTGCCCTGCGACTCTGTTTACGAACCTGCAATTAATTGGGAACACGTCTGGTCAAGCGAAGGGATGTCTGTCGATGGCTTTTACAGCAAATTTAACACCTATTCACGTCAGGTTATCATCCCTGTTAACGACAGCACAAAATTTTACAAGAAGCATTTTTATTTCCGCTTTTACAATTATGCCAGTCTTGCGCCCGACATTAACCCAAGCTGGAAGAGTAACTGCGATCAGTGGAATATTGACTATATATATCTGGATGTGGACCGATCAGCGGCCGACACCTTTTACAAGGCCATCTCATTTGCCGAACGTGCTCCCTCTTTCCTGAAAGAATATACTGCCATGCCGCTACGGCAATACCGTAATAACTCCACGAATCAATTAAAGGATTCTTTAAAATTATACATTACAAATCTCAGTGCCGACACCTTTAATGTCTATTACGAATATATTGTGGATGAGATCGGAGGCACTTTCACACATACATATAATGGTGGATTTGCAAACCTTTACCCATTCTTCAACAATGCTTATCAAAGCTGTGATGAGGTTCCTCAACATGCCTGTCCACCGCGAGATCTGCTCTTCCCGCTTAGCAGCCAGGCCGACAGTTCAAGCTATAATGTCAGACATATAATTCATGACCAGAGTAATCCCGATCTGGGCGACACCATTCATTTCATCCAGAAGTTCTATAATTACTACGCTTATGATGATGGCACGCCTGAAGCCGGCTACGGGCTGAGCCTTTCCGGTGGAAAAGCAGCCTGCAAATACTCCCTGGACCTTGCCGACTCACTGGTGGGTATTGCCATGTTTTTCAACAGGGTGCAAAATGATCAGAACGATCAGTTTTTCCACCTGAAAGTATGGGATAACAATAATGGGCAGCCGGGTGATGTGATCCTGGAAATGAGTGATCTAAAACCTAAATTCAGTGAGGAGTTATACCGCATGCAGGTGTACCAGATCGACCCTCCCCTTCCGGTAATGGGAACCATTTTTATTGGATTTGAACAAACTACCTCCGACCTGCTGAATGTTGGTTTCGACAAGCATTACGATGCTTCGGAGAATCTATTCTTCAATACTGATGGCACCTGGCAGCAATCATTGAAAGCGGGGGCATTGATTATGCGACCTGTCTTATATGATTTTTATGATCCTTTCTCAATCCCTGAAACACTTCCGGGATCAAGCTGGAATATTTATCCAAACCCGGCAACGCATGGGGTTCTTCATTTTGAAAATGATCTACTGACAGCTCATGAGCTCATAAGCACAGGAACAAGGATCAGCATATATGATCTTTTGGGCCGGTCAATAATCAGGCAGCCCTATTCACATACTATTCACACAGGGAATATACCTGATGGTCTGTATATCATCCACATCGCAAATGAGCAGGGAAGCATCGACCATATCCACAAAGTCCTTATCAATAACTAGGTGTGCTATGCCACAACTTGAAGATTATAGTGAGCAGGAAAAAGAACTATACGAACACCATCGTTTCGTTGCAGATCCACGCCAGGGATTATTACGGATAGATAAGTTTCTGATGATGCGGATTGAAAACGCCTCAAGGAACAAGATCCAGCAAGCCGCTGCTGCAGGAAACATCCTCGTTCACGGGAAAGCCGTAAAACAGAACTACAAGGTAAAGCCCGGAGATGTGATCACCATCGTGCTGAGCGAACCTCCGCGTGATACCGAGATCATACCGGAAGATATCCCCGTCGACATCGTATATGAAGATGAGCACATCATGCTGGTGAATAAAGCAGCCGGCATGGTTGTCCACCCGGCATATGCAAACTTCACGGGGACACTGGTTAATGCACTCACCTATTACCTTCGCAAACAAAGTGGTAAGGACGAGGCTCAGCCTTACCTGGTGCATCGGATTGACAAGGACACCTCAGGACTGTTGCTGGTTGCCAAGACAGAAACGGCACAGACAAAGCTTGCCAAAGAGTTCTTTGATCATACCATCGACCGTAAATATACGGCACTGGTATGGGGAGATATGGAAGAAGATGAAGGGACCATTAGCGGGCATATCGGACGCAGCAAGAGTGACCGTAAAGTGATGACCATATACCCTGACGGAGAAATCGGAAAGCATGCCATCACACATTGGAAAGTGATAAAAAGGTTGGGATATGTGACCATGATAGAGTGCACCCTTGAAACCGGCCGCACACACCAGATCAGGGCTCATATGAGGTATATTAAACATCCCCTGTTCAATGATGCTTCTTATGGCGGGGATAAGATCCTTAAAGGCACTACGTTTACGAAGTACAGACAGTTTATTAAGAACTGCTTTTCAATCCTTCCACGACAGGCACTGCATGCCCGCTCGCTGGGATTAAAACATCCACATAGCGGAGAATATTTATTTTTCGATTCAGAGTTACCCACTGATATGCAGAAAGTGATTAACAAATGGGAAGAGTATGCTAATAGAGATTAAGGGTTGCTAATTCAACCTTTATTGAATGATGAGATCCAAATGATTAGTGATTAGTAACCCACCTGCGCCAAGGCTTCGGTGGGTGCAAAGATTGGAAGTGGCGAATGTGGAATTAAGATTCAGAGTTAATGTCATATTTAATCAACCGTCATGCTGAGCGGAGCCGAAGCACAACTAATTCACCATCAGCAACAAATGATCCTCCATCACATTGGTTTTAATATGCAATATGTAGGTGCCTGATCCTAAGCCATCAAGTTGTATCTTCCAGATGCCATTTTCATTACCGGAGCTTGAATATTCTCTCATCAGCATGCCGCTGATCGTATAGATATTCACTTCGATAAATTCCAGCTGGCGCCTGCCAAAATCCATGGTTATGTAGTCACTTGCCGGGTTTGGAAAAACATTAGGTGTAACCCGGATGTATTTCTTCTTAATGATATCATTATTTACATCGCCATCATGGATCTTAAGTTCAACATCATATTCACCATATTCATGATAGGTGATACCTGAGGGATGCTGTCCTGTATAATGGGTCGGATCGCCACCATCAAAGGTCCATTCCCATTTGTCGGGTTCGCCCAGCGACAGGTCATCAAACATCACGCGAGCACCTATACTAACCACAGTGGTGTCGGCACTGAAGTTGGCAGAGAGGATGCTCCCGTAACCAAAGCCTTCCAGGCTTTGCACACCTGAATTTTCAGGGTCCAGCCACGGCTTCAGCCATGAATCATTAGCGCTGCCATTAGCATCCCAATGACTGGAAAATTTCCCATAGAAATCCGGTTCCAGGAGGTTTGAGCAGCTTGCTGCACCCCCGGTGAGGGTTCCAACAACTTTTCCCGTATTATCAAAAACAGGCGAACCAGAAGAGCCCCCTTCTGTAACACCATGTCCGCTCATCGTCTCAGACCAGGTCACTTTCCAGTAATTGCCGGCAGGGTTGGGAACTATTGAACCATAGTTTGTTGATATTAGTGGGTCAGTATAAGTCGATATCTTCTTCACATCCCCCATAGGATGGTGAATACCGACACCCGAAGAGCTGGCCATACCATCATTTCTCCATCCCGCAAACCAGGGGTTATAGTCTTCAGGTGGCTTGCTGCTCAGTCTGAGCAAACGAAAATCAGAGCCACTTCCCGGGCCGTCAGGGGCCTCTGCCACCTTCTCGCAGCCTGTAATTGTCATGGAAGGAGGATCTTCAAGCGGATCTTCACATGTGGGTGCTTCATAATTAAAATAAAATATCCATTGCGCAAAATGTGTTGCCAGGGCACCGGAACCACAATGACGGGCAGTGAGAAAATACGGGATACTATCCTGCATGGTATTATTTAACAGGGATCCGGTACAGAGAGAAGATCCCTTGCCAT
>JBDLIJ010000035.1:0-18870 GCA_039714935.1 Bacteroidota bacterium | reverse complement strand
CCAATTCAACCAACTCAACCAATTCAACTAATTCAACCAATTTAACCAATTTAAACATATTCTAAACAACCTGTAAAGCAGTAAATGCTAAGGATTTATCACACCCATACCGATATGCATCAATTTGCATATCAGTTTTTTAGGGGTAGAATTAAGGATATGGCAAACATTAAATTAATAATTTTGTTCTTTTCGTATATTAATTATTAAACTACAGTAATATGAATATAGAGGAAATGAAAAACGCCCACAAAACACTGAAAACGTGGTCGTACGAATGGAAGCCCCTTTTTCGGGGATATACAGACAAGGTGCTGTACATTAACATTTCTGATAATGAGATAAAAGAAAAGGCAGTCCCTGCCGAGATGAAAGACAAGTTCATCGGGGGTAAGGGTTATGGACTCAGGCTACTATGGGATGGCACCAGGCCAGATACCAAGTGGAATGATCCGGAAAATGAGATCAACATTTCTTCCGGCCCTATCGGAGGGATCACACAATATTCCGGTTCGGGTAAATCCATCTGTGTTTCTATCTCTCCCCAGACTGATATTCCGATCGACAGCAATGTTGGTGGCTTTTTCGGACCTTTCCTGAAGTTTTCAGGCTTTGATGCCATCGAACTTCAGGGCAAAGCCGAGAAAGATATTATGATCTATATTGATGGTGTGAACCACTCAGTAGAGATCTTTGAGGCTCCGCTGGAACCAATGGACAGCCATGAGCTTGTTGAGGTGCTTACCGATATGTATGCCGTGGATGAAAAAGACAGAAAAAACATTGCCGTGGTCTCCACCGGAGCAGCTGCAGGCAACTCGCTTATTGGCATGCTAAACTTCAGTTTCTATGACCCTAAAAGGAAGAAAGTAAGGCTGAAGCAGGCTGGACGTGGCGGCATTGGAACCGTTTTTCGCGACAAGAAGATCAAGGCCATCGTTTGCCGCATCCCGGGTGTAAAAGGAAACCTGAATGATGTAAAAGACCTGCAGGCCATCATGGAAAGAGGCAAACGCTTTAATAAAGAAATGCGTGAGCTTGATGATGACCAGGCTGAAATGAGGACCAAAGGTACGGCACACCTTGTAAACATCATGAATGATTATGATCTGCTGCCTGTACATAACTATAAATTTGGAAGCCATCCCGAGGCAGATGCCATCCATTCGGAAGTTTGGAAAGCCAGATTTACACAGGGCATACCCGACGGATGCTGGATCGGTTGTAATATGGCATGTGCAAAAGGCGTGGATGAATACCTGCTACGGACAGGCCCTTATGCCGGACAAAAAGTGATTGTGGATGGACCGGAGTATGAAAATGCCGGTGGTCTGGGTTCTAATTGCGGAATCTTCAACCCTGATTATGTGATCGAAACCAACTTTTATTGCGACACTTACGGCATCTGCACCATTACCTGGGGAACACTGCTGGCATTCATCATGGAATGTTATGAAAACGGCATTCTGAATGATGAGCGCACAGGCGGACTCAAGTTAAATTTCGGGAATGCTGATTCCGCTATGGAATTACTGCACATGCTTGGCAGGGGAGAAGGATTCGGTCTGACTGCCGGACTTGGCGTGCGCAAGATGAAAAAAATATTCAGTGACAATGGATGGGGTGATGCTGATTTCCTTCAGGATATAGGCATGGAGAACAAAGGGCTTGAGTATTCCGAATATGTGTCGAAAGAATCACTGGCACAGCAAGGAGGATTCGCCATGACCAACAAAGGCCCCCAACATGATGAAGCATGGCTGATCTTTATGGACATGGTAAACAACCAGATACCTACCTTTAAAGATAAAGCGGAAGCGCTTCATTATTTCCCTATGTTCAGAACATGGTTCGGCCTTGTCGGCCTTTGCAAATTACCATGGAATGATGTTGAACCGGCAAATAATGCGGAAACCGATGAACCTGCCAAAGTACCTGAGCATGTCGACAACTATGTAACAATCTTTACCGCTGTTACCGACAAGCCTTTTAGTAAGGAAGAGATGATCAGGCAATCGGAAAGAGTATATAATTTCCAGCGCATCTTCAATCTCAGGAGAGGTTATGGAATCAGGAAATTTGATGCACAGCCATACCGTGCTGCAGGACCGGTAACAGATGAAGAATACGAATCCAGAGCTGATCGCTACGACAAGCAATTAAAAGAGATTATCGGAGTTGATCCTGAAGGGAAGACAACGGTAGAGAAAAAAGCAATTGTCAGGGAATACCGTGAAGATCAGTACGAAAAGCTGCTTGATGCCGTATATCTGCGCAGAGGCTGGACAACGAATGGTGTTCCAAAGATCGAACATCTTAAAGATCTTGGGATGGACCTTCCGGAATTACTGGAAGTAGTTGGTCCGCACCAGGAATAATATCTAACAGCAATAATCAAAAAGGGCTGACTTGCGTCAGCCCTTTTTTGAATCAAACAAAACCAAAAAATAATCTGATAGTCAGACTATGCTTTATAAACAGTGACTTGCATAATCACAAGCGCTGTAAGGATAATTAATCCCCCTAATTTATTTCTGCAATTTTCGTTACACGTGCCTATGTAACACTTATTCGCATATTATGTTCAATTAGTTTAGGTATATTTGCACCCTGATTCTATTAAAGTAAGCAAAGTGTCGATCATGATGAATTTTAAATTATTCTTTATTGCTATTGTTGCTATTGTGCTAATGTTTGCCTGCACTACAACAGAAGAAACAACAACTGACAACACCAATACCCTGGTAGACGTGCAACAATGGCAGGAACAACAGAAACGTATTGAAAAGGGAGCTGAAAGGTCAGGCCTGACACCGGACGTTGTTCAAACCTTAAATGATTATGCCGAAGAAAAAGCTGCACTTGTTTGTGAGCTTCAAAATCTTGATAAATCAGTCTCAGAGGCCCTGAGCACAGCTACAGAACAAGATCATAAAGAAAGCATAATAAAAATTGATGAACAGCTGACAAAACTGAGTCAGGAAATTGATGAATACTGTAAAGATGATGAGTCCCGCCAGCAATATTTTAATCAGTTAATGAAACGCTATACACGGGATTGCCAGTAAATCTCCTCCCCTTTCCCATACTTTTTTTATTTAATGCTGTTGCTATGTTTAGATTTTATATTTTTACACACCGATATGTTTCATTTTACATAACGAAGCGGAAGTAATACAATGGGAAAACCGGGGAAATCAAATCGTTTCAATGTGCTGTTGAATTATAAACTCTGGCTGTCGTCGATGAGTGGTGAAGGCATCATATCGGAAGAGGTATACTCCCTGCTCACAGGGATCAGGGAAAGGGGTTCCCTTAAAGCTGCCGCAGAAAATTCAGGCATGAGTTATCGCAAAGCCTGGGGCGACCTGAAGCAGGCAGAAACCCTTTTAGGCTATGAGCTTACAGATAAGACCAGAGGCGGGAAAGAAGGTGGACAGTCGGTGCTTACCCCATCTGCCATAAAACTGCTGGAAGCATATACAGCACTACATGAAAGGCTCGATGATGCTGTGGAAGATGCTTTTAAGGAACTAAAAAAGAAAATGGAAAAAGAATAATCATATTGGAATGGAGCATGGAAATCAAATAAATGTTTTAATAGGTATTGATGATACCGACAATGCTGACAGCCGCGGCACAGGCTTCCATTCACGGCAATTGGCACATCAGCTTGAAAGCACAGGGCATGCAACAGTTAAAGGGATCACCAGACACCAGCTGTACGTCCATCCCGCAATCAGGTACACCTCACAGAATAGCTCAGCATGCATAGAGATGCAAACAGATAATCTGCCACTGGTAACTACATTATGTGAAGATTACCTCATCGAAAACAATGCTCCCGGATCTGATGCCGGCTTGTGCATCCTGCCGGAAAAGAGTGTGAATGATCATATCATTAAGTGGGGGATAACAGCAAAGTGTGAGGTTCTGCATATGGATGATGCCATAGCCATGGCCAGAGAATATTCTGTTTATTTGAAAGGCTTTAGTGGTACACATGAGGGCATAATCGGTGCACTGGCAGCTACAGGCCTCAGGGCAGGCGGTAATGACGGAAGGTTTATCTGGCGAAAAGGAATAAAAGAGTTAAGGGAAATGAAACCCGGAATCATCAATACGCAGGATCTGTTGCATGAGCTTCAGCTTGATGCTGTTATGACATTGGAAGGGGAAAGCCCTTCGGCACATGATAAGATATATATTAATGACTGGGTCCGGCCCGTTTTAAAGGAGAATAAAAGTATACTCATTGCAGAAAAAATTGATACCAATGATGAACATAAATGGAAACTTGCCACAAAAGAGGTCATCCGTAATATCTCTTAACAGGGATATTGCACTCATCCTCGAAATTTTACTCATTATTATGGGCGGCGCCCTGGCAGCATATATGCATTTTAAACTCAAGATCCCATTGAACATCCCGGGACATCATGGCCTTGAATTTATGGCCATTTTTATGCTGATAAGGTTGGAGTCAAGTTTAAAATATGCAGCCACCGTGGCAACACTTGGGGTAGGATTGTTTTTCCTTATTCCCGGTATGGGGGCCGGAACACCACTGCACAGCCTGGGGTATATGTTACCCGGCATCATACTCGACCTTTTATACCGGTTTATGGGAGGCAGAGCCCATATAGTTATCATTGCAGCAATGGTGGCGGGGCTCTCCTATATGAGCATTCCACTCAGCAGGTTATTTATACAGCTTAGCAGCGGTTATCACTTTATGGCTTTCATTAAATTCGGGATCATGTATACCATGCTGAGCTTTTTCTTTTTCGGTTTTCTTGGCGGCACGCTGGGATATGGCCTGAGCAGTATTAAATCAAAACTTAAACAAGCAAAATAAACAGATTCTATGAAAAATAAGCTTACAATTACCCCCCTGATAAAGACTTTTGTGATCATCATCTTAGTCATCACAGCCTGCACAAAGGATGATGAGGCTACGATTTTCCCCTCAATTACCATATTAAATGAAACCGGATATATCAGCAAGGACACCCTGGTCTCCGTTGGAGAGGAAATGAGTTTTAAAGTAAAGCTGGATAAGGGAGATCTCAACATAACCAATTTTTTAATTAATGTGTTTACAGATGAGACGCAGACTTATTTTGATACCGGCATGAATACAGCTTCTTTCATATGGGAAGGAAATTTTATAAAATCCACCGATCCTGAAGAAAGGTGGGACTTCATTGTTCGCGACAGCGATGGAAATTCAAGTAGCATAAGCCTTTATATTAACCTGGACACAAACAGTAATTACCAATCACTGGAATCCTTCTCTTCTATTGATATGGGCGCCCCTGAAAATATAACGACGGGAGGATGTTTTAACCCATCCAACGGCAATATGTACTTCCATTTTGATGTTGCAGAAGACACCTCCCTGCAGGCAGGTATCGATTTATTGTATTTCTATGCAGACGAAGATAAAAATACGATCTCTTCCCCTGGTGCCAATATCGATGATGGCATATTTCCGGTTAATCCGGGAAGCTGGACAGTTGTGAATACATCAAGATATTTCAAAACATCGCTTACAGTACTTGATTTCGCAAATGCAAATAATGACAGCATCATCCTGGCCAACTATAATGAGGCCGACGCAAAAAGGAAAGCCAAGAATCTGCAGGAAGATGACATTTACACCTTCAAAACCCAACAAGGATTGCTGGGCATCTTCATCGTGAATGAGGTGACTGGAACTACTGAAGGAAGTATAAACATAGATCTAAAAATCCAGCAATAAGTGTACCTATCCAGGATTGGCATAAGCCTGATCATATTCATACTTGGCATATCTCATCATTATCAATCCTATGCCCAGACAACTATCAGGGGAGTAGTGCGGGATGCTTTTGAGAAAAGTGTGCTGGAAGACGTACATGTGATTATTGAAGAGCTGCAGATAGGAACCAGCACAGATAATAAAGGGGCTTTCAGCTTTCCTTTGCTGAACACAGATGACTATACCTTACTGATATCCCATGTCGGCTATAATGATCAGATCGTAAAAATAAGCAGTGATTCCGGTATGTCGGAGCATTTAATTTTTCTTGCTCCGTCTGTTATTACTATCGACCCTGTAACAATCAGTGCAACACTCAACAGGAGAAGCCTTTCCAGCTTACCCGGAAGAGGGGCAGTCATTCAGCATCAGAATATAGAACTATTGCCCGCCAACAATACGGACGATCTCTTGCGAGGCATTGCCAACCTCCATGTGAACAGGCCATGGGGTATCTTTTCAAAAGGGGCCAGTGTCACCATGCGTGGTTTGCCGGGCAGTGCCCGTACACTTATCCTGATTGATGGCGTGCCTGTGAACAAGGTTGCAGGAGGGACTGTCAACTGGAATTTTCTTGAACCATCCGACATTTCAACTATTGAAATTGTTAAAGGCCCCAATTCAGCCCTTTATGGAAACAACGCCATGGGAGGGGTGATCAGCATCCAGACTAAAAAGCCTGAGAAGGATTTCGAAGGAAAACTCAGGGCTTTCGGAGGTTCAATGGGCACTTATGGTGCATCGATCATGCTGGGTGGAAAGGAGCCGCATGATGAAAAAGGATTGTACTGGAATGCCAAAGGCTTTTTCAGGAAAGGAGACGGATATTATATTGAACCGGAGGAAACACGCGACTCCATGGACGCAAAAGTAAAGCTAAATGAATATAATCTTGGTATGCTGACAGGATACCGCTTTGACTCAATAAGCGCCCTCGATCTGGAATACCGCTTTTATAAAGGCCGGTTCGCGACAGGCACAAAGATCTTTGAAGAGGAGGGCTCGTGGGACCAGTACCGCAGTCATCTTATCAAAAGCAATTATAATGGGCAGCTGGGAAAATATAAGCTCAATGCAAGGGTCTACTATCAAATGGAATATTTCGACCGGCAAAATGAAAGCATGAACAGCAGCGGAAAATATAAGCTGTCGGATACCAGGTCCCTAAAACATGATAATGGTATATGGTTAAATATTTCCAGAAACTTTTTCAAAGATCACCAGTTTACCGCCGGCATGGAGTTCAAGCTTGGCGATCTTGATGCGGAAGAGATCTACCGGACCTCGACTGATGAAATAAATTATGGTGGGGATCTTTACTTTGCCGGTCTGTTTTTTCAGGATGAAATCACGATCATGAATAGCCTTTCCCTTATTGCAGGTCTCAGGCTTGATCATGCTAATTTCAGCAATGGCTTTCAAACGGTCATAAACCCGACCAGCAATACAGGCTTCATACAAAATGCCGACATTAATTTTAATGATGAGGCATGGACACAGTGGAGTCCTAAGATCGCTCTTCACTATCAGATTGGGCAACATTCCGGTTTATATATCTCTTGGGCCACAGGCTTTATGCCTCCCAAGATTGATGATCTCAGCAAGTCGGGCAAGATATCCAAAGGCTTCAAGCTGGCCAACCCTCAGCTCCGGCCTGAAAGCATTTCAAATTATGAAACCGGCTTTAGCTGGATGCTTGACGACAGCTTTTCCCTGGAGCCTTCAGTATATTACTCCCGTGGCCATGATTTCCAGTATTTTGTGGCTACCGGCGACTCTGTCGAGACTGGCGGAGCAGACCTGAAACCGGTTTTACAACGACAGAATGTTACAGAAGTAGAGATACTAGGAGGAGAAGTCACTGCCAAATGGGTGATCTTTTCAAATCTTGTGCTTACTGCAAACTTCAATATGAACAAATCAAAGATCCTTCAATTCGAATCTGCCGGAGAGGATGATAAAGACCTTGCTGGAAAATCGCTCATAGAGGTGCCTGAGCATGCGGCATATGCATCACTAAGCTGGAGAAACCGAATCGTTAATGTTATGGTCGACTGGCGGTATACGGGCAAAGAATGGTATGATGATGAAAACACACAGTATTTGTCACCTTATCATGTGATGGGAATGAAACTGAGTAAATCACTAAGGCAAGGGATTGGGTTCAGCATTACTGTTCAGAACCTCTTTGATAATATAACCATCGACCGTAAAGGGAAACTTACACCAGGCCGGTTTATTATGGCAGAGATAAATTACAATATTTAGGGATAAATTTATCTTCTGAGCTCAAAATTCTCACCCAGATATACTTTTCTTACGTGCTCATCTTCTGCAAGCTCCTGGGCTGTGCCTGCTTTCAGGATGCTCCCTTCAAAGAGCAGGTAGGCACGATCGGTAATACTCAATGTTTCATGTACGTTATGATCGGTGATCAGCACACCAATATTTTTTTCAATCAATTTGGAGACTATGGTTTGTATATCCTCCACAGCGATGGGATCAACGCCGGCAAATGGTTCATCCAGCAATATAAACTGGGGGTCTACAGCCAGAGCCCGTGCTATTTCCGTTCTTCTTCGTTCCCCTCCTGAGAGCTGTATACCAAAGCTTTTACGAACATGTTGCAAGCCAAATTCTTCTATCAATGACTCTAACCTGTCCTTTTGTTCTGCTTTTGAGATTTTAGTAAACTGAAGTACTGAACGGATATTGTCTTCTACGCTGAGCTTTCTGAATACTGAGGCTTCCTGGGCCAGGTAGCCAATGCCGGCCTGAGCCCGCTTATACATAGGAAAAGAAGTAATATCGGCATCATCCAGAAATACCTGCCCGGAGAAGGGCTTGATCAGGCCAACGATCATATAAAATGATGTTGTCTTTCCGGCTCCGTTCGGACCCAGGAGGCCAACGATCTCTCCCTGTTCTACCTGAAAGGAAACATCGCGTACAACAGTCCGCTTGCCATATTTCTTGACGAGATTTTCAGTTCGTAATAACATAATTGATTCAAAATTAATTAAAAAGTAAATGCAGCAGAGACAAACACACCAAAATTTCTTGGCTTGTCGGTATCACGATAACTGAGCCTCCATATTGCATCAACCCTGAAAAATTTAAAAATATTCTCAACTCCTGCACCGGCTTCATAATAAGGAGTGGTCATATCCAGGCGTTTCCCGGGAAAGTTAGAATAAGCCTTATTTTCATCAGAGAGTGAACCCATTAATACCCTGCCATGAACTACACCACGCCACTTCAGCTTTCTCATCAAGGGTATATGATTCAGAAAAAAACCATCAAAATGGTGTGTATAATATAAGCTTACATATTCGTCATTTATAAACTCGTAGTAGTTCATCAGGTTATAAGCATACTCGTCGAAAAGAAAAGTTTCATTGGAAGCTTGTAATTTCAGCAATGGGTAAGGCAGTGTGCCCCATATCTTTCCGGTTTCTATGATATATTTCGACCACCCCAGAGATAAAACATTAAACCATTGCTTCAGCTGAAACTGTAGCCTGTGGTATTCATATTCGCTGAGAAACACACCAGGGATACCATATGCATAGTGCAATTCGAATATCGGATATTTCGTGCCGATGGTGATGCGTGTAAAATTACCAAGTATATACCGCTCTTTGGGTGCCCACCTGAATTTAACACCCGCCTCAGCCGAAATAATATTGTCCTCGACAAAGCTTACGCCTTCTTCCGGAAAAACCTCAAAGCTGTTGTCGCCAACAGGGAATAATTTCCTGTGTGAAAAATAAAATGTATTGGAGAAACCTGAAAGCCATTCATGCTCATAAGAAACCTTGTATCGCTCCAGCATGCTTAATTTAGTACTTGGGTTGCGCCTGAAAAAGACAGCAAAGAAGTTTTCCTGGCTAAAGGCATCCTGGCTTTGTCCCAGCTGTACCATATCATACAGATAGGATCCACTCAAGGCTCTTCGTGGGTTTTTTTCGATCATATACAGAAATCCCAGTCCGTATTTTAAACGTTGATCTCTTGTGCCATAAGCCGTATGACCTGTTAACATCAGCCTGGTGCTGAACTGGTTACTCGTTTGGCCTCCAATCCTGAACCTGGCACCCTCAACGGCATTGAAGCTCAACAACTTATAATAAGGACCCAATTCAAAATTACCCCATATATAATAACCACTCCCAAGCATATACCCAAGATCCATATACGTATCAAAGAGAGGCACTCCTTTGATCGAATCTATCATTTCGTATATACCCAGCTCCCTGACTGTAAGGCTGTCGTGACGCGCATGTTCCCAATAGAGATCACTCTTCAGCCTGGCACTGTCTTCAACAACGACATTAACAGGGCTTTTATAAAAATCATTTTCCCTGGGGCTGTTCACAATAAAATTCCGTGAAGAGGTACTCCTGTGGCCATATACGCCAATGGTCTTTGCATTTTTTGTCAGGTTGAAGTCGCCCATCAGATAATCACTGGTCAACATCCAGTACTTGCCGTCAATCAGGCTGTACTCCTGCTTTATCCTTCCCGCACCAACGAAGTTGAGGTTCATGTCGCCGGCCATTTCCATTTCAACCCTTTTAACGGCAAAACTTGTATCATGAACCCAGAATGTCCCTGAAAACGTAAGTTCCTGCTTTCGCCTCGGCTTAAACATCAGGTGGTAGCACCACTGATTATCAATGTACATGCTGTCGACAAGGTAATACCTGTAGAAAGACAATCCGAAGTTAGCCACAGGCGAAACAAAGTTTTTCTGAAATAGGGTGATATAATTATCATAAATATTCACATTGCTGTTCAGGTCGCCAAGAAACTGGGTAATGCTTTCATTCTCAACACCCGACAGTTTTGATGCTTTGATCACTTCCAGTCTTTCCCTGGGGTCTTTCCGGTAATAGATCTCCGACATGGTCTCGGATAGAAATACCGGCAGGTATGCCTTCCCGTTGAGCGTAGAAGTATCCATGTAATTGAAGATGAAATTAAATGGCTTCACCAGTCTGCGTTCCTGGAACTTTTCGGTAATATTATTGGCATCAAACTGTACTTTAGTATATACCTCATACTCAAAAGCATCAAATTCATTCTTATTATTTTCCTCTTTGTTTGCGATCACCTTCCTAAGCAATATTTCCGCAGGGTTTTCGCCTGGCAGGATCACCACCTCATTAAGCAGAACTTCTGTGGGCTCTAAAGCAAAATCAAGCTGCTGAAAGATCTTTGGTATGATCTTCTTAGTCTGCGACACATAGCCAACATAAGAAGCCGTAAGAGAATCACCTGGTGTAAAAGTCTCGATGAAATATTGCCCTTCAAAATCGGACGTCACCCCAATAGAACTCCCTTCAAAATAAATATTCACAAATGGTATGGGGTCTCCTGTAGAAGCATTGGTCACCGTTCCCATTATCTTGGTTCTTTGTGCAAGCAGGGAGCCCGTTTGCAGCAGCAGGATCAGCAGGATTACAGTAGCACGCAGAGCGGAGAATAGTTTCATTCAGGTGATTTTAGGGGATATGATAAGGATCCGGCCTTTGTAAAAGAAATTTAAACTGATTTAAGCTCATCCCAAAATTCAAGGGCTCTGCGTGTATGGGGAATTACGATCGTGCCACCAACAAGATTTGCGACGCCAAAGATCTCCATTATTTCTTCGGTGCTAATGCCAAGTTCAAAGCATTTTTGCAAATGGTATTTAATACAATCATCACAGCGCAAAACCATAGAAGCTACCAGTCCAAGCATCTCTTTGGTCTTAACATCAAGCGCACCGTCAAGATACGTATTGGTGTCGAGATTGAATATTCGTTTAATGATCTTATTATTCTCAGCAGATAAGAGCCTTTCATTCATCATCTGCCTGTATTCATTGAAATCTTTGATGCTTTCACCCATAGTTTTGTTTATTATCAGATAATACCCTCTCTAATAATGTCGTGCATATGAATAATGCCCACATACTTTCCTTCTTTCAGAACGGGGAGTTGTGTAATTTTATTTTGCCTCATCATTTCCAGGGCATTTACTACCAGCTCTTGCTCATCAATGGATTTCGGATTGGCAGTCATAATGTCGCTGGCTGTCAGTTGCTCCATATCACCATCATTTTGCAGCATGCGTCGCAGGTCACCATCGGTAATGATTCCAATAAATTCGTTTCCCCTGACCACTGCTGCAGCTCCCAGTCGCTTGGAGGATATCTCCATGATCACGGCCTTGATATCGTCTTCTGCCCTGACCAGGGGCTTTTCGTTATTGATGTAAAGATCAGCAACCTTGAGGTACATCCTTTTGCCCAGGGAGCCTCCGGGATGGAAGCGGGCAAAATCTTCTGATGTAAATCCGCGACACGAAAGCAGGGTAATGGCAAGCGCATCACCCATAACCAGCTGTGCTGTTGTGCTGGCCGTAGGAGCCAGATTATTTGGACAAGCCTCCTTCTTAACAGTTGAGTCAAGAATATAATCAGCCTGCCTTGCAAGATATGATTCTGAATTCCCTACAATGGCGATCAGAATATTATTCCTGTTTTTTAACAATGGCACCAGCACTTTGATCTCCGGAGTTTCACCGCTTTTTGAAAGACAAATGATGATATCGTCTTCACGGATGATTCCCAGATCTCCATGCACGGCATCAGCAGCGTGCATAAAGATGGCAGGAGTCCCTGTGGAATTCAAAGTAGATACTATCTTCTGGGCTATATTGGCACTCTTGCCAATACCTGTCAATATCACCCTCCCTGATGATTCATATATCTTTTCTACAGAAGCAACAAAGTCATCATCGATGGAAGATTTCAGCCCCGAAACTGCAGTTATCTCATTATCAATAGTTGATATTGCAATTTCTTTTATTTCTTTATGAGATTTTATTAACACTTTTTTCAAAATTTTTGTTTCAAAAAAAATCTTTTATGCTTATATTTGTTTTAGCGGGAACAGATTTAAAACTTAATCAAAATTATTGATGAACGTAAATCGACAAATTATAACTTTAATTATCCCTAATATTATTACAACTCTTATACTACAAAGATATTGTTTTTTAAGATTTACGGAATATGGGTAAGACTATGGAATACTCTTTGCACAGTTTGCTGAAGAAAATATTCGGGTTTGATAGCTTCAAGGGCAATCAGGAAGCCATCATTGAGAATGTTTTTAACGGCAAAGACACTTTTGTGATCATGCCTACGGGTGGTGGTAAATCAATGTGTTATCAATTGCCGGCCCTCATCAAAGACGGCACAGCCATTATCGTCTCCCCCCTGATAGCCCTGATGAAAAACCAGGTTGATACCATCCGAAACTTCGGAACGGATGAAGGCATTGCCCATGTTATGAACTCATCACTGTCGAAAGTTGAGCTTACCCAGGTGAAATCAGACCTGAGCAGCCAGAAGACCAAATTACTTTATGTAGCCCCTGAATCACTCACTAAAGAGGAAAATATTGAGTTCCTGAAAACAATAAACATCTCTTTCTATGCCATTGATGAAGCACACTGCATTTCAGAATGGGGGCATGATTTCAGGCCGGAATACAGAAGGCTGCGCCCCATCATTAATACCATCGGGCAGGATGTTCCGGTTATGGCTTTAACAGCAACAGCCACACCAAAAGTACAGAACGACATCCAAAAGAACCTTGAGATAATAGATGCCTCTGCTTTCATTTCATCTTTCGACAGACCGAATCTGTATTATGAGATCAGGCCTAAGACGAAAAATGTGATCCATGACATCATAAGATATATTAAAAGTCACCAGGGAAAGTCGGGCATTGTATACTGTCTTAGCCGGAAAAAGGTTGAAGAACTTGCCAATGCATTCCAGGTTAACGGTATCAGGGCCCTGCCCTATCATGCAGGACTCGACTCCATAACACGAAAAACAAATCAGGATAAGTTCCTGATGGAAGAAGTAGACGTGATCGTTGCAACCATAGCCTTCGGTATGGGTATCGACAAACCTGATGTCAGGTTCGTGATCCATCACGACATTCCGAAAAGTATTGAAAGCTATTACCAGGAAACAGGTAGAGCCGGAAGGGATGATGGCGAAGGTAATTGCATTGCTTTCTACAGCTACGACGATATCATCAAGCTTGAAAAGTTCATGAAAGGGAAACCTGTTGCAGAACAGGAGATTGCAAAAGAACTTCTTCAGGAAACCGTATCCTATGCCGAGTCGGCAGTATGCAGA
This sequence comes from Bacteroidota bacterium, assembly GCA_039714935.1. Lineage (GTDB taxonomy): Bacteria > Bacteroidota > Bacteroidia > Bacteroidales > B18-G4 > B18-G4. The sequence continues at coordinate 4,861 of JBDLIJ010000035.1, read as the reverse complement.
CACAAACTCCTACTTCATTATTTTGGCGAATCTTATGAAAATGATGAGTGTGGATCATGTGACAACTGCCTGAATCCCAAGAAAAAAATAGAAGCCAGTCACGACATTAAAACCGTTCTGGAAGCCATTGTTTCCATGAACCAGCTTTTCAAAGCCAAACATATTGTTAATGTTTTGACAGGGAAGAACACTGCTGCAGTAAAATCCTATAAGCATAATCAACTGGATATATATGGAAAGGGTGCAGATAAGGATGAAAAATTCTGGAATGCTGTGATCAAACAGGCCCTGATACGCAAATTTCTTATCAAGGATATTGACAATTACGGATTATTGAAGATCAGTAAGGAAGGTGAAGATTTTATCACGAAGCCTCACTCCGTCATGCTGGCGCAGGATCACGATTATGAAAATGATGAGGACGATGATATTACTGCTTCTCACAAGATTAGCACCGCAGACAAAACCCTGTTCACTATGCTGAAGGACCTGCGTAAAGACATATCTAAGAGAGAAAACCTTCCGCCATTTGTCATCTTCCAGGATCCTTCTCTCGAAGACATGGCTATACAATACCCGATAAAGGAAGAAGAATTGCAGCATATTACTGGTGTGGGGGCAGGAAAAGCACAGAAATACGGAAAACCGTTCCTCGACCTCATAGCACAATATGTAGAAGAAAATGATATTATCCGCCCCATGGATATGGTTGTTAAATCAGTCGTAAACAAATCGGGACTGAAAGTATATATCATTAAAAATATAGATCGCAAAATATCCCTTGACGACCTTGCCAGCGCCAAGAACCTGAGCCTGGCTGACCTTGTGCTTGAAATTGAGCGTATTGTTTCCTCCGGGACCAAGATCGATATTGACTATTATATCAGCGAACGTATCGACGAATACCACCAGGAAGAGATATATGACTATTTCAGTGAAGCAGAATCAGATTCTGTTGAAGATGCTCTTGAAGAATTAGGTGAAGAAGAGTTCCCGGAAGAAGAGATTCGCCTGATGAGAATAAAATTCCTTTCAGAAGTCGGCAATTAGATGAGAAAATACAAAATGAAAAAACTGCTATACCTGTTCGCAGGCCTGCTCCTGCTATCATCATGTTATAATAAACATGATGAAATGAGAGAACAAGCCCCTTCGAACCTGATCGCTTATGATGAGATCGTGCTCATCCTCGCTGATATCGAGATAGCCGAATCGGCCCTAAGGCAAAAGCAAAATGCAGGTGCTGAAATTGGAGAAATCCAGGAGGCATATTATCATTCGATTTTTAAGAAACATGATGTAAGCCGGGTACAATACGATAGCAGCATGCTATTTTACAGGCAAGATCCGGAGACAATGGACAGGATATATGAAGATGTCATTTCACGCTTGAGTGTGATTGAGAGTGAGATCCAGATGGAATAAGTTGGGCATTATTGGCTTTAACACTTATTTCCCTCTTACATATGTGGCGGTACAGCTTTCCTCATATCCTGAAATGACCAGGGTGAATACCCAGTCGATTGACCCATCCTCCAGGTAACTTCCGCTTCCTTTTACCTGCCATCCTTCACTATTTGTTTGCTGAAATAAAACGATAGAGCTCGCAGCAACGATAGCGGTATCGGGCTGACTTGCCAGAGAACCAGCAAAATTCTGAAGCAATACCTGAGCAGTGTTAGACGGATCTTTGCTGATGGTAACAATATAGTTCCCCTTTGAACATGCATCACTTACATTCCATTCGGCGATGAACTTATCACGAACATCAGGAACGGGCGAAGGATTGGTATCATCCTCAGGATTGCACGATACAAACACAAGTACGTATAAACAAAGAATCAGCTTTTTCGGCAGGCTGAGTGTAGCTTTATTTTTCATAGCATGATTTACATTGTTTTCAAAATGCGAAAAAGGGCTAATCTAAAAGGATCAGCCGTCCGAGGCTGTGATGCTGACCATCCTTTAACACTCTGACAAAGTATGTCCCGCCCGGTAAGGTACTACAATCAGCATTGACCATATGTGTCCCTGCAGCAGTGAATTCAGGCTTGGACTTATACACTCCGGAACCAAGAAGATTAAAAACCTCAATATGATATTTCGCCGATTCAGTTATCATCATCTGAACAGTGAACCTGTCACTGGCAGGATTAGGATAGATAAGAATACTACTGTTATCACTGGTGGCAGGGTCATGAATACCAAGCATGGAACCACCGGCGGCAAGGATCGCAGCATTGATATTTTCGTGGGTAGGCTCCCAGATATGATGTTCGATGATCTCACGTTCAGGGTTGATCAGGATCACTGTTGGCGTCGACATCACCTGATAATTATTATGCACCTGATTTCCTCCTCCCTCACTACCACTCACGGAAGGATGTGTGATACCATGGATAGAATCAAAATAGGCTACTCCTGTATTATCATCACCCCAGCACATGCCAAGAAAGTACACATTGCCGGCATTTTCCCCAAAATCTTCATATGATGCCTGAAAATCCGGAGCATATAGCCCGCAGGGACCACATGATGTTGAGAAAAAATTAATGGCAACCAGCTTGCCTTCATCTAAAATAGAGAATAGTTCAATGTTATTACCATAAATATCCTTGACGGAGAAGTTAAGGGCGGTATCGATCAGAACCTGTCCAAAAGAAATATTAAAAGAAAATAAAAAAATGAGGAGGTATATGAATTTTTTCATGTCGAAGTATAATTAAATCATGTGTCCGGATTAATAATAAACGAATCAGGGCACATTAAAGTTCATTGAAGATATTCTCCGTCAGACGGCTGGCACCTATCCGAAAGAGGTCTTTATTAAGCCATTTTTCTCCAAGCACATCTTTTACAAGCAAATAATACTGGATTGCTGTTTCATTGGCGGAGATTCCTCCTGCAGCCTTAATCCCAACCATTTTGCCCGTCATCTTATAATATTCTTTGATGGTATCGAGCATGATAATGAATGCTTCCGGGGTTGCGGCAGGTTGAATTTTACCTGTTGAAGTTTTGAGAAAATCAGCACCGGCGAGCAAAGCCATTTCGCTTGCTTTTCTTATATTTTCAAGGGTTTTTAGTTCGCCCGTTTCCAGGATCACTTTGAGGCAGGCATCGCCACAGGCAGTTTTCACAGCGCGTATTTCGTCTGCCACTTCCTCATACTTCTCATCCAGAAATTTGCCACGGTTAATCACCATATCCACTTCTTCAGCACCTTCGTCAATAACGTAAGAAACTTCCATCAATTTAACATGGAGCGGTGCCTGACCGGATGGAAAGGCTGTGGCCACACAGGCTGTCTTAATGTCTGTTTCATGTAACAGGCTCCTTACCAGTGAGGCGAAAGGAGGATATACACATACGGCTGCAACATCCGGAGCGTCAGCATTACGAATTGAAAAGCTTCTGGCCTGTTCGCAAAGGAATGCTATTTTGGATTCTGTATCTGTAGCTTCCAGGCTTGTCAGGTCAACTGATGCCATTATGCATTGCAGGGCCTTTTTCCTGTGTTCACCGTTCAGATCCCTGGAAATCGCTTTTTGTACTCTCTCATAAATATCAGATTCTGAGAAAGGGTAAGATTTGAAATCACTCATTTAATCACGTAGTTTAGTTCAAAGATAAGCATTTCGCTTATTTTCTGTCGAGATCGATCCTGAGCGAGAATACATTTGAGTAAAAATACGAATCCCCGATATTTGTAAGCGCATAGTCAATAGAAATCATTTTCTTTATTCGTACGCCTACACCAAAATTAGGCTCCAGGGAAAGAGATTTCTCATTGTCAAAATCAGTTTCTTCCTGTATGTTCCCAATTCCGCCTCTCACATAAACGATTTCTTTGAAGTTAAATTCGACACCAATCTTAGGATCGATACTGATAAGATTGGTTTTAATGAGTGTATTTCTTTTACCATCAAATGTCATATCCATGTCGAAGGCGAGCAATGAAGAGATATTGTCGGAAATTCTAATGTTTCTGCCTGCCCCCAGGTTCAGTCTTGGAAGTGTGTACTCCAGCGAGTTTTCTGGTATTTCGTTTCCTGTAGCCAGAAAAACATCCTGCATATCATCCGACAGATCAAAGGTCCATGCATTAAATGTAGAAGTAATATCCCTGCCCATAGCACCAAAAAACCAATTGCCTTTCCTGTATTGCACGGCAACATCAAGTCCGAAACCATAAGCACGGGCAAAGCCACCGATCTGCCTGTAAATAAGTTTCACATTCCCGCCATATGTTAATCCTTTGATCTTGCTCTTACGGGCATAGGAGAACATGAGCGCATAATCAGCAGCCGAAAATTTGGTGATACGGTTATAATTAATATTTCCCTGATTGTCGTACAGGTTAATGGTATTGGGAATATCATCAACCCCCATGCGGATCACGGATATACCCACAGTAGAAAGATCGTCAAGTTTCATGGAGAAACCTGCATAATCATATTTGGCTATTCCTGCAAAGTACTCATTGTGCATGAGGCCAAGCTGCATGTCGGAAGTCTGTAATGCCAGCCCGGCTGGGTTCCAATAGGCGGCAGTAACGTCATTTGCAATACCGGTCTGCACATTGGCCATGCCCAAAGAACGGGCACCAACCCCTATTGCCAGAAACTCATTACTGTATTTAGGAGCCTGTGCCAACACACCTGCCGAAAGGCTTAAAAATAAGATAAATATCAGCTTCCGATTCATAGAATCACATAGGGTTTATCCATAAACGCTAATAAAAACAAATTAGTATAGATCACAAATTTAAACAAAGAAACAATCGTTTTATAAGGGTTGAGGGGTGAGTAGGTGTTGGGTGTTGGGTGTTGGGTGTTGGGTGTTGGGTGTTGGGTGTTGG
>JBDLIJ010000034.1:0-19403 GCA_039714935.1 Bacteroidota bacterium | reverse complement strand
AATCATTGCCCTGAAGCTGTTCAAGGTAAATATCTGCTGTGAGGAAGAGCTTGGTGTTAATGATATTATCACGGCTATAGCCCATACGTAACTTCACTTCGCTTGAATCTTCAGCAAAGAAGCGCCTGATACCGGTACCGGTGAGGCGCCCTTTTTGAAAAACTGAGAGGCTATCCCCGATCTTAAAATCCAGTTCCCTGATGATGACATCATCTTGTGTAAGTTTGTTTCCGCTGACCTCCACCGAAGTGATATTAATGGATGGATAATCAAAGGCATCAGGCATATGGACTTCACCGTTTTTATTTTGTGCAACAATACCCGACATACCGAGCATGAATAATATGGCAGAAAATAGAATACGGTATTTCATTGCCCGGAACTTTCTATTTGTCATATACAAATGCATAATAAACCCTCAATTTATTGTAACGAAGTCAGCTTTTCTTTAGCTATGCTGGCCTTATCATAGTCGCTATCGGCATCTTTCCATATATCTACCGCTTTCTCCAGGTATTCCATTCCTTTCTCCATGTCTCCCCTTTCGATATACAAAAGGGCTGCCTCATAATTACTTTGAGGGCTGAAGGGATGATATTTTAAGCTGATCTGTATTTCTGCTTCTGCCTTTTTATAATCCTTTAAGAGACGATAGCAGCGGGCGATATATGTTTTCAGAATGTATGAGGTCGGATTCATTGCCAGAAAATCATTATAATTTCCTATGGCGAGCTTGTAATCACCCCGGAATTCATTCAGTTTACCCTTAGCAAGATATACATATGCCTTCAGTGTTTCTTCACCAAAGCTTTCAATAAGTTCTTCTGTACTGGCAATTGCTTCTGCAGCATTTTCAAAATCACCTGTTTCGGAATAAACAAACATATAGCCCAGTGGCACAACTTTGTCAAGCGGTGGGGTCATTTTCCCCCTTATTTCCTCCAGGATGGCAAAAGCCCTTTCTGGCTTTCCTGCATTCACATAAGCGTCCATATTCAAAATCTGATATACCATCATATCCTTAGGAGATAGAAAAGTTCTGAATTTACTGAGTTTCAATTCATGTAACTCGAGTGATTTTGCAGCCTGGCCTTTGACAAGATAGAACTGTTCCATTGCATTAAACACGCTTCCACTGTCACGAGCTGATCGGGAAACATTGAGGGCGTCAAGATATTGATCATATGCAAGGTCAAACTTACCGGTTTTCAACAAGATGTTTGCAAGGTCAACCTTCACGGGCACTTTTTCTGTAACATCGGCCATCAATAGCGCTGTCTCCAGGTTCTCCTGCGCATGATCCATATCAGCTATCTTGCTGTAATACTTCCCTAGCTTACGGTAAGATTTGGCTTGTCTGGGAAATTCCTGCTTATATTGCTGATAAAAGAGTAATGACGAATCAAAATTTCCCAATTCAAGATAAAAGTTTCCAAGCGTAATTAATACTTCATATTGTTCAGGATCTATTCTTAACATCTCTTTATATTCATTAATAGACTCCATGTACATACTCATCACAGCATAACGTTGTGCCAGTGTAGCATGTGCCATTAAATCGTCCGGATATAACTCGGTCCACATCTTTACAACCTTAAAGGCTTTATCAGGTTTCTGGTCTAAGACGTAATCTACATATTTCACCACAAACTGATATTGTTCAGTAAGTTTATACGGATAGTTCATTGCCGATCGTAATGCATCCCGGGAGTTTTCAATATCACCAATTTGGAGATAGGATATCGCAATTTTAGCATAAGCCATTGCAAATCCCGGATCTGCTTCAGTTGCCAGATTCAGATAGCGGACATTCTCCTCCCACTGGTTTAAGGCCTCAGCCTTTATTGAAAGTGAAAAATAATACAATGCACTTTCAGATTCGGTCAGGATTCCGGAGACGGGTAAGTCAGGTGTTTCATTAATATGAGATTCCGGCAGGCCCATAGATCTTTTAATTTCCACTGACAGCTGGTCCACCAGTCCAAACAGACTCATATCTTTCAGGGAAATTTCGCTTATCAGCCGGGTCAGTTTCGTATCATACACTTTAACATCCAGGATAAACTCAGCTTCGTTTTTATTAAATGTACCACTTAAAAAGTAGTTCATATGTCTTTCATCTGCATATTGCTTCATCAGTGTAAGCGGCAGGTCAATGGCCTTTTTATATCCTGCATCAAGCATTTTCGGATATAATTTTATCGAAGTTTCAGCTGTAATGAGCAGATCTTGTGAGAGATCATGTTCTGTCATGGCCGGGAAACTATACTGCAGATAATCCAGGGATGTATCTCCGCTTAAATTCTCAAGGTTAAATATGAATATTTTTTTTCGGAACTCATTTTTCGGGAGCACTTTTTCAATTTGCATGCCATCTTCATCCTGCACCGTCACCTTTGTGGTCATTGCCCCCAGGTCCTTTCCTTCAAAAACAAAGATAATCATCAATATGGCGGCAATAAGATTCAGTGGCATACCGACGAGTTCCACCCTTGTCCATTTGCTAACACCCCTTTTCCCATGAAAGTATGAAAGAAGGATGATGCTCGGTAAAAGAGATAATAACACATACCATACAAGATTAACAAGGTGAGGTGACAGCATATATTCCATGGTAATGAACTGCATGCTCATCCTGATCAGCAAGGATACGGCCAGGTATATGGCTGCTATCTGGATAACCCGTCTTTGCCAGAGGTCGGTAAGGAAAGGAAGTTGTGCAGATACTTGATCATTCCCATCTGCAACCACCCTGTATATTTCGATGGTTTCAGCGACTCCCTTTAATTCTTTTTTCCCGGCAGAGCTTATGATAATATCTTTTTGGTTTCTGATCTGGTTTCTAACATCTTCAGAAATACATATCCCTCCTGCCAGCGCCAGCGGTTCTATTCTTGCTGCAATATTTACGGCTGAGCCAAAAACATCACCGGCTTCAAAAATAACATCTCCGATATGTATCCCTGCCCTGATGGTAAGGTCTTCATCTTTCAATTGCTTCTGGGCGGCCATGGCAAAGCGAACTGCACGATTTGCACTGTAAAACATGATTAACAGACCATCTCCGATTTCCTTGATCACCTCTCCATCAAACTTCTTTACCAGCGGAAAAACCAGTTCTCTTTGCCTGGCAAGGAGTTTCATAGTGCCTTCCTCATCAATCTCCATGCGTTTAGTATATCCGACAATGTCGGTAAACACAATTGCTGCCAGTTTGTGGTCTTTCATAGTGACTTATTTATATAGTAACAAAACTAAATAATTATATAATATCAATTTAAAAGGAATATCTTTTCGGGGTATTATCAATTATTGCATATGTTCATAAAACAGGTATTTCTCTGAACTTATTTGTGCGGAATAAACTGTTTATAATGATCATAGCGATCAAAAATCTCCCTTACATATTTGTACGGTTCCTCTCCCCTTACATAGCCATACTTAACAAGCTCATCCTGGTAATGCACGGGCTTGGATAGTTTTAACAGATATTCCTCAACCTGCTGATCCCAAATGATTGTTTCCACCTGATATTTCCCCGATAAACGCTGTGCATCACGTACATGCTGATATCCGCAATTGTATGAGGCCAGTGTAAATTTGATCCTCTGGACAGCGTCCGGAATGTCATCCCACTTTTCATATATCTGCTGTAGATATTTCGTGCCTCCCTGAATGTTCTGATCCGGGTTAACCCGGTTTTTCACACCCAGCTCTTTGGCTGTGGAAGGCATTAATTGCATTAATCCTTTTCCCCCGGCCCAGGAAGCAGCCTTCGGGTTAAATTGCGACTCCTGGTAAACCAATGAACTTAATAAACGCCAGTCCCAATGTATCTTATCAGCATATTTTTTAATAAGATCATCAAACTCACTAATACTTTCTCCGGTCTCACTAAAGAATTCACTTTTCAGATGCTCCCTGTATAGTTTTTTATTTTTGAAATACTTATTGTAGATCACATAATAATCAGTATGTGTTTTCATATGATCGATCCACCTATTAACTTCATGAAGGAAAAGCGGGGAATTTTTTCTTACTGCCCAGGCTATCCGCTGTGGAAAACTAATGGCCGTATTCACATCAAGTATATGATAATAAGTTTCGTTGATAGCTGCAATATTTTTGTCGGCAACTGTAAAGTCGATCTCTTTGTCCACTACCATTTTAATGATCTCATCTGTAGGGATATCACCTTCCACCGGCTTAATGATTATATCACCTCCCATTTCTTCCTGCAGGTTCAGCAGGCGTTGGTAATATGAAGAGTTTGTGCGAACATGTACTTCTTTGCCGATCAGGTCGAGAGGATTTGTAATAAGCGTCTTTTCAATTTCATGTAATTTCATTTTCCGCCAATTCTCCGGTTTCCGTTGCACAAGCACCTGTCTGGATTCAAAATAGCGATGTGTGAAGGCTACATGGTTTTTCCTGGGTTCGGTAATGGTCATGCCATAAGCGACAAGGTCACCTTCACCATTGTTCAACATGTTTAAGAGATTAAACACATTCATGTTATCTGCTATCACCATCTCCAGTTCAAGGTTAAGATGTTCAGCGAGCAATGTAAGCAGCTCATATTCAAAACCCATTGGTTCCCCCTTGTACAGGAAATAACTTGTGGGGCTGAAAATAGTGATGGCCCTCAGCACACCATCCTTCTTTATCTGATCAAAATCCCGGTCAATAGGATCAGCTGTCCTGTTTGCCTGGATATTGTTTTCCACAAGGCTGGTGTCAGCCGTATTGGTGCTGGTTTTATCCTCTGTTCCCGTGCTACACCCGGCAAGTGTCAGGGAAAAAATAATTACGGCCAACATAAAATGCCAGAATCTATTTAACACCAAATACAAGATAAATTTTTGAACCATCCTATTCATCTATTTGTTATGGTAAAAATACAACTATTAATCAATGCCGGAATGAATTGATTCAGTGACAATTCCACAATTTTGTTTATATTTACTAAACACATGAAATAATACACCTTATGAACAAAAGCATATTCATCATATTAATACTGGTTTTATTTACCGGATTGATTTCCTACACACAATCTGAGATAATTCAAGATTCAAGCATTGTTGAACCTGAAATCAAGCCGGAAACTGCCTGGGTGTACTTGAAGGGAGATTCACTGTTTATGATCAGGAATAGCCTGGGTCCTTTTTCAGCAGTTGAAAGGGCTGAAATGATATCACGACATCTCCGGGATATATATGAAGAAATGGAAGTAGTAGAGGACTCCTTTAGTATCAGCAATGAATCAAACACATCCATTATCCTGTACAAAGGGGTTCCGATCATGGGCATCACTGACAAAGATATTGTTGATGTAGGCCAAACAAGGTCGGAGGTTGCCACCCTGGCCATGGAAGCCATGCGAAGCGCATTTTCATCACGGCTAAAAAAAGAGGCATCATCCAACACCATAAGAAGCATTGGGATAACATTAGCGCTCATCCTCGGACTGGTCATCATCATCATTGTGATCAACAAAATATTTCAAAGGATCAATAAAAGATTGATCAAATATGAACAGGGGCTTAAAAGAAAGCGAAAAAGCCTCTTCAGGTATCTGGCGCCTAAAGGGCCAGATTACTTCTTTACCTTTCTTTCCAAACTTATCAAATGGGCCCTGATCCTTCTCGTTTTATTCTTTTACCTTCCTCTTGTATTTAAGTATAATCAGTATACTGAACACCTGGTAAACAGGTTTTATGATTTTATCACTGAGCCCATCATAAAAATAGCGACCAGTTTTTATGAGTTTTTGCCAAACTTGTTTTTTATTGTGATCATTATCCTGATCACCAGGTATATTACCAGGGTCATGTCATATATTTCGCGCGAGATCGAACAGGAAAAACTGGTATTTAAGGGCTTCCATAAAGACTGGGCAAAGCCTACCATGAACATTTTCAAGATCATCGTTTATGTGTTTGCACTGGTTTTCATGTTTCCATTCATTCCCGGTTCAGATTCCCCTGCTTTCCAGGGTGTTTCTATTTTTCTGGGTGTTTTATTCTCACTGGGATCGACTTCCGCCATTGCCAATGCCGTAGCAGGCATTGTAATTACCTACATGCGGCCATTCGCTATTGGCGACCGCGTGAAGATCGGAGATACCATAGGGGATGTTGTATCTAAATCTTTGCTTGTCACTAAAGTAAAAACCCTGAAAAATGAGGATGTGACCATCCCAAATGCAACTATCATAAACGGACAACTTTGGAATTACACCACCAATGCAAAAGAGATCGGCATCATTTTGCATACTTCTGTCACCATCGGCTATGATGTGCCCTGGGATAAGGTAAATGAGTTGTTGCTGAAGGCTGCCAAAAATACTCCCAATCTTACCCGCGATTTAAAACCGTTTGTATTACAAAAGGGGCTGAACGACTTTTATGTGGAATACGAACTGAATGTTTATACCAAACAGCCACAAAAGATGTCTCTCTTTTATTCCGAATTACATAAAAACATTCTTCTGGCCTTTAATGAGGCAGGAATTGAAATCCTGTCACCTCATTACAATGCCATCCGCGACGGTAACGATAGCACCATTCCCGAGAGTACTGACACCCGCAATCCGGTTGAAAAGATCATTGATAACGTAAAAGGTGAGAAATCGAAATAAGGGTATAAGAGAACTTTTGTGTATATAATTAAGCACTGCGCACGAAAATTGATAATAATGCGTTTGCAGATTATATCATGGTAAAGTTATTAACTACATCCCTTACAATTGCTTTTTTATTTCTGGCAATTTCTGCTTCTGTAGTATTCCCGGAGGATGGCATGGCTGATAAGAATAGAGATATTCCCCTGAGCATACTGTATGATAAACTGGGCCTTGACAAAATGCTTGAATTCAGCATTTTTAAGAGGGCTGCTGAAGGTGTCGAGGAATACGAATTCTCTAATAACAGATTCTTAACCATCATTGACTATACAAAAGCATCAGATAAAAAAAGGCTGTTTGTTATTGACCTTGACCAGCAAAAGGTATTATTTAATACCCTTGTTGCGCATGGGAAAAATTCGGGGGTTCATTATGTGACGGATTTTTCTAATGAGTCTTGTTCGCTGATGAGTAGCCAGGGATTTTACAGGACGGCAGAAACCTATACTGGCAAACATGGCTATTCACTCCGCCTTGACGGGCTTGAAGAAGGGATCAATGATCAGGCGCGTGAGCGATTGATTGTAATCCATGGAGCCCATTATGTGAGTGATGCTTTCATTAAGAAACATGGCCGGATAGGCCGCAGCTGGGGCTGCCCTGCCCTGCCCCCCCATCTAAGCAAAGAAGTTATTGACCTTATTAAAGGAGGCAGTTGCCTGTATATTCATGGGGATGATGACCCTGTTATGAAAGAAATTTCACAATAAGGCTATAGGCCGCCCTTCTTAGCTTTCCATGTATCTTTCTTGTTCAATTGCTCCAACACCTTTTGATCCCTGTCATACACATCTTTAAAAAACCCAATCCCATTTCCATCATAAAATCCGGCAGTCCAGTACATGAGCAAAATATCTATGTCGTGATCAGGAAAAACACGTGTTGTTTTCTTTGATTCTATGGTCGCATCTATCCTATCCCTTGTCCATTCTGAGCCCTGCAATATAACCTCAGCGAGGTCAAGAGGATATTGAGTACGGACACATCCATGACTGAACGTCCGGTCCTGCTTTACAAAAAAGCTCTTTGAAGGTGTATCATGTAAGTATATTGAATGTTTGTTGGGGAAGATGAATTTAACGATCCCAAGTGCATTCCACGGGCCGGGTTTTTGCCTGACTGTATACGGGAAGTTTGAAGACGATAAGTTCTCATAGTCAACAGCATTATTAGAGATGACATTGCCTGCAGCATCCAGCAGTTCAAAATGACGGCTGTTAAGGTAATCAGGATCGTTCTTCATTTTAGGGATCACACTGCTACGAACGATTGACACAGGGACGGTCCAGGTAGGGTTAAATTCAATATAACTCAAGCGTTTCCTGAATACCGGTGTTTGATGGTATGTTTTACCAACCTGTACATTGGTTGAAAATACCAGTTCATGCTCCTTCATGTAATAGGCTTTGAAGGCAGCAATGTTAACAATGATATAGTCCTCCGACATGCTTGCCATAACCCAGCGGTTCCGTTCCATATTCACGCGAAGCTTGTTTATCATTTCCTCAACACTGATATTCAACGCTTCAAGCGTACCTTTTCCTATGACACCATCCGGAGTGAGAGCATTTCTGTTTTGAAATTGCTTTATATCGCTCTCCAGCACTTCATCATAGACCATACTATTCATATTGGTGTCGGTGGAAAGTTCATTAGTGATCCTTAGCCGTTGTCTGATGGCAGGTATTCTCTCATCTTCATTGCCTGACTTTACTACTCCGTATTCCTCTATTGCTCCCCAGCCACCATTATTAGCAATGACACGATATGCTGCCAGAAGGTCCATGTACATTTTGTAGGCCGGATTTTGTGGTCGCAGTTCTTCAAGCCCACAGGAAACGGTTGCCGACTCAATATATCGCTCAAGTTTATCAGGGGCATCAGGGGAGATCTCCCGAAATGAATAATTCCAATTTGGATTCATGCTTTCCGGATCCACCTTACCTGCAATAAGGTGATAGGCATACATCAGAACGGCATCCGTCACCAAAATATCGAACTCAGCCACCCAGTTGTAATCAATAGTATCAGCTTTCAGCTTTTCCTCAATCCTGTCAATGATCTTTGTCAGAGCTTCTGCATGATAATCATTGGGAGCTAACCCATCCCTATATGATTCCCCAAGGGCTCCAATCGCATCCATCAAGGCTCCCCAATTATGCCAGGCAGGCATAAAATCACGATTAGCATAAAATTCAGGCAGCACTACTTGAGAAAAAACATATTCTCCTTCTATCTCCAGTGGAGTACCACTCATCATTTCGGATACAGCTTTTTCGATCTCCAATTTCGTTTTATAATGATTTTCATAGGCACGTTGATGGAAGTGCCTGTTTGCATTTTCTTCCTGTGCAGCCAGGATGGATGGAATAATGGTCAGCATTGCAAAAAATAACATTCCAATATTTACCTTTCTAAAGAAAACAACCTTGTTAATGTGTAATAACATATTCTCCTGATATTGATTTTACAATCAATAAACAAGAAAGAGAGGTGGTCTGTTCATTCAATTCAAATATCAATCCTTATTATGACTTAACAGAGCGGCGGGAATCCTCTATATTAACGATCTTTGAAACTGGGCTAATTCCTAACATCAAGCCATGAAGGAATATTAGATTAATTTCTTATTTTTAAACATCAAAAAAATACCAGTATGCATGAAAAAAAATATCCCCCTTGTAATTATATCTGTGTTTCTTTTTATTTCATGTAAGAAAGAAATCAATATTGTCAATGATGGAGAGAGCAGGCATGCAATTATCATTTCACAAAATGCTTGTAAATCAGATTCAACGGCAGCACTTTATCTTGCAAAATATATCCTGGATATGACTGGAGCGGATATACCAGTATTCCACGACAGTTCACCATCCACTGAGTTCGAGATATGTTTAGGCAGTACTAATCGTCATGAGTTTGATGAATCCTTCCAGCCTGACGGATACAGGGTCATGACAGAAGGGAATAAATTATTTATTGCCGGAGGCGATCAGAAGGGAATCATTTATGGTGTAATAGACTTGCTTGAACGCTGGGGATGCAGAAGGTTTAGCCCTGATGAAATGTATATCCCGTCAATGGATAAGCTTAGTCTTGAGGCTATAAACATCTACAATTTGCCTGCTAACAGCCTGCGCATCATCAATGGTCAGATGACAAAAGATCCTGAATTTGCAGATTGGCTTCGTATCAGCACAATACAGGAAACATTCCCTCCCGGTTATTATGTACACACCTTTGAAAAGCTGATACCCAGGGATGAATATTTTGCTGATCATCCCGAATACTATGCATGGCTGGGCAATAAGTACAGCTTCGACCAGCTTTGCCCCTCCAACCCGGAAGTAAAGGATCTGACCATTGAAAAGCTGGCTCGTGAAATGGACAAGCATCCTGATTGCGACAATTGGGCAGTATCGCAAAGCGATAACTTCACCTATTGCCATTGCGATAAATGTGAGGCAATTATACAAGAAGAAGGCAGTCCTGCAGGGCCTGTCATCCGGCTGGTAAACGATGTTGCCGAAGCCTTCCCCGAGAAGACCATCACCACCCTGGCCTATCAGTTTTCGCGCCCTGCACCGCAACAAACAAAACCTGATAGCAATGTGATGGTAATGTTATGTACGATAGAACTTAACAGAAGCAAACCGATAAATGACGACACTGCCAGCCAATCCTTCGTAAAAGATATTCAGGATTGGGGCAGGATATGCAATAACATATACCTCTGGGATTACACCATCAACTTCAATCATTCCGTTTCGCCTTTCCCCAACCTGCATGTGCTACAGCCCAATATGCAATTCTTTTATGAAAATGGTGTGAGGATGCAATTCCCTCAATCAAACCTGCAGCCGGGCCATGAATTTGTTGAGTTAAAGGCAAAGATGCTCTCTGCCCTGATGTGGGACCCATATGTTAACATTGATTCTGTAAAAGACGATTTCTATAAAAACTATTACCAGCAAGCTGCGCCATTCATGAAAGATTATGCAGAACGCATGGAAAATGAGTTGATCAGCTCTGGTAAGATCTTATATATTTACAATCCTCCCAATAATCACAGCGAAGGATATTTATCTTCAGAGAATATTCTGGTCTATAATAAGCTCTTTGATCAAGCGGAAGCAGTAGTAGCTGGTCGTCCGAAAATTCTGAACAGGGTAAAGGTTTCCCGTCTTCCGCTTCAGTATGCGATGATGGAGATTGGGAAGAACGATATGTTTGGACTGAGAGGCTGGTATGATGATGTTGACGGAAAATTTGTTCTCAGGGAGGAGATGAAGGAAACACTGGAGGACTTTTACCGGGTTTGCACCTCCAACAGCATTACCACCCTTAATGAAAGGAGTCTTACACCAGATATCTATTATCAAAGTACTTTGCGCTTTATTGATGTAAAGGTGGAAGGCAATATGGCTTTTCGGAAGCCTGTGTCCGTCGCTCCCCCTGCAGCAGAGAAGTATGCAAAGGGCGATCCGGCGATACTCACGAATGGAGTGCAGGGAGCACATGATTTTAATGTACACTGGCTGGGTTGGTGGGGGCAGGATGCTGTGATCACTGTTGATCTGAAAAAAGAAATGAAGCCGAAGAAAATAGAAATCGGCACATTGTGGGATGGGAAAAGCTGGATCCTGCATCCAGTATCCGTTAGCTGCCTGGTTTCAACAGATGGAGCAGCATACAGAAGCCTGGGGACCCAGCAGGTGAAAGGGGATCAGCAATTTGAAAAAGTAACACGAAGGTTCACCTTTCATCCTGATACCGATCATATTCGCTACATAAAATTTGAGATCGGAGGAGCAGGACCATTACCAGGATGGCATGCCTCAGAGGGAGAGCCAAGCTGGTTATTTGTTGATGAGATCTCCGTACATTAAGCTTGCAATGGATGTGATTGCGTAATAGTATCACATTATTGCTTCATAATCTTCAGGCTCTGCGGTTCCTCATTCAGTTCAAATAGCATTCGGACAACATATATTCCTGAAGGATAATTATTCAGGTCAATCTCAATGGTCTTCTCAGATAGGTCATCAATTGATAAAATGTTTCTACCTGTTATGGTTACTACATCAATTTGAATAGGCAGGTCCTCTGCAAATTGCAAATAAGTTATACCCCTTGTCGGGTTCGGATATACTGAGACATTGTTGAGCTCCAATTCTGCCACTCCCTGTTCTTCCTCTGTTTCCCAAAGGGCTGAATATGCATCCGTAAGCACATTAGCTTCCTTGTCCTGAACGCTGCCAGCTTTGAGTTCAACATAATATTGTGTCAGGGGTTTTAGCGTATCGGGTGTGATGGTGATCCTGGTTTTCCATGCGTTCATAAATACAGCATAAGAAACATCTTCACCTGTTGCACTTCCTTCTTTAAAAATGATCATGTCTTTTAGGTCAGCATTCTTTATCGTTCCTCCTCCATATTTCTCTACTGGTTCATTAAAAATAATCTCAGGCCTTGCCAACTGAGACACTTCTGTTGCTTCATCAGCTGGACTTAATGCTACTTCCGGAGCAATATCATCTTGTACAAATCCGGTCAGATAGATCTGGCGTGAAATACACTGCGGAAGAGAATCAAGAAACATCGATTCATAGTTAAGCGTCAGCACATCATCGATCTGGCCCTGCATGGTAGGGAAAAAATTCACAGTCATATTGGCTGTTCCGTTTGCCGGTACCGTCAGAGGCAGCACCGTTGATACATAATAAGAATCCCAATGATTATGAGTGCTTGTGATCTGGATGTCATGATCTGCATTATTTGTAATTACAAAAACTCGCGGCCAGGCCACATAGTCATCATATTCACCATAGTCAATCGTATCCACACTGGTTTCAAACAGGTCGGTTGCCCATTCCTCTTTCACGCCCCGGTAGTTCATAGCAAAACTTGTAAAGTTTAATTCCCATGTTTTTTCTTTCGCCATGGTCACTTCTGTAAAAGCGACAGGATAATTGAATCCCCAGCCAATAAAAGCATTATCATTTTCAAGCCTGCGCGTACTACCTGTTGCCATCGCAAAAACCTGTGGATCATTAATATAACCCCATACTTTAGTAGCAGTCAGGCTCACTTCATCAATCTCATATTCGAGAGACTGAGAAAATGGCGGAACATGATGATTCCCATTATCATAAAGTGTAATATTTCCGTTGGCAATACGCCTGATATCATGCTGATGAGTAAACCCTATTGTGTCATTCGTAAAAGTGAACATATTATTCTTTGCATGCACCCCAAATCTCCAGATGATTTCTCCTGTATTCCTGTCAATTTTGGTGATCTCATCCATATGCCGTTGTGACATCAGAATATTACCATCATTATCAATTTCAATGGCATTGCCATGTACATAATCAATTTGGTCGGCAGTCAGGTCAATATGATCACTGCAATCGGTAATTTCATAATGATCCCAGCTTCTCCACTGGAAGATAACATTATTGTCAGCATCGAGTTCCTGAATAACAAGGCCTATCACAGTAGCTGTCGGGCTTCCTCCGGCCACCACCGTATCCATTCCGACAGGTTGAGGATCATATGCCATCAGGAAATGGTTGCCACTTTCATCCATTAGTAATTCGTGTGGATCAACCATATATCCATTGCCCATAAACAAAGAATCGATAATATTAAAATGGCTATCCATAATTATATATTTGTTGTTTGGATCCGGGTTCAGGAGCCCTTCTGCTACTGCCATTCTGTTCCCTGGCAATGTTCTAAAATCAATAGCAAAGTTGGGAAACTTCCTATAATAAACAGGGATACCATATTGATCAAGGATCATATTATAACCCGGAATGATCACGAAGTTTACAAAGCTAAAGGTAGTGTTAAAGACATATCCCGGGCTTGGATCATTATATTCCGTGATCAGTGGAACAGGAAAATCAGAGGGATAGTCCTGTGCCTGGCGACTCCCAATAGCCCTATTCCCTTCATTTTGAAGAGGACTTTTTAGATGGCTGTATTCATCCTTATACATCTGTTCATAAAAATCTATCAGCAGCTGTGTATTATCAATTTCTTTCACGAAGAAGTCAAACTCCAAACCTTCCATTTCCAGGCCGCTTACAGTTCTTATCCCTTTTTTCAGCGACACATGAATTTTTTCCTTCAGGTCGAAATTTCGGTCGGGATAAAACATCAAGGTTTTCATATCCCTGGAAAGGGAAAAACTCCCCGGGATTTCCCCTCTGCTATCACTGCGAACATCAATGGCATCACTTCGGACGCTGCTAAGATCAAGCACATCTCCATGTCTGAAAGCAATGGAATTCTCAGTATTGATATATTTCGAGCCCGGTTTGGGAGAAATATAATTCCATCCGGTTTGAGCAATCAGCAGATTACTCATGAACAAAACTGTAATGACAGTTAAAATTTTTCCTTTGGTTTTCATAAAAGAATGTTTAGCGTTTTATTATAAATACTTCATTTATTTCAAATATAAATATTCCCGGCAGACTTATAGTTTTATTATTTTCCAATAACCTGTCTTTTCCGAATCCAATGATCTGAGGTGGATAAAATACATACCTGATACTTTCGCATTCAGATTTATTGTCCATTCCTGCAATCCCAACGGAATGATGCCCATGCAAACGTTCTGTCCATGTATATTGGTAACTACATATTTTGTATCCTCCTGCACATTATTCCTGGTTATCCGGATCAAACCATTTGATGGGTTGGGATAAATGGAGATCTCCCCCCGATCAAATTGAGCAATAGATGCTTCCTGACTTGCCGACCCGAATACATTAAGTTGTAGTGCAAATGCTTCCTGCAATGTTAAATTCTCTCTTTCACCGTAGATGGTCATGACATCATCAAAATCACCTATCTCCTCCGGCTTAAACTGCAGGGTAATTTCTGCTGATGAACCCGGTCCGATCTGTAGTGGTAAAGATGTTGTGCAATAATACTTTTCCGTATGATTGTGTATCCAGGTAATGAAAATGTTTTCATCAATATTATTAGTGATCGTGATATTCTTATTAGCGGTATTGGGGTAATAGATCTCACCATAGTCCAGATGCTCAGTGTTGGCACAGAGGATATTTGTCTTCCATGGAAATTTGAAAGCACGATAACTTACACTTTCAAATTCGAGCTCAAGGGCTTTGGTGCCATCAGCTTTAAATTCAGTAACATTGGGCACTCCTGAGCCCCACCCCACCAATGTATGTCCTCCTGGCAATCGCTGGCTGCTACCCATGATAACACCATAAATATCATCTGGCTGGCTCCGGTACCTTTTTATCACAGTGGCCGTTTTATTAATTTCATCCAACTGAAGTTCCAGTGCACTTGAAACTAAATCGGGATGAAACCAACCATTATCAAATAACAGATAATTTCCGTTTTCCAATTTGCGTATATGATGCTGTCCACTGAATCCTAAGGTGTCATCACCAATAAATGTAAACTCGTTTTGTGTTCCACCCATTCTCCACATCAGATCACCTGTATTTTTATTGATCTTGGTGATCTCGTGCATATTCCTGGAAGAAATCAGGATGCTTGTATCTGTATCCTGGTCTACTGCATTTGTGTGCACATAGTCAATAAATGAGTTGCTAAAAATATTAACAGCATGTGCTGTATCTGTTTCTAAGATATTGAAATGATCCCAGCTCGACCATTGCCATAAAATGTTACCATTTTCATCCTTCTCCTGTATCAATGCCCCTCTGACAGTAACTCCGGGATATCCGCCGGGGACAACAGTATCCATATCAACTATGCGGTCCTCCCATCCCAGCAACAGATAATTCCCATTTTCCAGTATTCTGAATTCATGAAAGTCTGTACCGTTATAGCCATCTACAGTGGCATGGGCAATAATCTCATAAGTGCTGTCCATTATATGGTTAAAGTGTCCGTATCCGCCACCGCTAAAAGACAAATAACCATTTGGCTGCAATTTAAAATCGAATGCCGGTATATCCAATTCCTGATAGTAAACAGGCGTGCCAAGATTATCAACGATAGCGAGATAAGGAGTAGCATCCAAAAAATGCCCCCACAATCCGCATGGAGTAACGAATACGTAACCAGGTTCCGGATCATCATGTGCATTTAAGTGTATCTCCGGGAAATTCTCAGGCAGGCCTTTAAGCTGTTGACCAGATAATGAACCAGTCATAAAAATATAAATACAGATTAAAATTATAGCCTGGTTTTTAAATATGGAATCCGTCATTCTTTATCTGTTTAATTATACATTCATAATATTCGAATAGGATATGTCAGCTTCAGGAAGAAAATATCCGCCTGCTGTTGAGGATGTTCAGGCAGTATCTCCTGATCGCGTGTATAGATAAGATATACAGCACCGAAGGGAGGCTTGAAACGCCATCCGAACAAGCCGTAAACATAAAACTTCTCGTGGCTTGTACTATTCTGGGCAAACACTTTCACCCAGAGGTCTTTAGTAAAATAATATTGTGCTGAAAGGACATTAATAAGTGTTGTGCTGTTAGTGGTATCCGGGCTAAAGTTTACATAATTGGATGAGAGCTCCAGGGAGAATTTATCTGACACCTTAAAATTGACATCCCCTGAAATTAAATAAAAGTCGCGGTCAAAGTTTCTTCCAAAAGTATATTTCAAGCTGGCATTCGACCATTCATCCGTATTATACCCCAGGCCGATCGCATGTTTGTGATTGTAATAATCTTTTTCAAACAGTTTATATTCATTATTATAGGAATAGGTAAGGTTGAATTTATTACGGAAATAAAAGTTCACATACTCGGTCACATACCAGCTTCGCAGAATCCCTCTTTGGCTCCAGAAGATATTATTGGCTGTGACTACCTGAATATATTGAAAAACATTATTTTTCAGCCACCACCTGTATTCAATATCCCCATCCAGTTCGCGCCTGTCATCATCACGAAGAAAGCCCGTTTCATTAATGTTTTCCATGAAATCGTCTCCGATATCTGTATACCTGATATGGTAATGATAAATGTTGTTCTCGCGTGCAAAGCGTACGAAAAAGGCACTGGAGGATTTGATATCGCCGGGGAAGCTGCTTACAAACTGGCCTGTTAGCTTCCATTTATTCCCAAGGTTTAAAAGGTAATCGCCGCTAATGGATCTGGAATATCCATCTGCCCAGGTTTTGTCAGCATAGGTCAATCCAACCATAGAGGATTTCAAAACGTCTCTTTTTACGCGGGCAGCGGTAAAAAATGCGGGAGGCTCATCATTTTCAACTATTTCAAGGCTTCTGGCACTTAAAACATTAAAATTATATGCTCCAATCTTGCCACTTAGCTTACCACCATAGGCGATGTCTTCAATTCTACGGGAATAAAAAGTACGGATACGGGTTTTGTACATCTCATTGCCTTCCAGAAAAAACAGGCGCTTTTCCGGATAACTGAGCTCATACCGGGTCAGGTTAAGCTGTTCCTGGTCGGCTTCTACGGTTGCAAAGTCGGGGTTGATTGTTATATCGGCGGATACATTGGAACTGATCTGCATGCGAACATCCCCGCCAATCTCAGGAGTGAACTTATCATAAGTTTCCGTATAATCATTATTCTCGTAGCGAAGTGTCCCATAAGGGAAAAGAAGCAGCCCCATTTTTCTTGCAGGTGTTTCAATACCTCTTAACTGTCCACTCTCCGATATGCGAAAATCCTGGGTGATGCTACCTGACCAGTACACCGTTTCAAAGTTGCTTCGGATGATCCTTCCGAAATTAATACCCCAGTCGGTAGAGCCTTTCTTGTATTTAATACTTTTAAAAGGGATGGCAATCTCAACAGTCCAGCCATCATCAGCTATAAAGGCAGCACTTTCCCATTCGGTATCCCAGTTAACGTCAAAACCTCTGCCATCATCTGTAATAATAAAGTCGGTCTGACTACCCAGTGGGTTAACCAGGAAGGCGTAGGCGCTACGTTTATCATTATAGCTGTCGATATGCACCAGAAAGCTGTCATCACTTTTACCAAGCACATCCCTGGTCTGTATATTTGACACTATGTCGTCAGGATGCTGATAGCATTTACAGGCCACATAAATATTCAGGTCGTCATAAGCAAGGTAAACTACGGTTTCCTGTGAGGCTTCCATGCCTTTATCAGGCTCTAACTGTATAAAATCCACAGCACTATCAGGAGAGGCAAGGTAAACACTGTCAATAATCCCGTCGATAACTGGTTTTGAAGAAATCCTGTATGCCTGAATTGTTTTTTGAGCATATGACTGCAAAGAAACAATGATGACTATGCAAAATAAAAGAAGATACTTCATCACTTCCGGGGACCTTTAATAATTTAAAGGTAGTAATAAAAACGAGATCTGCAATCCCAATCCGGTATTGAAGTGATGAAAATTTACTTAATCAGCAAGCCTATCTTAAGGCCGGCAGAACCACTGATCGGAAATTCGCTCTGATTGGTTGAATAGCCGTAATGATACCCTCCGTCGCCATCATCAAAACCATATCCTATCCCTCCGAAAAAATCGACCAGGAACACATTACTGAATACCCACTGCTTCCCAAGTACAAGATGAATAGTCCCTGAAAAAGTCTGCTCCCTCGATATATGAGAGCCGCCTTCCAGATAATATTCATTTACATCCTTAGAATACATCCCCACCGAAATTTCCGGTTTGACATAAGCACCTTTCAGTATATGGGCATATCGCAATTTATTAAAATAAAAATCGGGTGATTTAATAAATTTATACCCAAAACGGATAAATGCCCCGGCAGGATTCCTGTCGTCGGGATCAAAGCCCAGGCCAATGATCCCCAGGCCTGCCTCAATGCTACGACCGGGCGCAATACTATGCTCAAAAGAAAAGCTTGTATTCCCTGTTAAAGGAGAAAGAAAGTCAATTTTAATGGCATTCTTTTTATTGTCTGCATAATTTTCAGGGTTTTCAATTTCTTTCATAAATTTCAGCTCCTTGCCATCTTCAAAAACAATTTTAAATATTTTATCCCTTTCGATGGCAAAAACCACATCCTCAGAATAGTCCGGCAAATTATACTTTATCGATTCTGTACCAATTTCCTTCACCTTACAGTGAATGACCTCCTGATTGCGTTTAAAGATCTGGTCTTGACCGAATAAATTACCTGAAGTAATTAACAACAATGAGATCAAGGAAATAAATAAATATTTTGTTTTCATATCATTAACTTTTTAGCTGGATAAAGATACAAGTATTATGCCATTGATATTGATAAAGAGCTGAGTTGTTCTGTTATTTCTTATAATAGAAAGAGGCTGCCCTTTTTAGACAGCCTCTTTAATTTAATATTTTAATTTCTCTTTTTACGATCAGCAATCCTACTGTATGTAGTATTCGTTAATTAAGACTTGTGTTTAATTAGGGCCATTACCTCTATTGCCATTACCATTGCCTCTATTACCATTGCCTTTTTTGCTATTACCTTTTTTGTTATTACCTTTATTGCCAGTGCCATTGCAATTTCCTGTTCCGTTTCCGGTGCGATTAGCATTACCTTTTTTGTTTACTCTGCTATTGCCGCATTTTTCATGGCTT
The DNA here is from genome assembly GCA_039714935.1 of Bacteroidota bacterium. Classification (GTDB taxonomy): domain Bacteria; phylum Bacteroidota; class Bacteroidia; order Bacteroidales; family B18-G4; genus B18-G4. The sequence goes on along the minus strand of JBDLIJ010000034.1, from coordinate 151 downwards.
CCGGCGATGATTGCATCATAATCATCCTGGTTAATATATTGAGGTGTATAAGTAATCCCATTCCCATTCAATAAGCTTGAAAAAGACCTCATGTGGTTTCTGGATCCACATGTCAGGTGTCCGAAAATATTAAGGATAGCTTCATTTGAAG
>JBDLIJ010000033.1:0-19608 GCA_039714935.1 Bacteroidota bacterium | reverse complement strand
AATTAATAATTTAGCAGCAGTGAATACTATAATAGCTGGTAGATACATATGGAAGGATTCTTAAATTTTATATTTATACTGATACTGATATGGTTAGGTTTTTCTCTCTTTATCAGGTATGTCTTCCCCCGTTTGCTGTTGTACTGGGTAAAGCGCAAGCAAAAGAAAATGATGGATCAGATGGGGATCAAGCCTGACGATAAAAAAGAGAAAAAGGCTAAGGAAGGTGAAGTGAATATCGATCAGGTACCTCAGAAAGATAAAAAAGGCTCAACGGAGAATATGGGGGAATATGTTGATTTCGAAGAGGTTGATGAATGAGTTTTGAGTTTTGGGTGTTGGGTTTTGAGTTATATTCGAAATCCGATACTTGATATTCGATACTCGATATTGGAAATTAGAAATTAGTGAACAACGCATCCGGTATCCGCCATCCGGCATCCGGAATCTAATAAAATAATAATGGAAAAACTCAATTACAAAAAGTACATTCCTTATCTGGTAGCATTATTGGCATTTGTGCTCATCAGCCTGATCTATTTTTCTCCTGCTCTGGAGGGCAAGAAGCTCAAGCAAGGCGACATTGACCGCTATAAGGGAATGTCGAAAGAGATCACTGATTTCAGGAAATCAACGGATGAACAAACGCTGTGGACGAACAGCATGTTTTCAGGGATGCCGGCCTATTTTATCTCGGTACAGTTTGAGGGTAACCTGTTCAAAAAGGTCAATAAAGTATTGCAGCTTGGCCTGCCACATCCGGCTAACCAGGTGTTTGTGTATTTCCTTGGTTTCTTTATTCTGTTGCTGGTGATGAGGGTCAAGCCATGGATCGCTGCCATGGGAGCCTTTGCCTTTGCCTTTTCATCCTATTTTTTCATTATTATTGAAGCAGGCCATAATTCCAAGGCAGCAGCAGTGGCATATATGGCTCCGGTCGTTGCAGGCGTCATACTTGCTTTCCGCGGAAAATATATTGCCGGAGCACTGTTGACAGCCTTTTTCCTGGCACTGGAAATTGCGGCCAACCATCTGCAGATCACCTATTATCTCTTTATGATCATTCTGGTATATGGTGTTTTTGAACTTGTGGAGACGATCAGAAATAAGAATTGGAACCATTTTATCAAGGCATCAGGCGTACTGCTTATCGGATCATTGCTTGCCGTTGGTACCCATGCCACCAGTATGCTTATCTCATCAGATCATACGCAGTATACCACACGTGGCAAATCAGAACTTACCAATAATGCTGAAAACAAAACCAGCGGGCTCGACCGGGATTATATCACACAATGGAGCTATGGTGTGAGCGAGTCCATGACATTGCTCATACCTGACTTTATGGGTGGTGCTTCTTATGCTGATGCAGGTGAAAAGTCAAATATGTACGACCTGCTTATAAAATATCGTGTGCCCAGAAAAGATGCCAGGAAAATTGCATCACAACTACCACTGTACTGGGGTACGCAACCCTTTACCTCCGGACCTGTATATGCCGGGGCCATCATCGTTTTTCTATTTATTTTAGGACTGTTTGTGGTAAGGGGGAAACTAAAATGGTGGCTCCTGACTGTTACCATACTATCAATAATGCTGGCCTGGGGAAAGAATTTTATGTGGTTTACCGACCTTTTTCTTGATTTCCTACCCGGCTATAATAAATTCAGGGCTGTTACCATGATCCTGGTCATTGCGGAGTTCGCCATTCCATTACTGGGGATACTGGCCCTTTCGAAAGTATTTGAAAAGGAAAGAGATGATCAGCTGTTGATGAAAGGTTTAAAATATTCAGTGATTATTCTGGGTGGTATCTTGCTGATCCTGCTGGCAATACCAGGCATGCTATTCAATGTCAACAACCCTGGCGACGCAGGATTTCTAACGCAGCTCGGTTTCCCTTCAGACATGCATAATGAAGCGATCGCTGCTCTTGTCAACGATCGTATCCGTATATTACGCCTGGACGCTTTTCGTTCATTAGCATTTATTGTGCTTTCAGCAGGACTTATCTGGTTGTACCTGAAGAAAAAGCTGAAAATGATGTATGCCCTCGCAGGAGTGGCACTGCTGGTATTAGTTGATATGTGGGTGGTGAACAAAAGATACCTCAATGATGATAATTTTGTCAGGAGTGCTACCGTAGAAAATCCTTATACGCCCTCTGATGCGGATAAACAGATAATGCGTGACCCGGAGACCGGGTTCAGGGTGCTCAACATGACCTTGAATCCATTCAGCGATGCAAGCACTTCTTATTTTCATCATTCTATCGGTGGTTATCATGGCGCTAAACTTAAGCGTTATCAGGAACTGATCGAGATGCAGATTGACCCGGAGATGAACCGTTTAATGAATGTATTGCGTACAAGTGCTGATCCCGGACAACTGCAAGGGGTGCTCGGTGGTCTGCCGGTGATAAATATGCTGAACACAAAATACCTGATCATCATGACGAGCAATGGACCTGCACCCATCACTAATCCCTATGCCATGGGCCCTGCATGGTTTGTTCATGATTATGAGATTGTTGAAAATGCAGATGCTGAGATTGTATCTGTCGGTGATATTGATCCCGCTCTAAGCATGGTTGTTGATCAGCGCTTCAGTCATGAAATTGATGGAAGTTCATTTATCCCTGACTCGGCGGCATCGATCTCCCTCACTGACTATAAACCAAACCACCTGACTTATGAAACGCATGCTGCAACAGATCAGCTGGCGGTATTTTCAGAGGTCTATTATCCCAACGGATGGAATGCTTATATCGATGGAGAACCGGCTTCCCATTTCAGGGCAAACTGGATACTCAGGGCGATGATCATCCCGGCAGGGAAGCATACGATTGAGTTTAAGTTCCATCCAACAATATATAGTACAGGAGAAACCATCAGCTATGCAAGCAGCATCTTGTTATTACTCCTTGTACTTGTTTATGGAATTATTGAGATCAGGAAAAAACTTTAGAATTCCTGGTGCCTAACGCCCAACACCCAATTAAGTTAAAATGATAAGATATTAATCAACCGCAACATCAAATGAAACGCCTACTCATACTCACCTACTACTGGCCGCCTGCGGGAGGCCCGGGTGTGCAGCGTTGGCTGAAGTTTGTGAAATACCTCGAAGGCTTCGGATGGCGGCCTTATGTGCTTACCGTAGAGGATGGAACATATTCTGCCAGGGATGAGAACCTCATCTCTGAAATACCTGAGGGGCTGGAAGTATTTAAGACTAAGAGCCGTGACCCTTTCCGTTTTTATAATATGCTGAAAGGGAAAAAGGATGGATCGGTATCTGTGGCACTGATAAATATCGACAAGAAAAAGTCATTGCTCGACCGGCTGTCAATGTACATCAGGTCGAACTTTTTTATCCCTGATGCACGTAAAGGATGGATCCCGTACGCATACCGGGAAGCACTCAGGATCATCGATGAGAAGCATATCGACCTGCTTGTCTCAACGGGGCCTCCACATTCCACTCACCTTACAGCATTGAAGATTAAAAAGAAGACCGGCATCAGGTGGGTGGCTGACCTGCGCGATCCGTGGACAACGGTGTATTATAATGATATGCTTCCACGATCGGGGAGAACACGCAGCATTGATAAAAAATATGAGGATGAAGTGCTGCAGGCTGCTGATGCCGTAACTGTAGTGAGCCCCGGCATGCAACAGGAGTTTAACGACAGGAACGGCAATGTTCAGGTGGTTATGAATGGTTTTGATATGGCTGATATGGGTAATGAACATGCCGGCTCAATGAAGGATGATAAGTTCAGAATGACCTATACAGGAAATTTTAAGCCCAACCAGCATATCCCTGACATCTGGGATGGAATATGTGAGCTGATAGGGGAAAAGGAGGGATTTAAGGAAGATTTTCGCCTTCGCTTTGTCGGCAACCTGGATGCCTCAGTACCTGAGTATTTTAACAGTAAAGGCCTGAGCGACAATCTTGAAATATTGAGTTATGTGCCACATGCTGAAGTTACACGCCTGATGTCAGCATCCGACCTCTTGCTTTTTGTTGTGCCGCAATCGCGAAACAATAAGCTTATCATCACGGGCAAATTGTTTGAATATCTTGCTTCCGGCACAGCTGTGCTTTCAGTAGGGCCTGAAGCTGGCGATGCTGCTGAGATACTGAAGGAAACCGGTCGTAATCACATGATCGAATACCATAAAAAGGATGCTTTCAAGGAGCAACTTTATCAAATGTACTTGACGTGGAAGGAGAATAGTGGTAATTTAGCTCAGTTAAATACCGGCATGCTGGATAAATATTCCAGGTATGCATCGGCACAAAGCATGGCGAAAATTATGCAGGATATATGCACTGAATGATGATACACGATCTTTCGACATTTAATAAGAGCAGTGATTTTTATTCGCCAAAGGCATTTTTGATCACTGTTAAAAGCTTCGATCTTCAGGAGATAAGGACCCGCTATCTGAAGTCCAGACAAAGCAAATCTGGCAGGGTAGGCAGTGTGGAGCGCAGGAAAGCGGCTCAGGGCGGCCTGGTCTATGTTGAGATAGCGAACGGACTAATCACGAAACATGAAATACTGAGTTTCCTTACCGAACCCAGGGGGGTTGATGTCAGTAAGGATATTTTAGCGGTATCAACAGAAAATGTTGTGCATGTTATTGGTCATGATGTAGTTGAGAGGATCGATAATCCATGGTTTAGCTATATACATACTGTACAGTTTAATCATCGCTCAGACCCTGACCGTATACTCGTTTCATCATCGGGGTATGACTGCATTTTTGAGTATGAGCTGGGTAGCTTTAATCAAAGTTGGGAGTGGTTTGCATGGGAGCATGGTTTTCAGAAAGGATTCAATCCCAGGACGGGGAAGGAGATTGTCTTAACCAGGAATGCTAAAGAAGCCAGCATGTTAAGAAAAGAGGGGATGGAATACATGTTCATTAAAGATCCTGAAAAGCAAGTTCTGCCGACGGCACAGCGGGCTGCTTTTATTAATTCGGTTGTTTATGATGCCAGGAAAGCAGGGTATTTGCTGGCCACTTTTTTTCATGAGGGGGCTGTTTATAGTGTCAATATGAAGAACGGCGCACATAGCAAAGTGCTGGAAGGGATGAAGAGCCCGCATGGCGGCAGGAATTTTCATGATCGGTATATGGCAACAAGTACTGCTACAGGGGAACTCTATTTTAGTGATGGTGAAAAAATTACTTTTAAAAGTCTTCCAGGTAAGCCAGCCGCCCTGGCTGAGCTCGAATGGTTACAAAATTCTGCCCCTTTTGATGATTGCCTGATCACCATTGATGCCAACAGGAACTCGTTTGTAGTCATAGATCCGGAGAATAAGCTTTATGACATGATCTCTTTCGATCCTAACTGGGCCATACAGGATATTGCTGAGCTCAGGGACCCGGAAACGAAAGAACTGGTAAAGACGATAAAAGAAAAGTTATAGGATCCAGCGGATCAGTTCAAAGGCTTCGGCAAATTCTGTGCCTGCCTGAATACCCCTTACACGTGCCAGCCCATCAAAGAAATCTTTTGACTTATATGATCTGATGCCCTGGGATTCATAGGATTCGATCGCTCTCCACTTGGTGTTTAACTCATTTTCGCTTATGCTGACGTGGAAGTTTGATTTGAATTCAAGGTTATTCCAAGGCAACTCATAACCCAGCAGGCTACAATGTTTAAAAGCCCGGAGCCCTTCCTCATAAATAACTTTATGATCCTGATGGATATCATTTGAGTTGGGCATCAATACGATGTCGGGTTTGATGTCTTTCCTGATATTAACCAGCGTCTCCAGTATATCCTGCCTGTGTTCATTAAACCTTCTTACAGGAAAGTCAAAAGTGTTAATATTTGCTTCCCGGATGCCGAGAACAGATGCTGCTGCTTTCAGTTCCTTAAATAAGGTGTCATCAGCAAAAGTGTCGGGTAATGATTCTATACAGGGTGAAAATGCTGTATAAAACAATTCGTTATCCTTACTCCACCGGGCAATGCTGCCTCCGCATGCGTATTCCGGGTCGTCAGGATGGGGGGCAAGCAAGAGTATTTTTTTCCCTTTAATCATATACTTCAGGTTTATTATCGTGCCAGCTTAAGTATATTGCTTACAAAAGCTGATATATCATAATTATTGACAAAGATCTTGTGCAGTTCAAAGATAAGTGGAAACTCCTTACTGTCTGATTCACTAAGTATTTCGGTGCAGATGGTATTCACTGCAATCTTGCCTTCCAGTACTATCTTGTCAGAGATATCGGGTGTAAAAAATCCTTTCCCTATCAGCAGTCCCAGCGTGCGGTTACGGCTGAGGTCGTTAAGTGCCGTCAGGCTAAAGTCACCATACCCGCAATAATGAAACATAGATTCTTCATTGCCTCCCATGCGGAGCATGATCCTTCTCATTTCGTCAAAGGCTTTGGTGAGAATGAGAAAGCGGAGGTTAGGTGAGTCGAAGTGGGCGTCTACAATTCCCACAGTGATGGCATATATATTTTTCAGGATGCTCAAATATTCCACACCTTCTACATCAGTTGTAAAATCAAGAAAGATGGATGTATCTTCAAATATCTCCTTTGTCTGATGAAATAGCTTTACATCTGAAGCAGCAAAGGTGAGAGCGGTTGGCTGGCCATTGATGATCTCACGTGCGAATGTGGGCCCCTTCATGGTGCAAATGGGGTTGTCGAGCATTTTTCCCAGGCAGGCAGTGATGGTCATCTTTCCGCATCCGAAGCCTTTGGCCAGGTTCACCAGCATGGTATCCTTGTTGATGATATCCTTGTTTTGCAGTATAAAGTCAACAGTGATGATGGAAGGGATGGCAAGAAACAGAATGTCGGCATCTTTCAGATCCTGGATGTTGGTGGTAGCCACAAGCTTATCGTTGAGCAATGCAGTGGGGAAATAATCCGAGTTGATATGCCGCTCGTTGATGTCTTTAGCCACATGCTCTTCAATGGTGTACAGGCTTACACCATGCCCCGCCTTTGCCAGGGCGTTCCCAATGGCTGTGCCTATGGAACCGGCACCGGCGAAAAAAATGTTCAATTGCTTTTTGTCCAAATCCGCTTGAATAATTATGCAAATATAAGGAAATTGGTGAAGGAGCTAATTTAAGGCATTCTTAATGCTCATATCAAAGAAGTACTTGATTATGACGTCAAGTTTTATTATATTTGAAAAAAACCCATATGAGAGCAATTACTTTTTTATTGTTGCTTGGGATGATATTAAGCATACAGGCTCAAAATCCGGTCCTCTATATTGGTAATGGAAGTGATTGCATCCACTCAGATGCCAATGCTGCGAATGGTGCAAGGACCTTTGAATTATGGTTTAAACCCTATATCAATTATGATACTAACTTGATTGAATTTGCCAGTTTGATATGTCGTGATGTGGGTGCAGGGCAGCCTAATGTGCATGAATTCTATATTGCTTTTCAGCCCCAGCCAATATATCCGGCAGGAGCGTTAAGGTTTTCGTATTATGTTTCTCCTAATGATTATTATGCTGTTTTATCAGATACAAACCATTGGGATGCCGGGGTCTGGTATCATGTTGCGGGGGTAATTCATCCTGATTCAGGAATGATGCTTTTTATTAATGGAAAGAAACAAGCTGGAACGGCAGCATACTATGATGCAACGGCTATTACTGACTTAAGTATAGGTATTGGTTCATGGGGATATCCTCCTTCATCACTGACCAGGTTTTTTAATGGATCGATTGATGATATCAGGATATCTGCTTCTGCCAGGTACGATGATGACTTTATTCCTCCCTGTCCCAATCTGATTACAGATGGAAGCACGATTGCGCTATGGAATATTGACGAAGGAAGTGGTAATATTTTGATCGATAGTAGTGGAAACGGACATTATGCATTTCTTGATGGTGGATTCTGGTATAATGACAATCCGTGTACTCCCACTGCAGTAAATGATCACATCGACTTATCGTTTGCAAAGAATGTTGTGGTGTATCCTAATCCTGCAAAGGATAATATTACAGTGGATCTGGGGGAAATAGCAGATTGTGATATACGTCTGATGAATAATCTGGGTATGTTATTAATTGGCAGGTCTTATAAAAACCTTGTGACACCAAGGCTTTCCATTGATATCTCTGAACTTCCGGCAGGAACTTATTTGTTGAGAATTAAATCCGATAGAGGCTCTACAAGTAGAAAAATAGTCATAGCAAACTAGGAGATGCAAAAATGAGGTTCATATCCATCATATTTTGGTTTTTTACACTATGTACTTATTCCCAGCATATAATTACACTGGACGGTATTAACGATAATTTTTACGCAGAACCCGGTGCAGGGAATGGTGTCCGGACAATTGAACTGTGGTTTAAGCCTGCACAAGTTTATGACCCATCTTTGTCTGAATATGTAAGTCTTGTATGCCAGGAAGGTAATCCCGGGCCTAATTATGAAGAATACTACATTGCTTTTGAGCCCCTCCATATGACCCATCCCGGACATATTCGCTTTGCATATTTCAAAACCCCCACAGAATATTATGATGTTTTCTCAAATGGGAATTTCTGGGAAGCTGGCATCTGGTACCATGTTGCAGGAGTATTTCATCCTGATTCCGGTATGATGTTATTTGTTGACGGTATCAGACAAAATGGTACAGCAGCTTTTTATAATGAAACACCAGCCACATATTTTAATCTGGCTGTTGGAGCATGGGGATATCCGCCTAACGGAGGCTACGACAGGTACTTTAATGGCTCTGTAGATGACATCCGAATATCTGATATAGCACGCTACTCAAAGGATTTTACACCTCCATGCCTATATCATCGAACTGATATTTATACAATTGCATTATGGAACCTTGAAGAAGGATCCGGGGTCATTATAAATGATAGCAGTGGAAATGGGTTTCATGCTACATATCTTGGGGGAACACCCGAATGGGAGTCTGAACACCCTTGCTTGGGAATGCCTGTAGGAGACTTTAATGATGAACTGAATTTTAATATAAATATCTATCCCATCCCGGCAAAAGATTTATTATGTATTGATTTAAACTCTTTTGAGGAGTGTAAAGTGTGTCTATATAATACTGCCGGATTGAAAGTTCTGGAAAGGGTGATAAGGAGAAAAGATCATAAAAGGATCCAGCTTGATGTAGCAAAGCTGTTACAGGGAATGTATTACCTGAGAATTTTGACAGATAATATCAATGAAACAAGAAAAGTATTGGTTGCACGCTAAAAGATTTTATTCTTTATCAGGAATTCTGCATAGACAAAATCCAGCGGGGTATCAATATCAACTGCATTGTTTTCTTCAATCTCACAGAACCTGATTTGGTCTCCGAATAAATTATTAGAGTCTCTGATGACTTCCGGTCTTAAAACATCAACAACCCCGTTAATCTTATAGCAGTCGGGTAAAAGTTGCCTCTGGTAATATTGTGTAAGTTCAATTCCATCGATAAAAGGTTGTAGGTAGCCATTTTTACTTTTAAACATCCAGTAGGGGTGATCAATGCCCTCGGCTCTGTGAGTTGTACGCACGGATGTGGCTGTCGGATCATCATTAAGGATGTCAACACAATTATTGATAATGTTGTTTGTCTTAAATGGAGTAGTTGGTCTTAGCAGTAAGATCTTGTCAGGATGGTAGTTCTCATTATCTTCTAACCATTCCAGGGCGTGCAGGATTACAGGCAGGTCTGGTGTGTTGTCCATAGCTAATTTGTCTGGACGCATGAATGGTACTTCGGCACCACATGCCATGGCAATCTTTGCGATTTCAGTGTCTTCCGTAGAAACGATGACTTTGTCGATATTCTGATTAGAAAGAGCAAGCTCGATCGTATAATTAATCAATGGAAGGCCGTTGAGGGGTTTGATGTTTTTGTTGGGGATCCTTTTACTGCCTCCACGTGCAGGTATGATTGCGAGTATCTTTTCCAATGGTTTATTCATCATTTAATTCATGGTCCATCATGATTTTCAGTAGCTCGTCAAATTTCACTTTTGGTTCCCAGCCCATTTTCTTTTTGGCTTTTGAAAAGTCACCAATAAGCATTTCTACTTCTGTTGGCCTGAAATACCAGGGATCAACTTCCACGAGAACTTCCCCACTTTTGGCATCTATGCCTTTTTCATCCACACCTTCACCTTCCCACTTGATGTCAATACCTGCGTACTTAAATGCCAGGCTTGTAAATTCCCTGACGGAGTGAGTTTCATTTGTAGCAATAACAAAATCTTCTGGTTTTCCCTGCTGAAGCATCATCCACATGGCTTCCACATAATCAGGAGCATAACCCCAGTCTCTTTTAGCATTCATGTTTCCGAGATACAGTTTGTTACGTTTTCCTTTGGAAATATCTGCCGCTGCCATAACAATTTTTTTGGTAACGAAGCTGTTTCCTCGCCTTGGGGATTCATGGTTGAATAATATTCCATTACATGCAAAAATGTTATATGCTTCCCTGTAGTTGATTGTGATCCAATGGGCATATAATTTTGCTGCACCGTATGGACTCCTGGGGTAAAAAGGAGTCTGTTCAGTTTGCGGTATTTCTTGTACTTTTCCAAATAATTCACTGGTGGAAGCCTGGTAATATCTGGTTTTATTCTCAAGTCCTAGTATTCTGATTGATTCAAGAATTCTTAATGCGCCAAGAGAATCTGCATTTGCTGTATATTCGGGTGTTTCAAATGAAACTTTGACGTGACTTTGAGCGGCCAGATTATAAATTTCATCTGGTTGAATTTCTTTAAGGAGTCTGATAATATTCGATGAGTCAGTCACATCTCCATAGTGCACATAAAATTCATTTTTACGATTATGCGGGTCAAAATACAGATGCTTTATACGGAGTTTTACTTCCAGGCTAGATCTCCGGACAAGGCCATGTACCTGGTATCCCTTTTCAAGTAGGAATTCAGCCAGGTAGGATCCATCCTGCCCTGTGACACCGGTGATAAATGCTTTCTTCATTTGATGTGTTTATTTTAAAAAATTAATAATTCTTGAACTAATGTAATCAATATCTTCTTTGTTTAGCATAGGATAGGATGGCACACTGATACCTCTATGAGATAATTCAACTGAAACCGGATTATTATATTCATCATAAAAAGGCATAGTGTGCACAGGATTAAAGAAAGGTCTGGTTTCAATACCATCTGCTTCAAGGGAGGCCATTAATTCATCTCTTTGTTTGATATCTTCCACAAGAAAGCCTACCATCCAGTTTGAGGAAATATAACCATCATCAACGCGTTGAAAGCGAGCATAACTTTTTAGGTGATTACGATAATATTCGTTGATATTTGCTTTTCTCTCCAGGATATGATTAATACGTTCCATCTGGGCTAATCCTATAGCAGCCTGAATATTGGTCATACGGTAATTATAACCTAAAACATCATGATAATAGCGGATTGTGTTGGAGTTACCCTGGTTCTTCAGTTTTCTAAGCAGGCTCGCAATGGTATCATTATTCGTAAGAACCATGCCTCCTTCTCCTGTTGAGATCGTTTTATTGCCAAAAAAGCTAAAAATTGAAATATCTGCCAGTGATCCGGCCCTTCTTCCTTTATAACTTGCCCCAATAGATTCTGCGGCATCTTCAATAACAATCAAATCATTTTCTTTGGCCAGCTTGTTGATCTCATTCATATCCGGTGTAAGCCCATATACATCTGTAACAATAATTGCGCGAGTTTTCGGACTGATCAGTTTCTTAATGGTGGAAGCTGTAATATTCCAGGTGTCGGGATCCACATCGGCCAGTATTGGTTTTGCACCGACGTATAAAATAGCATTGGCACTTGCAATATATGTGAAGTCAGGGACGATTACCTCATCACCATTGCCAATTCCATTGACAAGGAGGGACAGGTGAAGTGCAACTGTGCCATTATGTACGGCAATCGCATGTTTGACCCCGGAAAACGTTGCTACTTTTTCTTCAAATTGACTGATATATTTGCCCTTTGAGGATATCCATGTGCTCTCCAGGCAATCGCTGACATATTCTTTTTCAGTAGCAGTTATCTCGGGTATATATATAGGGTATTTCATTTCAGTTTAATAGTTCATATGAAGCTTTGATTTTTTTAATATCATCATAGATTTCCAGGGTGATCGTTTTATTATTAATGCCGGAATCCAATATTGTCTTGAGCATATCATTGCGTAACAGAGGATCATTGCTATCAGTTAAACCATCATTTTCGCTCAGATGAAGATAATCCGTATGTTGCAGGAATTTTGATAATTCCTGTGAAAAGTCAAGTTTTAAAGTGTTACTGCTAACTTTCAGATGTCCTACATCAAGGATCAAAGGAAAATTTATTCTTTCTCTTAACTCCAGATAATCCTCAAAATTAGTCAATAAGAAAGGATTTCCCCTGTAGGTGTTGAAATTCTTGTTTGAGACAACATTGTTTTCGATATAGATTTGAATTTCATCGACTTCCTGAATAAGAGAATTGTAGGCATTGCAAAAGCGATCTAATCCATTTTCTCTGTCAATAAGTTCATGTAAGGAAATATCTTTCCCAAGCTCTTTGACTTTTGGATCAAAAAGAAAACCTGCATGAATTCCAATCTTTTCAATATCCAACTGTTTAGCCAAATTAATCGCCTTTTTGTAGTGCTCAAATGATAAAGCATAAATTTCTTCATCTGATGAAGAAAGGTTTAATACAAAATGCTTCGGTGGTGGTGGGAAGTAATTGTGAATGGTGAATGATAAATCATATTGGGTTTTAAGCTTGATCAGGTCATCTGACAATTGTTCATAATAATTGGTTCCTCCTGATAATTCTATGTTGCGGAAGCCGTTTTCAGCCAGATATCGAATGCTTTCCGATATTGTATCAAATTTTACACAACTGGATGAGATATAGATCATTTTACCCTCCTGGCCGGATTGCCCGCGTATGTGCCGACCTCTGTAATATCTTTTATAACAACTGCATTGGCCCCGATGGTCACACCATCAACTACTTTTATCTTGTCGATTATCGTTGCTCCTGCTCCGATAAAGCAAAGGTTGCCGAGTTCAACTCTGCCACATATGATTGCACCAACAGCGATATGATTATGATTGCCAATTTTAACCTCGTGTTCAATAATAGCTCCTGTATTTATTATATTATTATTCCCGATCTCTGCATTTGCATTCACACAAACCTTTGCGAACACTTGGTTGGCATGACCAAAACTACAACGATCAGCTATTATTGATAATGGATGGATCAGGTTTCCTGAAAATACATTGCCAGAGAGATCAATATACAATTGTGCTCTTTTAGCATTGTTTCCATATGAAAGGATAACTACCTGATCAGTAATATCAGATGGTTTGCCCAAGAGTTTATACCCGTTGATCACCTCCTGTCTATCCTGATCGAAGCTTGCGTCATAAATCCCGGATATTTCAAAGTTATTTGCTTCAAGCAGGTTAATGAGCGACCTTGTATGGCCACCAGCACCCAATATGCTTATTTCATGATTCATCTATTATGTCGTTGGGTTTATATTCCCTTGATGCCTTCTTCCCAATTAGTTCCTTGTAATATATAGGAGAAATACCCTTCCCCCCTGTTCGCTTGGCAATAATATTGTTTAGGCTGAAAGTCTCTCCCTCTTTAATATGAAGCAAAGCTACTAAAGATTTTTGCAAGGATAGTCGTGTTTTTTTTTCATCCGGTGTAGGTGCTTTAATTCCATTGCCAAGATATGCTTCTACCTTTCGAATCTCTTTAACATAAAGCTTTAATTCTTCAGGTGCTAATGAGGCACTGTGATCGGGTCCTGAAGCGTCTTTATTCAGTGTAAAATGCTTTTCTACCACGCAGGCCCCCATTGGTACGGCATAGGGAGAGGCCCCGAGCCCTACCGAATGGTCTGAATACCCTACAAGCATGCCAAATTCCTTTTTATAAGTGTTGATGACTGCTAGATTTGCTTCTTCATTTTTAATCGGGTAATTTGCTGTACACTGAAGCAGGACCACATCCTGATTATACTTATTGATCTCATAAAGTGCGGCGCCGACTTCCGACAGGAAGCTCATGCCTGTTGACAAAAATATTGGTTTTCCCTTTTGTGCAATCTTTCTTAAAAATGGTAAGTTTGTTGTATCAGTGGATGCAACTTTGTATGCAGGTAGTTTGAGTTCGTCTAACTCATCAAGACTGCCTTCATCAAAAGGTGTTGTTAAAAAAATAATACCCTTTTCCCGGGCATAATTCATTAGTTCTAGATTCTGCTGCTTGCTAATCTCAAGCCGTTTAAGCATTTCATACTGGCTTTCTGACTGCCCTGTGGTTTGCTTCTGATAGGCCGCCTTCTCAACATCTGAAAGGATAAGATTTTCAGTCTTAAATGCTTGGACTTTAACTGCATCAGCCTTTGCGTCTGCTGCGATATCAATTAGTTTCTTGGCCAGATTAATGTCACCATTATGGTTTACACCAGCCTCGGCAATAATGAATACCCGGCTGTTATTACTAATTATTTTGCCCGAAACATCTATTTCTTTGTTGAAGTTTATCATCTTTACAAAATTAAACATTCAAAGCTATTCCATTGTCCTTATTGCATTGAGAATACGTTTGCTGACACTTCCATCAATCTTATATGCATATTCCCGAATGAAATTATCGTATGCCAGCTTGTTGACTTTCAATTTGTTATTGAGAAGTGCAGTAAGTGTATTTTTTAATTCGATTACATTATAAGCTGGGAAAGCAACTTTAAGCTCAATATATCTCAATAAATCTTGCTTCTGGTAATCAAGTATGATTAAAGGTTTACCAAAGTAAACGGCTTCGCTTCCCACTGTTGAAAAGCAGGTGATTACAACAGAACTAATCGAAATTAATTGATAAAGATCTATATGATAGCTTATAATGTAATTTTTAATGCCACTCTCTGCAGCAATATTGGCATAATAATCATGATCACCAGATTCATTAGGGTGAAGTTTAATGACCAGGTAAGTTTTCGGAATATCCCTAATGGCATTCATCACTTCAAGGGCTGCCTGTTTACGAAGATGTTCGTCACGCTGTGGTTGTGATGCAAAAGTGACTATTTTGAATTCGGACGGCACGCCTGTAATAATTTTTTCAACAGGAGTATTCGCTTTTAATAAAGCAGGAATAACATCTGTTCGCACCTGTCCTGCCAGGGCTACAGCTTTTTCAGGGTAATTTGATTGTTGAACCAGAAATTCTTTATAGTACTTTCCCCATACCAGTGTCATGTCAGGCATTACACCTTCCAGCTTATCATTGGCTGTAAATAAGTAGGAGGGATGAAGGTCATAAATATTACCGTGCTGAATTGCAAGTGTCTTCATCCCGGAAGCTCTTGCCGCATCCAGAATTGCTTTTCTGGTGGGGCTGTTCTCATCGACTGTGGTGATGGTCTTAAAAGAATGCTTTTGAAAAAAATGTTTGTATGCCAGATATTTCATGATATAGAATCCTGTTGCACCCATCATCTTCTGATAGATCATGATAATGAGCTTTTCATCAACGGATTCACTTAATTCACTAAGTTTATTTAGAGAACTTTTGATATGATGTGTTAAACTTTTCCTCTTCTTTCTTAGTTTACTCCTAAAAATATAGTTAAACAGTATCCCTTCTCCAAAATACCGGTTGCTGAGGCTTCCTTTACCCAAAAGGTGGTCGCGTTTAAGATTGATCTTTGACTCATCCATTAATTTGGGTTGTATTGCCTCATCAATGATGAGAAAATCTTTACCCAGCTTATCCAGGAGGTAGCCTATCAGATAATTCCCTCGTTTAAGTGCCAGGGATTGGATGTCAATAAGTGTTTGTCGTTGTGAAACATCCAACACTATGTGTTTTGTGTTTTTTGTCTTGTAGAATGACAGAATATTGAGTATCCATCTGGTCTTAAGAATCAGAAAATAATTAAATAGGGAGGCATAATTCCATTTAGGCTTTTTTATAGTACTTGAGAGTATAATGCTGACATTATCGGCTATTGTGATATCCGATAGCAATGTTTCGCAAGTATAATATTGGACGGATTCATAGACAGAACTAAGTTTTTGAATCTCGGCCAACTTATATTTCAGATCTCTTAATAAAAAATATGTTCTGAATTTATGGTAGTACCAGATACTGCTTTCATCAAATTTTAACCAATCAACGACCGTTTTGCCGGCAAACTTTTGATCGCCAAACTTTATGGTCAGATCTATAGTATGGTAATTGATTTGCTTCTTTTCCTCCTCAGAGATGCTGTAAACTCCTTTATTATATTTTTTAAGATCGTTTGGGATAGAAATGGAAGTATAGATTTCAGATGATCCATTTTTTACAATCTTACGGATTGCAGAAACCTCATTATTTGTTAATGGCCTTTTTATCACTATAGCTTTCATCTCAAATACTTAATATACGTTTGATTGATCTCTGATTTGTATAGCAATGATAGGCTTGCAATAATAGTGACAATTACGAAGGAGGAGGTCATGTATGGATTAAGGCCTAAACTAACTTTCAGGAACTCCATCATGCCTGTTAATAAGACTATGGCAAAGGGGAAGAAGAGTGTTTTCTTCTTGTTCCATTTGATCTCCGTAAGTTTTCTGCTTATAAAGTAAAATGATATTGCCTGGATAGACAAGGCAGCATAGATGGCAATAAGAACGCCATAATAACTCAAATGCGGTACAAGTAAGAAGTTTAGTAATAGGCTGGCCAGCAGTGCTGCAATATTTACATAAAGGAAATAATAGGTTTTCTTCATGAAATAGGCGCTGTATGAGAATATAAGAAACTGTGTCCTGACAATGAATTTCATAAAAATGATTGTAATCAGCCCATATGCAAGTCTGACGTCAGTAGTATAAAAAAGACTCATATAAAGCATTGCCGGGATGATAGCAAGGGCAATAAGGATTTGTGTCTGTGCAAGGAGTAAATTGGAAAGCTTTTTAATGCTGTCTTCATTTTCTTTTATCCCGACATGCATAAAACGATAAATCTCTGGTTGTGTTGCACCCTGTATTCCTATCAAAATCTTTTCAAATCCTAAAGCAATACCAAATGCTACTCCATAAATACCCAGATCTACGGCTTTATTTTCCATGAAAAATCGTTCAGAATAGTTAATCCCCCATAGAATGATAGCAAACTGGAATAATGGGAACGCAAAACGGTTTAGTTCTATTAGCAGCTTCTTATCAAATCTAAAGCCACAAGTAGAGTATGTATATATCAGAACTGCTACACTTGTAATACTACTGCCAATAGCTCCTCCCCAAAGAAATCCAATGAAAGACATGTCATAATAAAATACACCTATCACCTGGAATCCTGCCCTTAACATTCCCAGGGCAATATTTAATATTATAAACCTGCGAACCTTTTTCTCATTTCTATATAGAGTGGCTGCTGTTAAGTTAATTGCTCTGTTAATACCAATAATGATTGCCAGGAAACCGTAGCTGGAAAAGTTTTGCAGTTCAGGCTGTGAGAATGCTCTGCCAATATGATCCCTGAAAATATAAGCTAAGCCTAAAATGATCAATCCCCTGAACAATATAGAATTGAGCACTGTAGATACCAGTTTGTGATAGCCCGATTCCCGGTCCTTATGGTCATAATAAAACCGGGCGATAGCGTTGCCCATATAAAATAAAACAATAGTAAAAGACAGGCTGGTAACAAGTTCACTTATTGCTAAATGCGAAAAATCAACAGGGCCCAACCTTTCGTGTCCTTCAATTATTGGTTGGATAATTAGCTGAAGTCCAGGCGGCAAGGCTGCCACTACTACATAAATAGCCGATAGCTTAAAATACTCCTTGAGGTTGAGCTTCATGCAATGGGATTATTAAACAAAAATAGGGAATCTTATTTAGATATGAAGTTAAGAAAAGTTAATGAAGCCAGATATGATATTAATTATTTTGACTTTATAAAATAGTTCGTATAGATTAGTGGCATTTTTATTATATTTATGCATTGTTCATGCAACCATATATGGTAGATGTGTGTCTGAATAATAGGGAATACAAAAATAATAGGTCAATAGATTATTAAAATCAGATTTTTATCTGATGATATTTAGTGAAAAACCGAATCTTTTTTTATACGATATTCGTTCTATATTAAATCTATGAGATTGAAAATAGAAAATATTGTCACGATTGGGGCGAATAATTTTATCAATGCTTTATCTCCCGGTATTCTTATTCTGTCATTATTTCTTCTCTCTTTTTCGCAGAACACTCAGGCTCAGGCAGGAGTTCAGTTTTCATTTGGCGGACCGCAGGATGACATGGGGCGTGGAGCATATCAAACAAGCGATAAAGGTTATCTCATCCTTGGCAGAACACAAAGTTTTGGACAGGGGAGTGATGATATTCTACTTACCAAAACTGATTCCCTGGGGAATATACTATGGTCGAAAACATTTGGTACTGCATTACGGGATGTGGGATATAACCTCAAAGAAGACCATTCAGGAGGATATATCAGTGTGAACTGGGTTGTCCATTCCGGGAGCTCATATGATGACTGGTACATTTTGAGATTTGATGACAATGGGAATGTCGTACAGGAACAATTTATTGGAGGAACAGATGATGATGAGATCATGAATTTCGACCTCACGTCTGATGGTGGGTATATTTTTGCCGGCAGTAGCAGGTCTGTAGGACTTGATGGAGTCGATAGCTGGATCGTTAAGACTGATGCAAGCCTTAACCCCTTGTGGAATAAGACTTATACAACAGGTCAGAGTGAACATAGTCGTAGTATTCAGGAAACATCATCCGGCAACTATGCCTACCTGGGAAATACTGGCCCCGGGGGAGTGACCATCATGAATTTCTTCATTATGTACCTGAATAGCACGGGTGATACAATCTGGGCAAAGCAGGCTGGTGGTACCCAATATGATTATGGACGGGATGCAATTATTGCTAACGATGGAAATTTCCTTTATATGGGAAATACAAATAGCTATGGCGTTGGCGGGTATGACATCTTGTTGTTTAAGATAACACCGGCTGGGAATGTTCTCTGGGCAAAGACGTATGGTGGTGCAGGAAATGATGAAGCATATCAGATTTCCCGGAGTCTGGATGGTAACTATATGATTGCAGGAACTACCACATCTTTTGGTGTTGGTGATGATCTGATGCTGTTGAATGTAAATGATAATGGAGATCTGATCATGGCTAATTCAGTTGGAGGAAGTCAGGATGATGGAATCCCTTATCTGGCTGCAGCACTTGATTCCGGATATGTCATAACAACGGGATCAAGCAGTTATGGTGCAGGAGGACAGGATGTTTTAGTGATAAAGACTGATAAATATGGGAATTCATGCTGCACACAACCTATAACAGGATTGGTTGTACAAAATATCAGCCTTGATGTATCGCCAATTAGTGTTGATACATCAAGTGGTATGATATTACCTTCGCACACTATAATAAGTAGTAATATATCAAGTTTGAGATCAGCGGCGTGGCGGAAACAGCACGTTTAGTCCTACAAACTCAAGACGAGCGAGGCCGCATTTTATCCTTGGTCTCCGAGGAC